>NZ_CP039695.1:2837500-3137500 GCF_005145025.1 Novosphingobium sp. EMRT-2 | reverse complement strand
TAGGGCTCTCGAAGCTTTGAACGAAGCACCTTTCCGACATTGCTCAACGGCAGTGGCTCGGCGGTAAAAACGACCTTGCTTGGCTTTTTTGCGGAGCCCAGACGCTGGCGCACCAAATCTATTATCTCGGTCTCCGTGATTTGTGCTCCGGGCTTGACACGCACCATTGCAAGCGGCGTTTCACCCCATTTTTCATGGGGCACGCCAAAGACCGCGACCTCGAGTACACCGGGATGGTCGGCAATTACGTTTTCGATTTCGGTGGGATAGATATTGAAGCCGCCTGACACGATCATGTCGTTGTTGCGATCGAGCAGATACAAAAATCCGTTTGTGTCGATCATGCCGACATCGCCGGTTTTGACCCAGCCATCTTCCATGCGCCGGGCGGTTTCCTCCGGATCGTTCCAGAATTCCTCCATCTGGCCATTTTCGAACCGTGCGACGATCTCGCCGGGCTCGTTTGGTCCCAGCACCTTTCCGTCCTCGTTACGGATTTCGATATCGGCGCCACTCATGGGACGTCCGACCGCCCGAATTGGGGCAGAACCTTCAAATTCGCCGAACCACTCGTTGGGCCCCATAGACGCGATGGGCAGGATTTCGGTCTGTCCATAGCCCGAATGAAGAACATGATTCCCGAATATCTGGCACGACTTGCGAAGCGTCGGCTCGGAGATCGGCGCTGAAGCACTCAGCAGAAACTTCAAATTCGGAAAGTGGCGGCCATATGCCCCGTCGTGATGCACTATGGCATTGAGCATGGTGGGGGCTACAAAGGCATGGCTGATCCGTTCCTGCTCGAGAGTGTCAAGAAAGGACGCTGGATCGAAGCCGTCCATCATCACGTTGCGGGCGCCGCAATACCAGGCCGGCACGAACAGGAAGCCCGATGCATGGGACAACGGGCCGACATGCAGAATGGCATCCCCTGGGGCCACTTGGGGGCCGATGCTGAAAAATGCGGCGGAGATCGTCATCCATGAACGGTGCCGATAGGCAACGCCCTTGGGTTTGCCCGTCGTGCCGCCGGTGTGGCGGATGACACAATAGTCCTCCGGCGCGACGACGGGATCAGGATCCCGGTCCGAGGCTGTCGCCAACCAATTCTCATAGTTGTGATCGCGGATAATGATCCGCTCAAGCGTCGGAGCTTGGGCATCCAGCCCCGCCAACTCCGAAGCCAATGCCTCATCGACCAGCGCCAACCGAGATCCGGTACTCGCGATCATATGGGCGTGCGCTTCACATCGGTTGCGCGCATAGAGAGGAACACGCGTATAGTTTCCAATGGCAGCCGCCAGTATGATGTCGGCGGCCTCGATGGAGTTCTTCTCCAGCGTAGCAATCCGGTCACCCGGTTGAAGGCCGCACTCCGCAAGAGCATTTGCGAGCTTCACGCCGCGCAACCAGGCTTCCGAGAAAGTCAACCGCCTGTGGCCGTGAACGAGAGCCTCTTGCTGGGCGAAATAACGTGCGGCGCGACGTATTTGCGTACGGACGTCCATCAGCCGCGCTCCTCTAAGGCGCTCGCCCACAATGGCGCAGTCGACACATAATAAACTGACATGCGATAGGCCTCTCCGGACTTCTTTTCGTAAGCATCTGTGTCTGCAGCATTGATCCAATCGTCCAATTCAATATTCTGCGATGCTATTCTTGCTGCTCATATTATCGTGCCGGATCATGTCGGCGGCTTTCTCGCCGATCATGATGCAGGTTGCATTGGTGTTGCCGTTGACGACTGATGGCATGATCGAGGCATCGGCCACGCGGATATTTGCGAGGCCGTGAACGCGCAGGCGGTTGTCGACCACCGCCATCTCGTCGGTGCCCATCTTGCATGTTCCCACCGGATGATAAGCATGATTGGCTTCTGCCCGGATATAGGCGTCGATCTCTTCATCAGTTTCAAGGTAGCGGTCAGGATAGAGAGGCCGTTTCATCATCGCCTTCATGCGATCCGAATGCAGGATCTCCTGCACGACACGGAAGGCATTGCGCAACGTCTTGAGGTCGTCGGGATGACTCAAGAGATTGAGGTCAATCTTGGGATCGGATTCGGGGTTTGAGTCATGTAAGGCAACCCAGCCGCGGCTCTTTGGGCGCCCAATATTGAGAATGATCGTATAGCCCCATTTCGTCATCAGCTTGTAGTCGCGCGCATGGTCGCGATAGGCGAGCGGCACGACATGGACCTGGCAGTCCGCCCGGTTCTGCCCCGGCGCGGATCGCAAGAAACCGCCTGCAGCCGTGGGCGGCGATGCCAGCCAGCTTTTCCTTTGCGTGAGATACTGGAATAGGTCTCGCACGGTCTTGAGCGCGCCAACGACATTGAGTGCGATCCCGAGCCGCTTCTTCGACTGGTAGACCAGCATCAGGTCAGGATGGTCGTGAAGATTCTGGCCGACACCGGGAATATCATGAATCACTTCGATTCCATGCTTCTCCAACTCATCACGCGGTCCGATACCGGAAAGCATCAACAGTTGGGGCGAATTATAGGCGCCGCCGCTGACAATGACTTCCTTTTCGCACGGGATCGTCTTCAACTGCCCGTCCTGGGAATACTCGACTGCCACCGCGCGGTTGCCCTCAAACCTGATACGATGGACGCGGGCATGTACTTCGACGCGGAGGTTGCCGCGCCTGCCCATCACCGGATCAAGGTAACACGCCTTCACGCTGGCGCGCTTCCCGTCCTTCACGGTAAACTGATAGATGCCGACACCTTCCTGGCTGGCACCATTGAAGTCCGGATTGGCTTGATGGTCCAGTCCAGTCGCCGCCTCGATGAAAGCATCATAGACATCGAATTCGCGCTTGCCGTTGGATACGTGAAGCGGTCCCGACGAGCCGTGAAACTCATCCTCACCGCGCTCATTATTCTCAGCCTTGCGGAAATAGGGCAGGACATCGTTGTAACCCCAGCCGTCGTTGCCGAGTTCGGCCCAGTGGTCGAAATCCGACCGGTCGCCGCGGATATAGACCATCCCGTTCATACCGCTCGATCCACCCAGCATCTTCCCGCGCGGATTGTAGAGGCGGCGGTCGTTGAGCGCCTTTGAAGGGTCGGTGTTGAACCGCCAGTTGAGCGTATTGATCCGATAGTCTTGGATCAGCGCCGCAAAAGCGCCGGGCGTGGACACAAGCGGCGAGGTGCCTGGGCCGCCTGCCTCGAGCAGGCAAACGGTGACATCGGGGTCCTCGGACAACCGGCTGGCGATAACGCCGCCCGACGACCCACCTCCAATAATTACATAGTCAGCCATTTGCTTCCCTTGTCATTCGACCCATGCTGGCGACCCGGCGTCATGCAACATGCCAGCATCAACCGCCGCAGCCACGTCAGAGGATCTTTTCGAAGATGTTGAGTAGTCCTTCGGTCTTGCTCGAATAGGGTGGCAGAAGTTGACCAAGCAGGCTGAGTTTCGGCTGAGAGAACACCGGCTTGTAATGAGTGAAGCGCTCGAAACTGGCGACGCCGGTATAGGCACCGATGCCGCTCTGTCCGATGCCACCGAAAGGCAGCCGGCGCTGGAAGACGTGCATGACCGTGCCGTTGAGAGTCACGCCGCCAGCGTGCGTTTCGGAAATGATCTTGCGCCGTTCCTCACTTTCGTCGCCAAAATAATAGAGCGCCAGCGGGCGCTCATGCCGGTTTACGTAGCGAATGAGCTCGTCTTCGGAGCGATATGGCATGATCGGCAGGATCGGTCCGAAAATCTCCTCCTGCATCATCGCCATGTCATCGGTAACGTCGAGAACCGCCAACGGCACGATCCGATGCCGTTCAGGAAGCGTTCCATCGCCGTTGTCCGAGAGGTTGAGCACCGTCGCGCCCTTGGCTTCGGCATCATCGAGCAAACCTTGGAGCCGCGCGAACTGTCGGTCATTGATGATACTGGTGAAATCGGGGTTGCTTGCCGCGTTGGGGTAGCATTTGGCAACCTGAGCGCGGAGTGCGGCGACGAAGCTTTCCATCTGATCGACATGGACGAAGGCATAGTCAGCGGCGATGCAGGTCTGGCCGGCGTTGAGCAGCTTGCCGAACACTAAGCTTTCACAGACTTGTGCAAGCGATGCACCCTTGCCCACGATGGCAGGGCATTTGCCGCCAAGTTCCAGAGTAACAGGTGTAAGGTTGGCAGCCGCCGCTTCATAGACTTTGCGGCCAACCGCGGGTGAACCGGTGAAGAGAATATGGTCGAAAGGTAGGGCCGTCATCGCCTGTGCCATGTCGGGCCCGCCCTGGACAATCGCGAATTCCTCTTCGGCGAAATACCGGCGCACAAGCCGCTCGCTGGCTTCGGCGGCGTTGGCGGAAACTTCGCTCGGCTTTGCGATCACGCGGTTGCCGGCCGCCAATGCACCGGCCGCGCCAACGAATATGGTGCCGAGCGGATAGTTCCACGTGCCGAGAACGCCCACCACACCTAGGGGCTGGGGGACCAGGCGCGATGAACCGGGAAGGCCGAAGATGTCAGTCTTCACCCGCCGCGGCCTCAGCCACGTCTTCAGATTGCGGCGCGCAAATTTAATTTCCGATATGCCAAGCATCAGGTCGAGCAGGATAGTCTCGTAGCGGGATCGAATGCCGAAATCGGCGGCAACGGCATCGACCAATTCGTCTCTGTGCTGCTCAAATATCCGGCCAAGGCGCCCGAGCAGGTCCATGCGTTCTTCGTAGCTGCGCGAAACCTGCTCACGCGTCCCTTCGCGTTGGGTCGCGAAAATTCGTTCCAGCTCAGTTCTGTTCCGAGACGCATCCACGTTAAATCGTCCGGAGGCGCGCTGGCCGCTCGGCGCTGCTCGCCTGGGCGGTGCTTTCAGCTGCGCCGATCTCAGTGATCACAGCGCGCTCGATTCTGTACGCCGTGCCGATGAATGAGGGACCGTTGCCGGTGGAACGCATCATGGATACTCCTCGGTCTGAAAGTCAGGTCGAAAAAATCGGGGGCAGCGGGCGGGAGAGGATGCCCGCCGCCCCCGTCGCAGCAGCGATCAGAACTTGACTGTCGCTTCGACGCCATAAGTGCGCGGCATGCCGCGGTTCAGATAATCGTAGCCGAACACGTTGAGGTTGAGGCCGTAGGTGTAGTAATATTTGTCGAACAGATTCTTCGCCCACAAGCTAACCGACATATTGTCGTGCGCATAGGTTAATCGCGCATTGGCGAGCCAGTAGCCCGGATTTGCGCATGTAATCGCCTTACCCGCGAGCGTTATGTTCGATCCCGCTGGGGGTGTATCGCACGGTGTCTGCCCATAATTCTTGAACGGATCAAAATAGTACTTGCCCATGTAGGACGCATCACCGCGCAAGGTCAGCTTGTTGGTGCCGTCATCGATCATATCCCAGTCGAATCCGGCCTGGAACGTAACCTCCGGCGCGTTCGGGAAGGGATTGCCGTTGACGTTCAATGTCGGGCTGGCCGGGTTTGCCGGATCGATCACATTGCCTTTGTACTTGCTGTTGAGATAGCCCAGCGAAGCATCGAAACGCAACGTATCGGCCACCTGCCAGGCGAGTTCGGCCTCGCCACCGAACAGGCGACCATTGGCGCTGCGCGTGAAGGTTGTAGCGCCGACCACCTGCGTTACTTGGTGATTCGAATACTCGTAGTAGAAGCCCGCGAGGTTAAGTTGGACGCGGCGATCGAACAGCCGGGTTTTGAGCCCCGCCTCATATGCATTCACCTTTTCAGGCTGGATATAATAGACTTGATTGACGCCCTGATAGGCAAGCCCGTTGAAGCTGCCGCTGCGGTAACCGCGACTGTACTGGAGATAGCCCATGATATCATCGGCGAACTCATAGCTGACATTGATACGGCCGGTTAGCCTGTTTGCCTTTTCGCGCTGCTCAAGCGGCGCGAGATTGGGGTTGTATGGATTGCTGTAGGGGATCAGGTTGACAACCGGCGTCGTACCGTCGAGCGCATAGAGGAAAGTGCTGCCGTTAAGGTAATTGACCTTATCCTGGGTGTAGCGTGCACCCACCGCCACGGTCAGCCGCTCGGTCGCTTTCCAGGTTACGTCGCCGTAGATCGCCTTCGAGGGGCGCGACACGTCAAAACGCTGTTCGCCGAGGATCGGGGTGAACGGAGGCGCGCCTGCCCCGGCGCAGCCCGCCGAAAAGCTACCCCCCATGCCGCCATTGCCCGTATTATTGATCGCGATGTCGGTCTGGAGTGCAATCAGCGAGCGTGCATCAAGGAAGCCGTTGGGATTGATCTCGATCGCGTCGCAGAATCCGGCATCGCCAGGCCCCAACGCCGGATTGGCGGCAAAGGCTGGGATATAGCGGATCGCGTCGGGCGTTCCGATTGCGGCGTTATTGTAGCTGCCCGGAAGACCGGCGCCAAGCAGCAGCGGCCTCAGCGCCCCGAAAAAGTCCGGGTAGTTGACCGTCTTGACCTTGTCCCTGCCATAATAAAGGCCGGCAATGATATCGAGGCGGTCGTTCGAATAGCTGAAACGCAGGTCCTGGTTGAAATTCTTGCTCGTCGACGTGTAGCCGATCGAGCAGAGATCGGCTGGGCCGCCATCGCAATCATCAGGATTGTTGATATAGTCGCCGGTGTCGTAGCCGGTAATCGAGGTGACGGAGAATTGGTCGCTGACATCCCATTTGATGTTGAGGGCTATCCCTTTCGACTTGCTGATGTTCTTACCTACCCGATCAACTGCGACCTCATTGTCACGCAGCAACCGCCCGCCTAGGAAAGGTTGCGGATCGTAACGCGAATAGCCGAGCGCATCCTGCCCGCCCGCGAGTTGACCACCTGCATAGGGCGCGGTGCCCCATGGATCGTCCTTCGCGGCATAGAGCTTCAAATTGATGTCGAGATCGGGATCGGGCCGGAAGCGGATCGAGATACGACCGCCGATCGTATCGGTGGTCCCTAGGTCGCGCTCATTCCCAGGCAGTACATTGCGCTGCCAACCATCCCCTTTTGCAAAAGTACCGGCGACGCGGACGCCCAAGATGTCGGGAACCAGCGTCGCTTCAGCGGCGCCCTGCACCGTGAAAGTGTCGTAATTGGCATAGCCGGCGGTCAGATAGCCATTGGCCTCTCCCAGATCCGGCTTGCGCGTGAAGAAGCTGATCGCGCCACCCGTGGTGTTGCGACCGTAGAGTGTTCCTTGCGGTCCGCGCAGTACCTCGACCCGGTCGATGTCATAGAGTTGCAGGCCATGGCTCGCCCGGAAGCTCTGATAGACTTCATCGACATAGACGCCAACCGGCGACGCAGTGGAGGCGGAAAATTCGTTCGCCACTGAAATCCCGCGCAGCGAGAAATTCGGTTGGGTGCGACCATAGGGAGTGGTGACTTGCAGGCTGGGGATCGCGCCCATCAAGTCTGAGGTCTCCGTGATGCCGCGCGTGCGCAGCGTCTCGCCGCCTATGGCGGAAACGGCGGCTGGAACATCCTGCAAATTCTGTTCGCGCTTCTGCGCCGTGACGACGATTGTCTCAAGGCCACCTTCCTGCGCCTCGGGCTTTTCGCCCTGCGATGCAGCGTCCTGGGCATGTGCCGGCACTGCAAGCGCACACGCGATCGATAGCGCGGTGGCACAAAGCAAATTTGTCCTAAAGGCTGTGACCATGACTGTCCTCCCCACGGCATTTTTTGATTTGGCGCCATTTGCCGCGCCTTGGGGCTCATCGTCCAATTCAATTTGTTGGCGAACTATTCCTCCCACTCATTGATTAAGGACTGATGAGCCTGCACCGCTGACGCTTCGTGGCGACGCAAATAACCCCATATATTTCATTGAATTAGTCACGCTGAGCGCGTCCATCGGGACGGATGCGCGCGTTCTGCTCGCCCCAATCGAGCCCTTCCAGACGATGTATCGGCGTAATTGGCGGTCCCGGCGGTTTCCCTTGTCGAGTTGCAAGGGGAATCAGCTATGATGAGATGTAGTGAGATACGGTTTCTTGGAGTTCATTCTACTATTCGCGGATGCATCTAAGTAGCTGATATTTCTAACAACTATGGCAGAAAACCGCGCCTCTAAATCGGCGGTTCTGACTTTTGAGGCTCATCGCGAAGCCGCCCGAAGGGGGCGTTGCCAATACGGCTGTCTCTGGTCGCTTGGTGGCAGGTGCTGGATGGGAGCGGAACAGCGCATGAATTGTGAGAACTCGATAGGATTCTTCTCGACATTCGACACTGCGGTTGCCGCGTCGATCACGTCGGCCCAGTCTTGGAGCATCCGCCTTCGCGGTGTGAGATAGAGCGCACTGTTGTAAGCGCCGCGCACCTCATCCTCGTCCTCGTGAGCGAGCGCCATCTCGATCCAATCCGGCTTGTAGCGTTCGGCTTCGTTCGCCCAGGTCGAGCCGAGCCCCCTAAACCCATGTACCGTCTGCCGATGGAGATACCCCATCCGATAACAGGCATAGATCATGGTGTTCTCGGAAATAGACTTTCCAGGCTTGGCTCCGGGAAAGAGGAACGCATCGTTCGTCGCCTGCAAGCGGCGCTGAACGATCATTGCGGCCTGGCGGGACAGCGGAACAAGATGCTCACGTTCCATCTTCATGCGCTCCGGCGACAGACGCCATAGCGGGTTCGGTCCATAGAGATCCTCGAACTCGTCCCTGGCCGCGAAGCGGGTTTCGCTGGTTCGGACCCATGTGAGCAAGGTGAACAGCAGCGCGTCACGGGTGATCTCGCGGCGGCGCGGCGTGTCCTCGCCGTCATAGGCGAAGATCGCTCGCACCAGCTTCGGAAACTCCGCGAGCGGCACGCGCGCCATGTGCCTGACGGGCGGCTTGGGCTTGAGCGCATCGTTGAGGCCGAGCGTCGGATCGATGGTCGCCCAGCCGCTCGCGATCGCGAAGCGATAGATCTGGCTGACGTTCTGCTTGAGGCGACGGGCGATATCGAGGGCGCCGCGCGCTTCGACCGCGCGGATCATCTCGAGAATCTCGGGCGGGTCGATTTCCGTGATCGGACGCTTCCCGATGACCGGAAAGACGTCGCGCTCCATCCGGTTGATGACGCGCAGGGCATGGGCCGAGTCCAGCCCTTCAATACGATTGGCGTGCCAGGCCCGCGCAATCTCTTCGAACAGCTTGAGCGCGGCCCTCTGCTTCTTCGCCCGCTTCCTGGCCTCGGCGGGGTCCTCACCCTGATCGAGCAGCCGCTTGGCTTCGGTCCGCTTCTCGCGGGCGATCGCCAGCGTGACGGTCGGATATTTGCCGAAGCTCAGCAGTTTTTCCTTGCCGTCGAAGCGGTATTTCAGGCGCCAGAGCTTCGATCCGTTCGGCTGGACGAGCAGGTGCAGGCCTTCTCCATCGGACAGCTTGTAGGGGCGCTGCCGCTTGGTGGCGTATTTGACCTCAAGTTCTTTCAAAGCCATCTGGGGGTATCGCCTGTTTTGGGGACAGCCGAAAAATACCCCCAAAATACCCCCAATCCAAATCGCCGTGGGTGGCCGCAGCCGGTCGCACCGGGACGCCGGCGTACGCAACGGGACGCGAAAAATATTTGATTTTCCTCGAAAAATGTCTGCCAGTGGCCTCAGTGGGTCACTGGTGGACAATCCGGGTTGGTAGCGGAGGAGGGACTCGAACCCCCGACACGCGGATTATGATTCCGCTGCTCTAACCGGCTGAGCTACTCCGCCCCATGGCGCGATCGCGCTGGATCGCAAGGCAGGCCGCGCTCTTAGGCGGGGAGCCGCGCGGGGTCAACAGGGGAAACACGGGTCGGGGAAAGTTTCTCCGCCGGGCTTTGGAGCGGGGTTCAGCCGCCCCGCCCGCGGAACGACCACCGCGCGACGTCCTGCCAGGGGCCACCCATATAACGGTGCAGCGCCAGCCCGGCGAAGCGGAACGCGCGCGGGCGGAAGTCCGCCTCCAGCGTGGCCTGCAAAGCGCGCGCGGCCACGCGTTCGACCTTGTTCTGGACGGTGACGTGCAGTCGGGGGCGATGGCTGTCCTGCGCGGTCAGCAGGCCGTGGAAATGCTCGGCGATGTCGTCCCGCAGCGCCAGCAGCGGCGCACACTCGATGGCAAAGGCCGTGCCCTTGCCCAGGTCCATCACGCCGGAAAGCCGGGCCTCTGGCGGCGCATGGTCCGCGCAGACGCGCGCCAGCAAGGCCCGGGCTTCCTCCTCTGCAAAAGGCGGAAGCGCGTGAAACAGCGTGACGTGCGCAGTCAGGACATTGCGCTCCGGCGGAAAATGGGCACGCCGCAGGCTGTCGAGCCACGCGTGTTCCGCCGGCGGCAACGTGGCGGTGACGATCAGCGGGGCGCGCCCAGCCGGCGCCCCTTCCCCCGCCTCGTCCGCGTCAAAGCTCTCCACGTTGCCGCCGCAGCGCGAACCACTTGGCCACGTTGGCGTTGTGCTCCTGCAGGGTGGACGCGAAAACGTGCCCACCCGAACCGTCTGCCACCATGTAGATCGCTTCGGTCTTCGCCGGGTTCAGCACCGCCTCGATCGAAGCGCGGCCGGGGTTGGTGATCGGCCCCTTGGGCAGGCCGACCATGGTGTAGGTATTGTAGTCGTTGACCGCCTGGATCTCCGACTGGCGGATGCGGCGGCCGAGCGGCTTGCCCTTGGTGATCGGGTAGATGATCGTGGGGTCCGCCTGCAGCAGCATCCCCTTGCGCACGCGGTTGGAATAGAGCCCGGCCACCATGCCCCGCTCGGAAGGCTTGCCGGTTTCCTTCTCCACGATCGAGGCAAGGATCACCGCGTCGCGCGGGGTCTTGGCCACCGTGTCGGGTGATCGCTTCGCCCACAGTTCGGCCAGCGTCTTGTCCATCGCCGCCTGCATCCGCTTCAGCACCGCCTCGCGGCTTTCGCCGCGCTGGAAGGCGTAGCTGTCGGGCAGGACCGAGCCCTCATCCGGCACCGCGACCTTGCCCGTCAGCAGCGGCTGGTTCATCAGCCGCTCATAGACCATAATCGACGGCAACCCTTCGGGCACGGTCACCATCCGGCGGATGGTGCCTTCGGCGCCCTGCAAGATCTTGAGGATTTCCGAAGCGCTGGCATGGCGCGGCAGCAGAAATTCGCCGGCCTTGATCGGCTCGTCGCTGCCGAACAGCTTGGCATGCGCCCGGAACGACGAGGCCGACGGGATCGCCCCTTCCTTCTCCAGCTTGGCCGAGATGCTCCACAGCGCGACGCCATCGGGCACGACGAAGGTCGTGTCCTTGGCCAGGGGACCGGGGCCGTACCACGTGTAGAAAAAACGGCCCACGGCCAGCAGCAGCACCATCGCCGCCGCCAGCGCCAGCAGCCATGCCTTGCCGCGAAACATCATCTTCCGGCTCCCGGCCCAGCTTCCTGCTTTGCCGCGGACGCCACGCCGACGCCTGCTCAGACCGCTTTCACGATCAGGCTGGCATTGGTGCCACCGAACCCGAAGCTGTTGTTGAGCGCGGCGCGCACGGTGCGCTTCTTGGCATGGTGCGGCACCAGGTCCACACCCTCGGTCCCCTCGTCGGGATTGTCGAGGTTCAGCGTCGGCGGCACGATCTGGTCGCGAATGGCGAGGATGCAGAAAATCGCTTCCACCGCGCCGGCACCGCCCAGCAGGTGGCCGATGGCGGACTTGGTGCTGCTCATCGAAGCGCCGCCCAAGTCATTGCCCAGCACGCGCTTGACCGCACCGAGTTCGATCGTGTCGGCCATCGTCGACGTGCCATGGGCGTTGACATAGTCGATGTCGCCCGGCTCCATGCCGGCCTTGCGCAGCGCCATGCGCATGGCGAGTTCGGCGCCCTTGCCTTCCGGATGCGGCGCGGTGACGTGGTAGGCGTCGCCCGACAGGCCATAGCCGACGACTTCGGCATAGATCTTCGCGCCGCGCGCCTTGGCGTGCTCGTACTCTTCCAGCACCACCACGCCCGCGCCCTCGCCCATCACGAAGCCGTCGCGGTCCTTGTCATAGGGGCGGCTGGCCTGCTCGGGGCGGTCGTTGTAGCTGCAGTTGAGCGCGCGCGCCTGCGCGAAGCCGGCCACGCCCAGCGGGTTGATCGTGCTTTCCGCACCACCCGCCAGCATCACGTCGGCATCGCCGTCCTTGATCATCCGCGCAGCATCGCCGATCGAATGAGCGCCGGTGGAGCAGGCGGTGACAACGGCGTGGTTCGGCCCCATCAGGCCGTACTTGATCGACACCTGGCCCGAGATCAGGTTGATCAGGCGGCCATGCACGAAGTGCGGGGAAACCCGGCCCGGCCCCTTCTCGTGCAGGACGATCGATTCGCTTTCGATGCCCGGCAAGCCGCCGATGCCCGAACCGATCGAGCAGCCGGTGCGCAGCTTCAGATCGTCATCCATATCGGCAAGGCCGGCGTCTTCCAGCGCCTGCCCGGCGGCATCGATGCCATAGACGATGAACGGATCGACTTGGCGCTGGATCTTGTGATCGACGCGCTTGCCCGGATCGAAGCCATATTCATGGTCCGCCGGCTTCACTTCGCAGGCGATCAGGCACTTCTGGCCGGTCGTGTCGAACTTCGTGATCGGCCCCGCGCCGGATTTTCCGGCCAGCAGGTTTTTCCACACGGTTTCGACGTCGGCTCCGAGCGGAGTGACGAGGCCCAGTCCGGTTACGACCACACGACGCATGATATTCTCCGAAACTTCCATTCGCGCCCCGGCCCATCGCTGGCCGGGCACTTTCAAGCACAACAGGCCCAGACCCCTTGCGGGCTGAGCCTGTCGAGGCCCCGTCCTTCACTTTCCGGCCGGGAGTCCGGGAAAAAGGACAGCCCTTCGACAAGCGCAGGGCAGACGGGGATAATCTGTAAGAGCCTGATCAGCCCTTGTTTTCGTCGATGTACTTGATCGCGTCAGAAACGGTGGAGATCTTCTCCGCCGCGTCGTCGGGGATCTCGACGCCAAATTCTTCCTCGAAGGCCATGACCAGCTCGACGATGTCGAGCGAATCAGCGCCCAGGTCGTCGATGAAGCTGGCGTCTTCGGTGACCTTGTCGGCCTCGACGCCGAGGTG
Organism: Novosphingobium sp. EMRT-2; assembly: GCF_005145025.1. Taxonomy (NCBI): domain Bacteria; kingdom Pseudomonadati; phylum Pseudomonadota; class Alphaproteobacteria; order Sphingomonadales; family Sphingomonadaceae; genus Novosphingobium; species Novosphingobium sp. EMRT-2. The sequence goes on along the minus strand of NZ_CP039695.1, from coordinate 3,124,510 downwards.
CTCGACAACGATCTTCTTAACGCGGTCGGCGGTATCGCTCATAAATGCCCCTTCGAAGGAAAGCGGTTGGCTTTTGTTTCGGCTTTCGCCCTAATGTGCGGAATGCTGGCTGGCAAGTAGGGCGTGAACGGCGATGCCGCAAGCACCCCACGGGCCATCGTCATCCCTTTGACGGTTCCACCACGCGGACATGCAGTTCGCGCAGCTGCTTGAGGCCCGCCGGCGAAGGCGCGCCCATCAGCAGGTCCTCCGCGCGCTGGTTCATCGGGAACAGCGAGATTTCGCGCAGGTTCTGCACGCCGCAGATCAGCATGACGATGCGATCCACGCCGGCAGCCATGCCCCCGTGCGGCGGCGCACCATACTGGAACGCGCGGTAAAGCCCGCCGAAACGCTCCTCGACGTCCTCCTTCGACAGGCCCACCAGCTCGAACGCCTTGACCATGGTCTCGGGCGACTGGTTGCGGATCGAGCCGGACGCGATCTCGTAGCCGTTGCACACGAGATCGTACTGGAAGGCGTTGATCGTCAGCGGGTCCTGCGTGTTCAGCGCCTCAAGCCCGCCCTGCGGCATCGAGAACGGGTTGTGGCTAAACTCAACCTTCTTGTTCTCCTCGTCCCATTCGTAGAACGGGAAATCGACGATCCAGCACAGGTCGAACCGGTCCTTGTCGATCAGGCCGAGCTGTTCGCCCACGCGGTTGCGGGCCAGGCCCGCGAGCTTGGCCGCCTGGTCTTCCTTGCCAGCCGCGAAGAACAGGCCGTCATCCGCCCCCAGGCCGAGTTCGGCGTAGAGCTTCTCCATGCCTTCCGTGCCGTGATTCTTGGCGATCGGACCACCAAACTCGCCGCCCTTGCGGGTGACGTAGCCAAGCCCCGCGAAGCCTTCGCCGCGCGCCCAGTCGTTCATGTCGTCGAAGAACTTGCGGCTCTTGTCGGCCGTGCCCGGCGCCGGAATGGCGCGGACCACGCCGCCCGTGCCCACGATCTTCTCGAACAGGCCGAACCCGGACTGCGTGAAGTGCGCGGAAACGTCGGTGATGATCAGCGGGTTGCGCAGGTCCGGCTTGTCCGAACCGTACTTAAGCATGGCCTCGCTGTAGGGGATGCGCGGGAACTGGCCGATCGGGGTGACCGGGCGCCCTTCCGCGAACGCCTCGAACACGCCGCCGATCACCGGCTCCATCGTCTCCCAGACTTCCTCCTGCGTCACGAAGCTCATTTCCAGGTCGAGCTGGTAGAACTCGCCAGGCAGACGGTCGGCGCGCGGATCCTCGTCGCGGAAGCACGGGGCGATCTGGAAATAGCGGTCGAAGCCCGCCACCATCAGCAGCTGCTTATATTGCTGCGGCGCCTGCGGCAGCGCATAGAACTTGCCGGGATGGATGCGGCTCGGCACCAGGAAGTCGCGCGCGCCTTCGGGGCTGGACGCGGTGAGGATCGGCGTCGAATATTCGGTGAAGCCGGCGGCTTCCATGCGCCGCCGCATGTCCGAAATGACCTTCGTGCGCTTGACGATGTTGGCGTGCAGCGTTTCGCGGCGCAAGTCGAGGAAGCGGAACTTGAGGCGGATGTCCTCCGGGTATTCCTGCTCGCCGGCTACCGGCATCGGCAGCTCCTCCGCCGCCGACAGCACCGTGGCGGACCGGGCGAAGACCTCGATCTCGCCGGTCGGCAGGTTCGCGTTGACGGTGCCTTCGGCGCGCGCCTTCACTTCGCCGTCGATCGTCACCACGCTTTCCACGCGCAGCCCTTCCAGCAGCGGCAGCGCCGCGCTGTCGGCATCGGCGACGATCTGGGTCATGCCGTAGTGATCGCGCAGATCAACGAACAGCACGCCGCCGTGATCGCGCTTGCGATGGACCCAGCCGGAAAGGCGAACCACCTGGCCGACATGCTCGCGCGAGAGGGCGCCGCAGGTATGGGAACGGTAAAGGTGCATCGAAGGTCTTTCCAATCGGTCTGCAATAAGGCAGGGGGATATGCGCGGCTAACAGGCGATAGCCGTCATTTTGTCAAGCCGAGGACCCGCACGGGTCCATCCACAGGCCCCCGAAGGGGACGGGGCCAAAAAGAAAAGATCGATGAAGATACATTCGCTGATCACCACCACCGACGCTCTCGCCGCCTTGTGCGAACGCCTCGCGAAGTCCGATTTCGTCACCGTCGACACGGAATTCATGCGCGAGAACACCTATTGGCCCGAACTCTGCCTGGTGCAGATCGCCAATACCGAGGAAGCCGCCGCGGTCGATCCGCTGGCGCCGGGAATCGACCTTTCCCCGCTGCTCGACCTGCTGGTGGACAATGAGGACGTGCTCAAGGTCTTCCACGCCGGCGGGCAGGACGTGGAGATCATCTACAACCTCACCGGCAAGACCCCGCACCCGATCTTCGACACGCAGATCGCGATGATGGCGGTGAGCCAATCGGAACAGATCGGCTATTCCAACCTCGTCGAAAGCTGGCTGGGCCTGTCGATCGACAAGGGCGCGCGCTTCACCGACTGGTCGCGCCGGCCGCTCACCGAACGGCAGATCGAATACGCGATCGGCGACGTGACGCACCTGTCGAAGATTTTTCCCAAGCTGCTCAAGCGCCTCATCAAGACCGGGCGCGGCGAATGGCTCGACATCGAGATGGAAAAGCTGGCGGACCCGGCCAACTACAAATCCGATCCGCAGACCGTGTGGCAGAAAATCCGCCCACCCAGCCGCAATCCCGCCGTGCTGGGCCGCATGCGCGCCATCGCCGCCTGGCGCGAGGCCGAGGCGATGGACAAGAACATTCCGCGCGGCCGCATCATGCGCGATGAAACGCTGGCCGACATCGCCAGCCACCCCCCGCGCGAACAGCACGAACTCGCCAAGGTGCGCGGGCTTTCGAGCGGATGGAAGGACAACGAGATCGGCCGCCGCCTGATGCAAACGCTCGCCGAGGCGAAGCCGCTGACCGAAGCCGAAATGCCGCCCAAGGCGCCGCGCGGCGCGCCGCTGGGCAAGGAAGGCGCACTGGTGGCCGACCTGCTCAAGCTGCTACTCAAGATCCGCAGCCGCGAGATCGACATCGCCGCCCGCCTGCTGGCGCGCAGCGACGATCTGGAGGCGCTGGCCGCCGGGCAGCGGCGCAACCTGCCGATCCTGGAAGGATGGCGCTTCGAACAGTTCGGGCGCGACGCGCTCGATCTCGTCGAGGGCAAGCTGGCCTTCGCGGTCGTGGGCGGCAAGCTCAAGATGGCGCACATCGACGACATCGGCGGCGGCAGCACGGCCGAGCCGGTCGCGCATATCGATTGAGCGCATGTCCACCTACCTGCCCACGCTCAAGCAGCTCCAGTATCTCGTCGCCCTGCACGAACACGGCCACTTCGGCCGCGCGGCGGATGCGTGCTTCGTCTCGCAGTCCACGCTGTCGGCGGGCTTGCGCGAACTGGAAACGCTGCTGGGCGTGACGCTGGTCGAACGCACCCGCCGCGTCGTCCGCTTCACGCCGCTGGGCAACCAGGTCGTCGCCAAGGCGCACCGGCTGCTGCGCGAGGCGGAGGAGCTGTCCGAACTCGTCCAGTCGCACGGCGCGCCGCTGGCCGGCGAACTGCGCATGAGCGTGATTCCCACGATCGCGCCGTTCCTGCTGCCGCGCATCCTGCCGCGCCTGCGCAAGGAACGTCCGCAACTGCGCCTGTTCCTGCGCGAGGAGCCAAGCGCGGCGGCGATCGAATCGCTCCACCACGGGCGCGCGGACTGCGTGCTGCTGGCCCTGCCCTTCCCCACCGGCGAAGTGGAATCGGAGCATCTGTTCAACGACCGGCTCTATGTCGCCTTCCCCAAGGACGATCCGCGCGATCCGCCGGCCAGCGTTCCGCCCAGCATCATCGACGAGAATCGCCTGCTGCTGCTGGAAGACGGGCACTGCCTGAAGGAACACGCGCTGGCCGCGTGCAACCGCCCGGAACTGCGCGCCAGCGCGACGATGATCGGCACGTCGCTGCACACCCTGGTGCAGATGGTCGATAACGGGCTGGGCCTGACCATGCTGCCCGAAATGGCGGTCGAGGCGGGCATTCTTCACGATACCGACATCGTCGCGCGCCCGCTACAGGCCAACCATGCCTGGCGCGAGATCGCGCTGGTCTGGCGCAAGAATTCGCCGCGGGGCGAAGAGTTCAGGCTGCTGGCGCAGGAGCTGCGGGCCGGCTGAAACGATGCCGGCTGGCCAGCGTCAGTCCATGTGCTTGAGGCCCACCCGCAGATAATCCCACCCGGTCACCAGCGTCAGCGCGGCCGCGCCCCACAGCGTGGTGAGCCCCACGGTGTGCGGCAGGTTGAAAGTGAAGCCGCCCAGCGTCGCCGTCCAGCCCGGCAGCGCGCCGCCCAGGATCAGTGCCCCCAGCGACACCATCTGGAACGTCGTCTTCCATTTGGCGAGCTTGGACACCGGCACCGAGACCTGGATGCCGCCCAGGAACTCGCGCAGGCCCGACACGGCGATCTCGCGCAGCAGGATAACCAGCCCCGCGATCACGTGCATGTCGCCCACATAAGGCCCAGTCAGCACGCCCTGCGCGGTCAGCACGAGGATGACCGCCGCAACCATGATCTTGTCCGCGATCGGATCGAGGAAGATGCCGAGCTTCGACACCGCGCCTTGCGCCCGCGCCAGATAGCCGTCGAAATAGTCGGTGATTCCCATCAGGCAATAGACCGCGAAACCGATCCCGTAACCGAGCGGCCAGTGGGGGAACCACAACAGCGCGGCGAGCACCGGAACGGTGACAATGCGCGACAGCGTCAGGATGTTGGGCAGCGTCAGCATCGACCCTGCCATACGATGCTCTGCCGTAACGCGAAACCTCCCGTCCGGAATTTTCTGCCGTCACGGAAACATCACGCGAAACTGCAACGAGGCCTGGCCCGCAACGGGACACCCGCATGGCCGCCCATGCCGGAATCGCCTCCGGCCTGTGCGAAACGTGCGTTTGCCCCTTGCCCGTGCCGGTCATGGCGGTAAGGGTCTGCGGCGAACGGGGATGCTTGGCCAGAAAGTATGACGACATCGACGCATCTCATTCATACGCGCCGTTTTCTGCCCTTGTTCGTCACGCAGTTGCTGGGCGCGTTCAACGATAATCTCTTCAAGAATGCGATGGTGCTGTACGTGGTTTACAGCATCTACAACTCCGAAGCCGAAGAGGCGCGCTTCTCCGCGATAGCCTCGGCGCTGTTCATCCTGCCGTTCTTCCTGCTTTCGGCGCTGGCCGGTCAGCTCGCCGACATGCGCGACAAGGCGCGGATCATCCGCATCATCAAGTTCTGCGAGATCCTGATCATGCTGGCGGGTGGCGCCGGCCTGGCGCTGGCGTGGAAGGGCATCGCCATCCACACCGCCGCCATTCCGCTGATGCTGGCCGCGCTGCTGGCCATGGGAGTGCATTCCACCTTCTTCGGCCCGATCAAGTACGCGATTCTGCCGCAGCACCTCCACGCCAACGAAGTGCTGGCCGGCACCGGGCTGGTCGAGGCGGGCACCTATCTGGCGATCCTGGCAGGCACGATCCTGGCGGGATGGATTCCGGTCGAATGGGCCGCGGGCGGCGTGATCGTCACCGCCATGATCGGCTATCTGGCAGGGCGGCAGGTTCCCCCGGCGGAGCCGCTCACCGCCGCGCAGCCGCTCGACTACCACATCTGGCGTTCCTCGATCACGCTGATCCGCAACACCACCCGGCACCGGCGCGTGTTTCTGGCGATCATGGCGATCAGCTTCTTCTGGACGATCGGCGCGGTGCTGTTCATCCAGTTCCCGCCGCTCGCCAAGAACGTGCTCAGCGCCAGCAAGGAAGTGGCCAGCCTGTTCCTGGTGGTGTTCTCGATCGGCGTCGCCATCGGCTCGGTCTCGATCAACGCGCTGCTCAAGGGCACGGTATCGGCCCGCTATTCGCCGTGGTCGGTGATCGCGATGGGCCTGTTCATCGTGGCCTTCCACTTCGTCTGCCGGGCCTGGACGCCGCCCGAGGACGGGCTGCTGATGAACGTGGGCACCTTCGTCCATCATCCCATGGCCGTGCCGCTGCTGCTTTCGCTGCTCGGCATCGCGGTGGCCGGCGGCATGTTCGTGGTGCCGCTCTATGCGTTTCTCACCACCGTGGTCGACAAGTCGGAAACCGCGCGCACGATCGCAGCCAACAACATCGTCAATTCCGGCGCGATGGTGGTGGGCGCCGCGCTGGCGGCGGGCCTCAGCGCGGCCAAGGTGGCGCTGATCGACCAGTTGCTGCTGGGCGCGGCGATGTGTCTGGTATCCGCCTGGCTGGGCCAGTTGCTCTACAGCGCCGAACGCGCATGCGCCGACGAGGCTTCCCCGGCCTGAGGCGCGGCAATCCGCCCGTTCAGGCGATCCAGGCCATGATGGCGACGAAGCAGGCGCAATAGGCGATCAGGAAGTCCTTGACGTCCTGCCGGGTGATATGGCGCGGATCGACGGGCTTCGAGCGCAGCTCGGCGCGGCGCATCGCTTCCAGCACTTCCGGCTCGAATACCGGCAGCGCGCGGAGCACCCGCGCCGGCAGGCGTCGCCGAAACGGATGACCGGATGTTTTGCGAAGACCGAACTGGGGGCGAAGCGACGTTTCCATGACGCCGCTTTAACGCCTTGTTCACCACTGTGATCCCCGGTTCCGCGTCGCTTTTTGGCACAGTGCCGGAGCGGGACAGTTATGCGGTGGCGGCTTCCGACATGGCGATGATCCGCGCCCATTCGTCCGGCTTCACCGCCGACACCGACAGGCGCGATTGCCGGATCAGGTCCATGTCGGCCAGTTCCGGCGTTGCCTTGATCTGCTTGAGCGTGACCGGGCGCTTCAGCTTTTCGACCGGCTTGACCTTGACCGCGGCCCACTTGCCCTGCGGATCGGTCGGATCGGTGATGCCGCCCTTGCTGATGGTGATCACGCCCACGATCTCCAGCCCGATATTGGAGTGGTAGAAAAAAGCGAGATCGCCCTCCTTCATCGTGCGCAGGTTCCGCGCGGCCAGATGGTTGCGCACGCCGTCCCACGTCCCCTCGCCTTCGGCGACAAGATCGTCCCAGCTATAGGCATCGGGTTCCGACTTCATCAGCCAAAGCGCCATCCCATCCTTGATTTTGATCATGAAAGCCTTCCGCAAACCGGGTATGCGGGCCTCATAACCGCAATTTGCGCACAGGAATATCATGAACCTCGAAACTTTGCCGGTGCTCTCGCTCGAAAGCGATCCGGCCGCGCTTTCCCGCGATCTGGGCGAAAGCTTCCAGACCTTCGGATTCGCCATGGTGCGGGATCATGGCATCGATCCGGCCCTGATCGCCCGGGCCTGGGAACTGACCGAAGCCTTCTTCGCCCTGCCCGAGGAGGAGAAGCGCTCCTACTTCCTCGATGGCCTTGCCGGCGCGCGCGGCTATACCCCGTTCGGTGTGGAAATCGCCAAGGGTGCCAAGGCGCGCGACCTCAAGGAGTTCTGGCACGTCGGGCGCGATCTGCCCGCCGGCCACCCGCTCGCCACCACGTCGATGCCGCCCAACATCTGGCCCGCCCGGCCGGAAGGCTTCCGCGAAACGTTCGAGGCGCTCTACGCCGCGTTCGACCAGACCGGCGCGCGCATCCTGGCGCGCATAGCGGTGTGGCTGGGGCTGGATGAACACTGGTTCGACCCCGCCATCGCGGACGGCAACTCGGTCATGCGCCTGCTGCACTATCCGCCGGTGCCCGCGGCCGAAGGCGGCGCGATCCGCGCCGGCGCGCACGAGGACATCAACCTCATCACGCTGCTGCTGGGCGCGGAGGAAGCGGGCCTCGAACTGCTGACCAAGGACGGGCGCTGGATCGGCATCTCCCCGCCCGACGGCGCGCTCGTCGTCAACATCGGCGACATGCTGCAGCGCCTGACCAACCACGTGCTGCCATCGACCACGCACCGCGTCCGGAATCCCGAAGGCCCGCGCGCCGCGTTCAGCCGCTATTCGATGCCCTTCTTCCTGCACCTGCGCAGCGACTTCGCGTTCCACACGCTGCCTGGGTGCATCACGGCCGACAACCCGGACCGCTATCCGGTATCGATCACCGCCGACGATTACCTGCAGGAGCGCCTGCGCGAAATCGGCCTGAAAAAGTAGGCGGTAAGGCGCGGTCGGTTCACGCCGGACCGATCGCGCGCAGCGGCTTCGAAATGTCGGGATGGAAAGGGGATGGTGGACGCACTAGGGCTCGAACCTAGGACCCGCTGATTAAGAGTCAGCTGCTCTACCAACTGAGCTATGCGTCCATTCCCGTGATCGAAACGGGGGGATGGTGGAGCCGAGGGGGATCGAACCCCTGACCTCTACAATGCCATTGTAGCGCTCTCCCAGCTGAGCTACGGCCCCACGGTATCCAGCGGAAACGCCCTGGGAGGCGCTCCGTCCGGCAGTTGCCCTGCCGGGAGCCGGGCCTTTAAGTGAGGCCCGCGCGGCTGGCAAGAGCAATTTTCGCCGCCGCCGCAATTTTGTGACCGGAGCTTCCACACCCGCAAACGCGCGGCGGGAAGCTCCGGCCAGAACTCAGTTTTCGTCGACTTCGTCGTCGTGACCGGGCACGCCCAGATCATCGTCGCCGCCCAGGTCAACGTCGTTGTCGGGCGAATCGCCGTCCTCGTCGATATCCAGATCCTCGTCGGCCAGATCGACGTCGGCGTCGGCCTCGACCTTCTCCTTCTGGATTTCCTCATAGGGAATCGGCTGCTTGGACTTCAGCACCGGCTCGGGCTGCCAAGCGTACTTGCATTCGACGCAGGTGACCGGGTCCGCGTTGCCCAGGTCGTAGAAGCGGGTGCCGCACTTCGGGCAGGTGTGCTTGGCGCCCCATTCAGGCTTGACCATGAAATGTCCTCGATCTTGCCGGCGGCGGAAAGCCGCAGGCCGGAAACTTGTGCTTGATGGTCACCCGCGCCGCCAAAATCAAGCCACCGGGCACCAATCGGTCGCGCGCCTTGCCATAGCGCGATGGCGCTGTCAAAAGCCCGCGTTCGCAAAGGCCCCGGCCCCGCCCGATCCGCCCGATACCAAGACCCGCCAGGAAGACCCCGACGTGACCGCTGCCGATCCTGCGCAGATGCGCCCCCGCCGCTTCACCGCCACCGGCCCGCTGCGTGGCCGCATCCGCGTGCCGGGCGACAAGTCGATCAGCCACCGGTCGCTGATGCTGTCCTCGCTGGCTGTCGGCGAAAGCCGCGTCACCGGCCTGCTGGAAGGGGAGGACGTGCTGTCCACCGCCGCCGCGATGCGCGCGATGGGCGCGGACATCGAACGCACCGGTCCCGGTGAATGGCGGATCAACGGCGTGGGCGTGGGCGCGCTGCTGCAACCGGCGCAGGCGCTCGACATGGGCAATTCGGGCACCTCCACGCGCCTGCTGATGGGCCTTGTCGCCAGCCATCCGATCACGGCATGCTTCACCGGCGATGCCAGCCTGTCCAAGCGCCCGATGGGCCGGGTGATCGCGCCGCTGTCCGAAATGGGCGCGACGTTCACCGCCTATCCCGGCGGCCGCCTGCCGCTGATGGTCCAGGGCGCGGCGCCGGCCGTGCCGATCGCATACCGCCTTCCCGTCGCCTCGGCGCAGGTAAAGAGCGCGGTGCTGCTCGCCGGCCTCAACACGCCGGGCACGACCACGGTGATCGAGCCGGTGCCGACGCGCGACCATTCCGAACGTATGCTGCGCGGCTTCGGCGCGGAGCTGACCGTCGAGATCGACGGTGAAGGCGCTCGCGTGATCCGCCTGCGCGGCGAAGCGGACCTGAAGCCGCAGGTGATCGACGTGCCCGGCGATCCTTCGTCCGCCGCATTCTTCGCCGTGGCGGCGCTGCTGGTGCCGGGGTCCGATCTGGTGATCGAGAACGTCGGGCTCAATCCCACACGCGCGGCGCTGTTCGACGTGCTGCGCCAGATGGGCGGCAGCATCGAGGAACTGGACGCTCGCGACGTGGGCGGCGAGCCGGTCGCGGACTTGCGCGTGCGGCATTCGCCGCTGACCGGCATCGCGGTCGATCCCGCCGTCGTGCCCAGCATGGTGGACGAGTTCCCGGTGCTGTTCGTCGCCGCCGCGCTGGCCACGGGCCGCACGGTGACGACGGGCCTTGAGGAGCTGCGCGTCAAGGAATCGGACCGCATTTCCGCGATGCGCGCCGCGCTCGAACTGGCCGGCGCGACGGTGCGCGAGACCGAGGACGGGCTGATTATCGACGGCACCGGCGGCGATCCGCTGCGCGGCGGCGCCAATCATCCGGTCGTCACGCACCTCGACCACCGCATCGCCATGGCCATGGCCGTGGCGGGCCTGGCGAGCAAAGCCGGGGTCGAAGTGGACGACACCCGTCCCATCGCCACCAGCTTCCCCACGTTCGAGGCGCTGCTCGCCGGGGCGATGCAGGCGGCGTGATGACGGATACCGCATGACGGACACCGCATGACAGACACTGGCGCAAACATCGCGGGCTTCGCGGGGATGGCCTGCATCATCTTTGCCTATGCCTATACCACCCGGCAGCAAGCGCCGAACCCGTTCGTCCAGCACGGCGTGAACCTGGTCGGCGCGGGGCTGCTGACGCTGTCGCTGCTGGTGCACATGAACCCGGCATCGTTCGTCCTCGAATTCTTCTGGGCCGCGATCGCCATCTGGGGGCTGGTCAAGGCCTTCCGCAACCGGAGAGCATAACCGTGATCATCGCCGTCGACGGCCCCACCGCATCGGGCAAGGGCACCATCGCCAGGGCGCTGGCCCGGCACTATGGCCTGCCGCATCTCGACACCGGGCTGCTCTATCGCGCGGTGGGCTGGCAGGTGGTGCACGCCGGCGGCGATCCGGACAAGGCCGAGGACGCGCTGGCGGCCACGGCGTTTCCCGAAGCGCTGCTCGCCGAGCCGGAACTGCGCAGCGAGGCAACCGGCAGCCTTGCCAGCCGCGTGTCCGTCCACCCCGCCGTGCGCGCCGCGCTGCTGGAGCGGCAGCGCGCGTTCGCGCACCAGCCCGGCGGCGCGGTGCTCGACGGGCGCGACATCGCCACGGTGATCGTGCCGGAAGCCGACGCAAAGCTGTTCGTGACGGCCAGCGTGGCGGCGCGGGCGCTGCGGCGCTGGAAGGAAATGCGCGAACGCGGGCAGGACGTGAGCCGCGAGGCGATCGAGGCGGACCTCGCCCGGCGCGACGAGCGCGACAGCACCCGTGCCGAAGCCCCGTTGCGGCAAGCCGAAGGCGCGGCGCTGCTCGATACCTCCGCGATGCCGCCCGAAGTGGCCATTGCCGCCGCGATCGCGCTGGTCGACGGGCAGGCGGCCGGAAATATTTCGGCCCGCCCCTGAAATCCACGCCACCGCCGCCGTCCTGCGATTGTGGTTAACGGCGTGGAGGCGAAAATGTGGATTGACCGGGAAGAGATGGCCCATCTGCACAAGCGCCGCGCGCGGCGCATCGGTTTCGAGCTGCCCGTCCGCGTGAAGCACGGGCTGGTTCGGTCAACGGCCATGCTTAAGGACCTGACAACCCATGGCGCCCGCATCGCCGGTATCGCCGAACTGCACATCGGCGAGGGGCTGACGCTGTTCCTGCCCGATCAGCCTGCGACCACGGCGTTTGTGGTCTGGTCCGAACCGATGTCGTCCGGCCTCGAATTTGCGACTCCGCTCGGCGAGGACGCCTTTGCCGAGCTGGTCGCCGGCTATGCGCTGGGCCAGGCCCGCCCCTCTATCGCCAGCGGACTGGACGCTCTGCGCACGCTGCGGCCCGCTTACTGCTGACGCGTTCCGGCTGTGACGTATGCTGGGCGGGCGGATCAATCCCCCGCGCGGCGACGCATGGCGCCGACGAGGTGGACCACCATCGCCAGCACGGTGCCCGCGACCAGCCCGACCACCGCCGAGACCCCGGCATAGGTCAGCCAACCGGCAACGCCACCCCATACCCCCGGCCCCACGCCGGCCTGCACCGCGTGCTGGATGCCGTGCGCCAGGGTCGCCGGATGATGGAACCCCAATTCGTCGGCTCCGTGGAGCAGGATGCCCCCGCCAACCCACAGCATCGCCGCCGTGCCAACTGTCGCCAGCAGCCCCATCACGCGCGGCATCGCCGCGACAAGCATTCGCCCGAACTGTCGCGTCATCGCCCCCGCGCCCGGCCGCTTGGCGAGATGAAGGCCGACATCGTCCATCTTCACGATCACGCCGACCGCGCCATAGACCGCGATGGTGATGAGAATGCCCACGATCGCAAGGATGACCGCGCGCGCGATCAGGCCCTGCCCGCTGACTTCGGCCAGCGCGATCGCCATGATCTCCGCCGACAGGATGAAATCGGTGCGCACCGCGCCCGCCACCCGCTGCCGTTCGAACGCGGCAACATCGCCGACGGGACCGTCCAGCGTTTCGCCATGCTTGTCGCCGCCAAGCTTTTCCATCACCTTTTCGGCGCCTTCGAACGACAGGTACAGCCCGCCCAGCATGAGCAGCGGCACCACCGCGCCGGGCAGGAATTCGCTGAGGATCAAGGCGATCGGCAGCAGGAACAGCAGCTTGTTGCGCAGGCTGCCGCGCGCGATGCGGAAGATCACCGGCAGCTCGCGATCGGGCGTGAAGCCGGTGACGTAGGACGGCGTGACCGCCGCGTCATCGATCACCACGCCCGCCGCCTTGGCCCCGGCCTTGCCCGCCGCCGCGCTCACATCGTCCAGCGAGGCGGCCGCCGCGCGGGCGATCACCGAAACATCGTCAAGCAGCGCGACCAGGCCCGATGGCATGAAAAATGACGTCCCTGAAAGGAGTTGGCCCGCCCGGTGTGGACAGGCTGGCGGATTATCGCAAGACGGAACAACGGGCAGGCGCGGCGAAACCGGCTAGGATGGGCGCGCTGGCATGGGTATTTCATCCGATACGGTTGTTTCGGAACGCCGTGCCACTGTTTTGCCGGCAGGGAGGATGGCCCGCGAAACAGCCTTAATGTCTCCTATACCTTGTCGCCCAACGCTCCGTTAGCGGCATAGGGGTAGAACCGCAGGATCGATACGGATGGTCGCCACAACGGCGACATCAAGGAGAGATTGGTCGCCCATGCTGCGTTTTGCCCCCCGCTACGGAATCATCTCGCCCTGCCTCGTGCGGCCGGCGCGGCGGGGACCGATCCGGGCGGCGAACGATAACGGCGCGCCGCGCACCGGGCAGGACCTGCAGGCGGATTCGCTGGTCGACGGGGCGCTGCGCCTGTTCGGCACGCACGGCCTTGCCGCGGCCGCGCGCGCCTGCGAAGCCGCCCGCGAAGCGGAATGCCGGGGCGACCGGGAAAGCGCCGAATGGTGGATCGCGGTGTGCGACATGCTGGACCACCGCATGGCCCGCGCCTTCCGCCGCCAGCAGGCGCGGGCGCGGTAGGAACGGCCGGGTGCGGCGCGGGGCCGGGTTGGATATGTCCAGAAACGCGACGATCGCCGCTCTCATCAGCGCCATTCCGCTGACGTTCTTTCTGATATATCTGGCACTGGCCGTAACTTGCGCGATTAACGGCGACCCGGCATTTGACGTTGTGGTCAAACCGGCTGTGGTAATGATCGCTTTCCCGCTTATGTACCTTCTCCAAGACGGAGAGAGCCGGCAAGAATTACTAGACCGGCTTTTGGTGGTTTTCAGCATGGCCGGTGGCGCGGCGCTGGTGCTCAGTTTCGGACTGGCATGGCTGGCGGATTGGCGTGTCAGGAAGGCGATCGCCTTCAGCGCCGACGATAAACCGCAGCCGACGGCGGAAGGCACGCGGACCAAGGTTGGCGATATCTTTGATTGACGTGGCTGTTGGCGCCGGCGCGATGACCGCCGCCAGAACCGGACCGTACGCGCGTCCTTCGACAAGCTCAGGACGAACGGTTTGGGGATTTGGGTGACCGTCCCGGGAATTTACCGCTTTGGTCAATCCGTACGTAACCCGCGCATTAGGTTGCGGAAGGGAACGTGCGAGTTCAATATGCAAAGATGCAACTGCCGCCCGAACGAATTGGCGAACCCGAATGGCTAGGTGTTCAGCGGAAGAATCGTCGCGATAGTCGAACGAGAAGAGGTGCTAGCTTTTTGGTGCCGCCAACCATGATCGTACTCGCGGTCATTGCGGACGCTCTGCGATCTCCGGAAAACCCCGCGCTTTCCTTTGCCGCAATAATGATCGCTGCGACTCTCGGAGCAGCCGTCTTGCAGCACCGTGCGGCACAGGGGTCCTTATGGCATTCGTTCGGATTTCAGCTGCTTATCTGGGCTGGCGCGTTTGGTTTAGCGGCGATTTTTGCCACCTTCGCTTTCCTATGACCGTGCCGTTGTCGGCGCCGCCCTCAACGAGAGCGTGAAGCCGTCTTCCATGGCGACCGACACACGCAGCCCCCACCGTTCCCGCGCCATTCCCACCACCGGATTCATTCGCCGTTCAGGCTGATCGCGAGACTCGGAAACAGCGCCGCAGCGCTTCACTTGCTATTGCGAACTGTTATCACAAAAACCTTGGCAATCATACCTTTTTCGCGGTTGCTTTCGCCAAAAAGCGGGCCTACGGGCCGTTTTACCCGTCAGGCACCCTTCCCGGCACGCGGGACGCGGGAGGGCTGAGAGGCGGTTGCTTGAGCGTTTGTCCCGCGTCTACGGGGAAAGGACCGTAAAGCATGGCACGCAAGAAGATCGCACTCATCGGCGCAGGCAATATCGGTGGCACTCTGGCCCACCTCGCCGCCCAGAAGGAACTGGGTGATATCGTCCTGTTCGACGTCGTCGAGGGCGTTCCGCAGGGCAAGGCGCTCGACCTTTCGCAGTGCGGCCCGGTCGAGGGCTTCGACGCCAGCATCATCGGCACCAACGATTACAAGGACATCGCGGGCGCGGACGTCATCATCGTCACCGCCGGCGTGGCCCGCAAGCCGGGCATGAGCCGCGACGACCTGCTGGGCATCAACCTGAAGGTCATGAAGGCCGTGGGCGAAGGCATCCGCGACAACGCGCCCGACGCCTTCGTCATCTGCATCACCAACCCGCTCGACGCGATGGTCTGGGCGCTGCGCGAATTCTCCGGCCTGCCGCACAACAAGGTGGTGGGCATGGCGGGCGTGCTCGATTCGGCGCGCTTCAGTACGTTCCTGGCCTGGGAATTCGGCGTTTCGGTGCGCGACGTGAACTCGTTCGTGCTCGGCGGCCACGGCGACACCATGGTTCCGGTGGTCGAATATTCGACCGTCGCCGGCATCCCGGTCACCGACCTCATCAAGATGGGCGCCTCCACCCAGGAAAAGATCGACGCGATCGTGGCGCGCACCCGTTCGGGCGGCGGCGAAATCGTCGGCCTGCTCAAGACCGGTTCGGCGTTCTATGCCCCCGCCGCCTCGGGCATCGCCATGGCCGAAGCCTATCTGGGCGACCAGAAGCGCGTGCTGCCCTGCGCGGCCTATGTCGACGGCGCCTATGGCGTTGACGGCCTCTACGTGGGCGTGCCGGTGGTGATCGGCGCGGGCGGCGTGGAAAAGGTCATCGAGATCAGCCTCGACGACGCGGCCAAGGCCAACCTCCAGGTTTCGGTCGACGCGGTCAAGGAACTGCTGGTGGCCTGCAAGGGCATCGACGGCTCGCTGGCCTGATCGCTTCCCTGGCGACCCCGCGCTCCCATCCGGCGCGCGGGGTCGATCGGGCAACTGCCACGCCCGGCGATACGACTGTTTAGGATTATCGCGGCATAAGCCGCTTTCGCGGACCTTCCGCACCACGGACGAACCCATCCCGAAGAATGGGGACCATCTTTCATCCGGCGATCTCGCGGAACACGGGCGGACTGCCTATATTCCACCGGTCGCCACCCGGCCGCAAGCCGGGACGCCGCATCCCTGATGCTCCCGCCGTTCGGGGGCTGACTGATCCCCTCCTCCCCGGGGAAAGGACTGGACCGAGACCATGGGCCAAGAACTGCACGAATTCGACGTCGATCCCAGCCAGGAAGGCCCGCAGCAAGGCCCTTCGTGGCAGAGCAAGCGCTGGCCGATCACCGATGCCGCGCAGGGCGATGACCTGACCCAGGCGCTCGACCCGATGGCGCTGCGGCTGGTGGTGGAAAAGGCCGCCAAGAAGCCCGGCGCGCCCGCGCTGGACGAAGCCGCGCTGGAACAGGCGGCATCGGATTCGATCCGCGCCATGACATTGATTCGCACGTTCCGCGTGCGAGGCCATCTGGCGGCCAACCTCGATCCGCTGGGCCTGGCCAGGCAGGAACTGCCGGCCGACCTTTCGCCCGAATACCACGGCATCAGCGGCACCGCACTGGACCGCAAGGTCTATCTCGGCGGCGCGCTGGGGCTGGAATGGGCCACCTTCCGCCAGCTCGTCGACATCCTGCGCCAGAACTACTGCGGCAAGATCGGCTTCGAGTACATGCACATCGCCGACGTGGAGGAGCGCCGCTTCATCCAGGACCGCATCGAAGGCGGCGACAAGGCGATCGACTTCACGCCCAACGGCAAGAAGGCGATCCTGGCTGCCGTGATCCGCGGCGAACAGTACGAGAAGTTCCTGGGCAAGAAGTACGTCGGCACCAAGCGCTTCGGCCTGGACGGCGGCGAATCGATGATTCCGGCGCTGGAAGCGGTCATCAAGTATGGCGGCCAGCTTGGCGTGCGCGAGATCATCTATGGCATGGCCCATCGCGGCCGCCTGAACATCCTGGCCAACGTGATGGCCAAGCCATACCGCGTGATCTTTCACGAATTCTCAGGGGGCACCGCCAACCCCGAGGACGTGGGCGGATCGGGCGACGTGAAGTACCACCTCGGCACCAGCACCGACCGCGAGTTCGACGGGATCAAGGTGCACATGAGCCTGCAGCCCAACCCGTCGCACCTGGAAACGGTGGACCCGGTGGTGCTGGGCAAGACGCGCGCGCAGCAGGCGTTCCGCGACGATATCGGCAAGGGCAAGCACAAGCAGGTGCTGCCCGTGCTGATCCACGGCGACGCCGCTTTCGCCGGCCAGGGTATCGTGTGGGAATGCTTCGGCTTTTCGGGCGTGCGCGGCTACAACACCGGCGGGTGCCTGCACTTCATCATCAACAACCAGATCGGCTTCACCACCAGCCCGCAGTTCTCGCGCGGATCGCCCTACCCTTCGGACGTGGCCAAGGGCGTGCAGGCGCCGATCATCCACGTCAACGGCGACGATCCCGAAGCGGTGACCTTCGCCTGCAAGCTGGCGATCGACTATCGCCAGCAGTTCGGCCGCGACATCGTGATCGACATGTGGTGCTATCGCCGCTTCGGCCATAACGAAGGCGACGAGCCCGGCTTCACCCAGCCGCTGATGTACGCCAAGATCCGCCAGCATCCGCCGGTATCGGCGCTCTATGCCGACCGTCTGGTCGAGCAGGGCGTGATCGACAAGGACTGGAAGGGCGAAAACGAGGACCGCTTCACCGCGACGCTGGAATCCGAATTCCAGGCGGCCAACACCTACAAGGCCAATGAGGCCGACTGGTTCGGCGGACGCTGGTCGGGCCTCAACAAGCCGGCCGATCCGGTCACCGCGCGCCGCAACGTGGCCACGGGGATCGAGCGCAAGCTGTTCGAAAGCCTTGGCCGTGTGCTGACCACCGTGCCCGACGACCTGACCATCCACAAGACGCTGGGCCGCGTGATCGACGCCAAGCGCCAGATGTTCGCGACCGGCGAAGGCTTCGACTGGGCCACCGGCGAGGCGCTGGCCTATGGCAGCCTTGTTACCGAGGGCTTCAACGTGCGCCTTTCCGGACAGGATTCCGGCCGCGGCACGTTCAGCCAGCGCCACGCGGTGTGGGTTGACCAGACCGACGAGCACAAGTTCGTGCCGCTGGCCACGCTGCCGCACGGCCGCTTCGAGGTGCACGACAGCCCGCTGTCCGAATACGGCGTGCTGGGCTTCGAATACGGCTACGCCAGCGCCGACCCGAAGACGCTGGTGCTGTGGGAAGCGCAGTTCGGCGATTTCGCCAACGGCGCGCAGATCGTGATGGACCAGTACATCGCCGCGTCCGAGGCCAAGTGGCTGCGCGCCAACGGCCTGGTGATGCTGCTGCCGCACGGCTACGAAGGGCAGGGTCCGGAGCATTCGTCCGCCCGCCTCGAACGCTATCTGCAGCTTTGCGCGGAAGACAATATCCAGGTCTGCAACATCACGACGCCGGCCAACTACTTCCACGTCCTGCGCCGCCAGATGCACCGGCCGTTCCGCAAGCCGCTGATCATCATGACGCCCAAGTCGCTGCTGCGGCATCCGCTGGCGAAGTCCTCCGCCGCCGACTTCATCGGCGACGGGCACTTCATGCGCATCCTGTCGGACACCAACGGTTCGCCCGACGACAAGACGCGCCGCGTGGTGCTGTGCAGCGGCAAGGTCGCCTATGACCTGATCGAGGCACGCGACGCGGCCGGGCTGGACGACGTGCAGATCATCCGGCTCGAACAGCTCTACCCCTTCCCCGGCGAGCCACTGGCCGCGCGCCTGGCGCGGATGCCCAAGCTGGAGGACGTGGTGTGGTGCCAGGAGGAACCGCGCAACAATGGTTCGTGGTTCTTCGTCGATCCGCTGATCGAGGAATCGCTGAAGGACGCCAAGAGCAAGGTGGCGCGTCCGCGCTATGCCGGCCGCCACGCGGCGGCCTCGCCCGCCACCGGCCTTGCCAAGCGGCACGCGGCCGAACAGGCGGCGCTCGTCGCCGACGCGCTGGGCCTTTCCGTTCGCGATGAAATCCGGCGCAAGAAGAAGGCCTGAAGCCCGCCCTCGCAGCCTAGCCCCCCATTCTTCCCAAGGAATACCAAGCAATGTCCATCGAAGTGAAGGTTCCGACGCTCGGTGAAAGCGTCAGCGAAGCGACCGTAGGCCAGTGGCTGAAGAAGCCGGGCGACACCGTGGCCGTGGACGAGCCCATCGCCAGCCTTGAGACCGACAAGGTCGCGGTGGAGGTCCCCGCCCCGGCTGCCGGCGTGATCGGCCAGCTGATGGTGGCCGAAGGCGATACCGTTTCGGTCGGCGCGCTGCTGGCGGTGATCGAGGAAGGCGGCTCCGCTGCCGCCGTCGCTCCAGCTGCGACCCCGGCCCCTGCTCCGGCCCCCGCCGCTGCTTCGGCTCCCGCCGCCACCACCGCCGATGCCGATGCCGCCGTGCTTTCGCCCGCCGTGCGCCGCGCAGTGCTGGAACACGGGATCGACCCCTCGACCGTCAAAGGCACCGGCAAGGATGGCCGCCTGACCAAGGAAGACGTCCTTTCCGCAGCGCAGGCCAAGCAGGCAGCGCCCGCCGCCGCTGTTTCGGCCCCTGCCCCGGCTGCAGCGCCCGCCGCCGCGCCGACCGCCGGCCGCAACGAGGAACGCGTCAAGATGACGCGCCTGCGCCAGACGATCGCCAAGCGGTTGAAGAGCGCGCAGGAAACCGCCGCCCTGCTCACCACGTTCAACGACGTGGACATGGGCGCGGTGATGGAAGCACGCGCCAAGTACAAGGACGTGTTCGAGAAGAAGCACGGCGTGAAGCTGGGCCTGATGAGCTTCTTCGCCAAGGCATCGGTGCTGGCTCTGAAGGACATCCCTTCGGTCAACGCGCAGATCCAGGGGGAAGAAATCGTCTATTTCGACTACGTCGACATCTCGGTCGCGGTCTCGGCCCCGAACGGTCTGGTCGTGCCGGTGGTGCGCGATGTCGACAAGATGAGCTTCGCCGACATCGAGAAGGCCATCGCCGACTACGGCAAGAAGGCGCGTGACGGCGCGCTGACCATGGCCGACATGGCCGGCGGCACGTTCACCATCTCCAACGGCGGCGTGTTCGGCGGGCTGATGTCCACCCCGATCATCAATCCGCCGCAGTCCGCCGTGCTGGGCCTGCACCGCATCGAGGACCGCCCGGTGGTGCGCAACGGGCAGATCGTGATCCGCCCGATGATGTACATCGCGCTGACCTATGACCACCGCATCATCGACGGCCGCGAAGC
Organism: Novosphingobium sp. EMRT-2; assembly: GCF_005145025.1. Taxonomy (NCBI): domain Bacteria; kingdom Pseudomonadati; phylum Pseudomonadota; class Alphaproteobacteria; order Sphingomonadales; family Sphingomonadaceae; genus Novosphingobium; species Novosphingobium sp. EMRT-2. Next base: position 3,104,490 of record NZ_CP039695.1, on the reverse strand, counting down.
CGTGACCGCGCTGAAGACGATCAAGGAAGCGATCGAGGACCCGACGCGTCTGCTGATCGACCTTTGAGGTGACGCCCGCGCGCATCCTTCGACAGGCTCAGGATGAGCGGATGTCGCGCGGCCGGACTATCCAGATTCCGTTCGTCCTGAGCCTGTCGAAGGACGCGCGCCACGGAGGCCGAAATGGCTGAATACGACTATGACGTGCTTGTCATCGGTGCCGGCCCCGGCGGCTATGTCGCGGCGATCCGCGCGGCGCAGCTTGGCCTGAAGACCGCCTGCGCCGAAGGGCGCGAAACGCTGGGCGGAACCTGCCTCAACGTGGGCTGCATCCCGTCGAAGGCGCTGCTGCACGCCTCGGAATACTTCGATGCGGCCAAGAACGGCGCGATGGCCAAGATGGGCATCAAGGTGACGCCCGAACTGGACCTCGACACCATGCAGGGCCAGCGCAAGGACGCGGTGAAGGGCCTGACCGGCGGCATCGAGTTCCTGTTCAAGAAGAACAAGGTCGACTGGCTGAAGGGCTACGCCACGTTCAAGGATGCGCACAGCGTGGAGGTTGCCGGCAAGACGGTGACGGCCAAGAACGTGGTGATCGCCACGGGCTCGTCGGTCACCCCGCTGCCGGGCGTGACCATCGACAACGCCGGCGGCGTGGTGGTGGACAGCACCGGCGCGCTGGAACTGGCCTCCGTGCCGAAGAAGATGGTAGTGATCGGCGGCGGCGTGATCGGGCTGGAGCTTGGCTCGGTCTGGCGGCGGCTCGGCGCCGAGGTGACCGTGGTCGAATTCCTCGACCAGTTGCTGCCCGGCATGGACGGCGACGTGCGCAAGGAAGCCGGCAAGATCTTCAAGAAGCAGGGCATGACCCTGAAGCTCGGCACCAAGGTGACCGGGGTGACGGTGAAGGGCAAGACCGCCAAGGTCACGGTCGAGCCGGCCAAGGGCGGCGAAGCCGAAGTGCTCGACGCCGATGTCGTGCTCGTCTCCATCGGCCGGCGTCCGAACGTGGACGGGCTGGGCCTCGACGCGATCGGCCTCTCGCTCAACGCGCGCGGCCAGATCGAGACCGACCACGATTTCCGCACCGCCGTCGACGGCGTGTGGGCGATCGGCGACGTGATCCCCGGCCCGATGCTGGCGCACAAGGCCGAGGACGAAGGCATCGCCGTGGCCGAGAACATAGCCGGGCTGACCGGCATCGTGAACCATGACGTAATCCCTGGCGTGGTCTATACCCAGCCCGAATTCGCCGGCGTGGGCCTGACCGAGGAAGCGGCGAAGGAACGGGGCGAGATCAAGGTCGGCAAGTTTCCGATGCTCGCCAACAGCCGTGCCAAGACCAACCACGAGCCCGACGGCTTCGTGAAGGTGATCGCCGACGCCAAGACCGACCGCGTGCTGGGCGTGTGGTGCATCGCCAGCGTGGCCGGCACGATGATCGCGCAGGCGGCACAGGCGATGGAATTCGGCGCGACGAGCGAGGACATCGCCTATACCTGCCATGCCCACCCGACGCATTCGGAAGCGATCAAGGAAGCCGCGATGGCGGTGACCGGCAAGCCGATCCACATCTGACGCCCTGCGTCAGGCTGCGAAAGCGCGAAAGGCCGTCCGGGAAACCGGGCGGCTTTTTCGTTGGGAGACAGGCATCGTCATTGCGAGCGCAGCGAAGCAATCCAGAGTTCCGCGCGCCGCCCTGGATTGCTTCGCTGCGCTCGCAATGACGATGCGGGGAATGGCGGCTCACCCCACCGTCGTCACTTCATCCAGCCGGCCTCGCGATACCAGGCAGCGGTGGCGTGGAGGCCCATGCGAGTTTCGACCTGGGGCTTCCACACGTGTTCGGGCAGGCGGGCGCCGTCGGTAACCTGCCAGTCCGGGTGGCACATATAGCCGACGCGGTCCTCCGTCAGCTTGGCGCCCTTGCCCCGGAACAGGCGGTCCGCCCGCGCGCCCAGCCGCAATACGCCCGGCGGAAGCGGCACAGCGGCGACACGGCGGCCCACGGCGACGCCGATCGCCTTGGCCAGCCCGACATGGGTCCAGCCGCCGGGCTGGCCGTCGTCCGGCTCGAACACCTTGTGCGTCACGTCCTCGCCGCCGGGGATCAGCGCCAGCAGCAGGCGGGCGAGATCGCTGACATGAATGATCGAGAGCCGGCCTTCGGGCGGCAGCGGCACCACGCCGCGCCGGGCCAGCTTGAACAGCTCGAACATCTCGGTATCGCGCGGGCCGTAGACCGCGGGCGGGCGCACGACCGTCCAGTCGAGGCAGCTGGCCTTGACCATGCGCTCCCCCCCCAGCTTCGACGCGCCGTAGAGCGACAGCCCAGGCTCACGCGCGGACAGCGAGGAGACGTGGACCAGGCGCGGCACGCCCGCGTTGAGCGCGGCCTCCACGACGTTGAGCGTGCCGGTAACGTTGCCTTCGCGGAAGCCTGCTTCGTCCGGCGCGCTGACCACGCCGGCGATGTGGAGGACCACGCTCGCCCGGCCGACCAGCCGGCGCAGCGCGGCCTTGTCTGCCAAATCGCCCTGCACCCATTCCACCCCAGCGCGCGGCTCCTGCGGGCGGCGAGCAAGCGCGCGCACTTCAAGCCCGGCGCGCGCGGCATGGTCGAGCACGGCCTGCCCGACGAAGCCGGTGGCTCCGGTGATCGCCAGCAATTCCCCCGCCATCAGCCGCGCGCCTTCACAACAGGACCATCTGATCGCGGTGGATCAGGGCGCTGCGCGGGGCATAGCCCAGGATTGCCTCGTGCTCGCGTGTGTGGCGGCCGAGCAGGCGGGCGCATTCGGCGGCATCATATTCGGAAAGGCCCCGCGCCAGGATCGCGCCATCGGGGCCGGTCACGGCGATGGCATCGCCGCGCTGGAACTGCCCTTCGACCGTGGTGACGCCGGCGGCGAGCAGGCTGGAGCCGCCCCGCAGCGCGCGCACCGCGCCTTCGTCCACACCCACCGAGCCGCGCACGCGCAGCTTGCCGCCCAGCCACGCCTTGCGCGCCTGCCGGCGGCCGCGCGGCAGGAACAGCGTGCCGCGATCGGCAGACAATGCGGTGCCGATGGGTGCCACGGGCTGCCCATCGATGATGGCAAGCGCCATGCCGGCCAGTTCCGCGATCTCCGCCGCCTGCAGCTTGGAGGTCATGCCGCCGGAGCCGAGGCCGGACGAGGAACCGCCCGTGGCCATGGCGTGGATTTCCGGGGTGACGCCCTTCACCACGGGGATGCGCACCGCGCCGGGCTGGCGTGGATCGCGATCGTAGAGGCCATCGATGTCGGACAGCAGCAGCACGCCCTGCGCGCCCGCCGCCTGACCCACCCGCGCGGCCAGCCGATCGTTGTCGCCGAAGCGGATTTCCTGCGTGGCGACCGAATCGTTCTCGTTGATCACCGGCACCGCCCCGGCCGCGAGCAGCGTGCCGAGCGTGGCCGTGACGTTGAGATAGCGGCGGCGGTCTTCGAGGTCTTCCAGCGTCAGCAGGATCTGCGCGGCGGTAAGGCCGTGCTGCCCCAGCAGCTCCGCCCACAGCCCCGCCAGCGCGATCTGGCCGACCGAGGCGGCGGCCTGCGCATCGGACAGGCTGCCGCGCCCGCCCTTGGCCAGCCCCAGCCGGCGGGCGCCGAGCGCGATCGCGCCCGAAGAGACCACGATCACTTCCTGCCCGCGCCCGCGCGCGGCGGCGATTTCCGCGACCAGCGCGGTCAGCCATGCGCGGCGCGGCTGCCCGTCCTTGCCGACAAGCAGCGCGGACCCGACCTTGACCACCAGTCGCGGGCAGGTGGCGGGATCGGACAGATGGGCAAGCTGGGCAATCTTCATGATCCGCGCCGCTTACGGGAAATGTGACAGGAGGTGAAGGGCGATCGGGGCGAAATGCGGCACGGGTGAACGTGCCACCGCCGCCGCGCCGTCATCACAGTCGGGCGGTCACCCCAGCGGGGACCAGGGCTGGCGGTCTTGTTCGTCCTCCACCTCGCCCGAGGGGCGTTCGGTAACGGTGGCGGCGGGCAGATAGTCCAGCACGGCATCGAGCAGGCGGTCCATGCCCTTGCCGGTCGCGCCGGAAATGGGGAACACGCGGTCCGCCCCGGCTTCGAGCAGTTCCTGCGAGAACGCCTCGACCAGTTCGGCATCGACCAGGTCGATCTTGTTGAGCGCGACGATGCGCGGCTTTTCATCGAGCCCGGCGCCATAGGCTTCCAGTTCCTCCTCGACGATGTGCATCGCTTCCACCGGATCGGTATCGCCGTGGACATCGATCAGGTGGATCAGCACGCGGCAGCGTTCGATATGGCCCAGGAAGCGATCGCCGATCCCCGCACCATCGGCGGCGCCGGCGATCAGGCCGGGAATGTCGGCGAGCACGAATTCGCGGTTGCGGTGGCGCACCACGCCCAGTTGCGGGCGCGTGGTGGTGAAGGCATAGGCGCCGACCTTCGCCTTGGTGTTGGTGATCTGGTTGATGAAGGTGGACTTGCCGGCATTGGGCAGGCCCAGAAGACCCGCATCGGCCAGCAGTTTCAGCCGCAGCCAGACCCACATTTCCTGCCCCGGCCAGCCCGGTCCGGACTGGCGCGGCGCGCGGTTGGTGCTGGTCTTGTAGCTGGCGTTGCCGCGCCCGCCATCGCCGCCGCGCAGCAGGGTGATGCGCTGGCCCGCCTCGATCAGGTCCGCCAGCACGGTCTCGCGATCGTCGTCGAGCACCTGCGTGCCGACCGGCACCTTGATGACAAGATCGTTGCCGCCCGCGCCGGTGCGGTTCTTGCCCGCGCCGCCCATGCCGCGCTGCGCCTTGAAATGCTGGGTGTAACGGAAATCGATCAGGGTGTTGAGGCCGGCCACCGCCTCGAACACGATGTCGCCGCCCTTGCCGCCCTCGCCGCCATCGGGGCCGCCGTATTCGACGTATTTTTCGCGCCGGAAGCTGACCGCGCCGGGGCCGCCGGCGCCCGAACGGATGAAAATCTTGGCCTGGTCGAGAAAATGCATGGGTCCTGGTGTCCGGCGGTAGGGCGCTGTTTCGATTGAGGTCGGCGCGGCGCTGCGGCCGCCGCCCTCACCTCTTGATAGCACCCGACAAGAGGCCGGTTAAGAATACTGGTGGAGCCGAGGGGGATCGAACCCCTGACCTCGTCATTGCGAACGACGCGCTCTCCCAGCTGAGCTACGGCCCCGTTCCCAGTATCTTCCGCCTGCCCATGACACGCCATGGACCGGCGGGAGCGCGCCCCTTAGCGCAGCGCTCCCGCCGATGAAAGACCAAAAATCACTTTTTTGGCGAGGTGCCCGTTCCACCGCCCGCAGTGGCCGGAAGCACCACGGCCGAGGCCGGCTGGGCCACCGGCTGGCCGTATTGCGCCTGCCACGCGGCCAGATCGATGCGGTACTGTTCGTACCGGCGGTAGAAGTCGTCGAACACCACTTCGATGTTCGGCAGGCTGCGCACCGCGAAGGCTTCCAGATCGGCCGACTTCACCGCATCGCCATCCTCGCTGACCGCCAGCACGGCATCGCAGAAATGGGGCAGCGTGGGCGGCAGCGCGAAGTGGTTGTAAACCGCCGTCATGTACTGTTCGCGCGGAGCGGTGAAGCGCGCGCCATATTTCTTGCGAAATTCCTCGTCGACCTTCTTGTTCGCGGCCGTGAGCGTGCGTGCATGGTTCTTCAGGAACGCGCGATAGCGCACCAGAATGTTGGCGTGCTTGGGTTCGTTGCAGTTGAGCGCGGCCACGTTGTACGCCGAACGCAGGTTCCACAGCATCTGCGAGGGCGAGATGTTGCGGTTGACGGATTCGCGCAGCCCGTTGGCATCGGCTGCCGGGAAGGCAAGGTTGTTGCTGGCGCCGTTGGGCGGCATCGGCTTGGGCGGAATGATGACCACCTTCGGCGGCGGGGGCGGCGGAGGCGGCGGCGGGACGACCTTGGGCGCGCAGGACGCAAGTGCGACGGTCAGAACGGCAACCGTGCCGCCGGTAACGATAGCTGGCCCCGAAAGGCGCGAAAAACGGAACATCTGTACTCCCCCGAAGAGCCCGAAGCGCGCGACCATGCCTGCCGCCGCCTGTCTCCAAGATGAAGCGCCGATGTAACCCCACCGCACGACAAAGAAAATGCCCGGCAAGCCATTCCGGCCGCCGGGCATCCCGTTTTGTCCACACCGTGGCGCGTCAGCGCCACGTTATGGCCTGCCGTTGCCTGTCGATCAGCGACGATCGCCCATGAACTGCAGCAGGAACTGGAACATGTTGATGAAGTCCAAGTAGAGCGTCAGCGCGCCCAGCACGACCGCCTTGCCGACGAAATCGGTGCCGGCGACCTGCGCGTAGGTTTCCTTGAGGCGCTGCGTGTCATAGGCGGTCAGACCCGCGAAGATCAGCACGCCCAGGAAGCTGATGCCCCAGGCCAGGCCAGGCGAGCGCAGGAAGATGTTGATCAGCGACGCGATCAGGATGCCGAACAGGCCCATGATCAGGAAGCTGCCCATGCCCGACAGGCTCTTCTTCGTGGTGTAGCCGAACAGGCTGAGACCGGCGAACGCGCCCGCCGTGGCGAAGAACGTCACCGCGATCGAGGGGCCGGTATAGACGAAGAAGATCGCCGACAGCGACATGCCCATGACCACGCTGAAGGCCCAGAACAGGCCCTGCATGGCGGCGGTAGACAGGCGGTTGACGCCGAAGCTCATCACCATGACGAAGCCCAGCGGCGCGAGCGCCACGAGCCAGCGCAGCGGGGTGCCGAACACCGCTGCGGCCATGCCGGTGGTGGCGAACAGCAGCGCGACAATGCCCGAAAGCAGCACGCCCGAAGCCATGTAGTTGTAGATCGAAAGCATGTACCGCCGCAGGCCGGCGTCGAAGACTTCGCCGCGACCATAGGCGCCGGAAAGGCTCGGAGACGCGCCGAAGCCCGTCCGAGTGGGCTGAGGATCGTTCCAGTTTGCCATTGGTTCCAAAACTCCGTTGCCGGGCACAATGCCCGATACACGGCAATATCGTAGCATCGCGGGCGGGTTTCAAGCGAAACCGGAACCGGGAACCGGTCGCGAATTGTAAGAATTTGTTGCCGTTGCGGGAAAATCAGCCACTCAGCCGGCGGCTGCGCGCGCCTGTTCGGTCATTTCCGCGCTGCGATCGCGCGCGCCGCGCAGGGTGTCTTCGAGCAGGCGCACCAGCCGGCGATCGGCATCGAGCACGTCGATGCCCACTTGCGTCACGCCGCCGGGGCTGGCGACGCGACGGGCGAGTTCACCCGGCGAATGCTCGGACGAGGCCGCCAGCGCCGCCGCGCCTTCGACCATGGCCAGCGCCAGGCGATCCGCCTGTTCGCGCGCGAGGCCGAGCGACGCCGCCGCCTCTGCCAGCGCATCGATGAAGCGATAGACGAACGCCGGTCCCGACCCGGCCAGCGCGGTGACGAGGTCCATCTGGCCTTCCTCGGCGAGCCATTCAGCCTGTCCCAGCGGCGCCATCAGGCGATCGGTGAGGGTGCGCGCATCGCCCTGCGCATCGCCGAACAGCGCGATCGGCGACTTGCCGAGCGCGGCGGCGAGATTGGGCATGACGCGCACCACCGCCCCGGCATCGGGAAAGGCACCGCGCAGCGTGGCAAGGTCGACCCCGGCGAGAATCGACAGGAGCAGCGTTCCTTCCGTCACGAACGGCCGGACCGTGGCCATCGCCTCGGCGAACTGCTGCGGCTTGAACCCCAGAAGGACCACGTCGTAGCGCCCGCCGGCATCGGCGATAGAGCGCACCAGCCGCGTGCCCGCCGGCGCGGCTTCCAGCCGGGGATCGACGATGGTGAAGGCCGCCGGATCGAATCCCGCCGCCAGCCAGCCAGCGAGCATGGCGCCGCCCATGTTGCCACACCCGAACTGGAGGACCTTCAACGTCATAGCATGTCTCCTGCGCCGCTACTGCGGTCCGCGACTGGGCGATCACCGCGCCAAAGGCAAGAGCGCGATCACGGCAGGGCGGCCGATCCTGTCCGGTTTTTCATCCGGCCCTCAGCGTGCGGTCATGCCCGGCGCGCTATGCCGTGCGTCATGACCGATACCGACAACCAAGGCAGCGCGAAACTGGCGCGCGGGCTGATCTGGGGCGTGCCGCTGTCGATCGCCCTGTGGGGCGCGCTGGCGCTGGCGCTTGTCGCCGTGACCCCGCCCACCGTCCGCCACGGCATCCACGCCGAGGCTCGCCATGCGGCGCACGTTCTCAAAAGCGATCTCGGCGGACGAACGCGCGTTTCCGACGCCCCGCCTCCGGGCTGAGAAAAGCGCTCAGGCCTCTCCGGCGGCGTCCACCAACGCGCTGGCGAGCGCATCGGCCGGGGTCTTGTCGCCCCACAGGATGAACTGGAACGCGGGGTAGAACCGGTCGCATTCGTCGACCGCCGCCTCGATCGCGGTCTGCGCCTGGGTCAGGCTGAGCAGCCCGTCATCACCCAGCATCAGGCCGTGGCGATAGAGCAGGACGCCGCCGTTCGACCAGATATCGAAGTGGCCGAGCCAGACCTGTTCGTTGATGAGCGCCATGACCTCGAAGACCGCGCCCTTCTTGTCATCGGGCACGCGAATGTCGGGCAGGCAGAGAATCTGGAGGACGTGGTCCTCTGCGCGCCAGATCGAACGGATCTGGTAATTGGCCCAGCTGCCCTGGATTTCGCCAAGGATCTCGTCGTCCGAAACGAATTCGAACGGCCAGCCGCGCGCCTCGAACAGCGAGGCGAGCATGTCGACGGGCGCCGCGTCGTCGCGTTCGCTGTCGTCGTGACCGGTCCGCATCAGACACTCCATCCATCGCGAACGACCAACCTGCCGTCCGCCTGCCCTGACCCATCGCGGAGCGCGGGGCCGGGGACAATCAACGGTTAACCCGTCGTTGGGCAAAACTCGACAAGGCTGTTTATAACATGTGGACAAGGGGTGAACATCCGGTTCGGCTGCAAAAGCCCGGACACGCGCCCTACCGTGCAGGCAGCGGATCGACCGCCTGCCCCGCCGGGCTGGTCCACTGGAAGCCACTGACGCCGGCGCGGCGCAACTGGTTGAGGAAGGCCTGCGCGTCCTCGTCGCTGTCGAACGGACCGGTCAGCAGCCGGAAATTGCTGCGCCACGGGGTGATATACGGCTTGCGCGAACGCAGTACGGACGCCTCGCGCACCATGCGCTGCCATTCGCGGCCCATCACGTCACGGTTGGCGCCGGTCAGCACCTGCACCCAGACGCGGCTGGGATTGGCGGGCGGACGGGCCTTCGCGCCCTTGCCCTTAGCTCCCTTGGCGTCCTTCGCGTCCTTGGAGCCCCTTCCCCGGATGTCCGACGCGGTTTCGCGCCCGCGCGGGCCGGACGAGGGAGTGGCCTCCTCCTCGGTGGCTGCAGCGCGCCCGCGACGCCGCGTCGTGCGATCGGCAGGTTCGGGTTCGGCGGACTTGGATTCGGCGGCCTTGGCCGGGGCCGGCTTCTCCTCGGGAGGCTTGGGCCGCGCGGGCTGGATGCGCGAGATGTCGACGGCGGCCACGGCCTGATGCCGCTCCTCCTCGGGCGGGCGGAACCCTTCGAACAGGCTGCGGAAATCGGCGGCGTCGGCGGGCGGCGGGGATGCTGCCGGCGGCGACTGGACCGGTTCGACAATGGCGGTGGGCGGTGGGGCCGAGGATGGCGCGACCGCCGCGACCTGAACCGGCGGTTCGGCCACGGGCGCCGGAGTCGGCGCGGGCGCAGGTGCCGGGGCTGGTGCCGGTGAAGGCGCCTGTGTCGGAACAGGCTGGGCGGTGGCGGTGCTGCCCTGCACCCGCGACAGGTCGAAGCCCGGCGACGGCGCGGGGGCGGGTGTTGGTGCGGGTGCTGGCGTCGGCCGGGGAACTGGCGTGACGGCGGTCGGCGCGGCGGCCGTGGCGACCTGCATCGGAGCCGGGGCGGGAGCCGCCGCGGCGATCGCGGCCGGAGGCGTGCTGCCGGCAGACGGCGGACCATCGAGCCGCGAGGCCGGATAGGGGCGCGGAATCACCAGCGGCCGTTCGCCCGCGGCTTGCGAGGCCGGGGCGGACGGCGCGGCCGTCGCCACTTGGACCGGAGCCGGAGCGGGCGCCGCAGTGACCGTACGCGATGGCATCGGCACCGGCGGAGGTACGGGCGGCGACACGGCTGGCGAAGGCGCGGGCGTCGGCAACAACGACACGCCGACGCCCGTTGCCGGGCGGGTCGGGGAGGAGGCCGTCGGGGCGGGCGACGCCGATGCAACGCGCACCGGTTCCCCCCGGCCGGGACGGCGGCGCTTTTCGCGGCTGGGCCGGTCCGCCGCCTGCGCGCCCAACGCCTCGCCCGTCGGAATCAGCGACGCATCGGCACGCGGCGCGCGCGGATGGAGCGCGGCATATTGCACGACGCGCGGCTCGTCGCGCCCGATGTCCGCCGCGCGCGGGAAGCGTCCGAGATTGGCGGCGGCGGCCTGCTGCGCCGGGGTAAGGCGCGGCATGTAGCGCAGATAGGGCGTGATGCCGGCGGCGAGTTGCTGCGGCATCGAGGCATAAGCGACCGCGACCGCGTCGTCCTGCTGGCCCGCGATCGCCATGATAAAGGTGCGCGTGCGCCAGGCGGCGCGGTCCTGCGTCTGCAACAGCGGGTTCAGCACGTTCTCCGCCCCACGCCGATCCCCGGCGATGGCGAGGCTGAGCGCGTAGCGCCGCGCGACTTCGGCATTAGGCCCACGGCTGAGCGCGACCTGGTAAAAGCGCTGCGCGGTGGCATTGTCGCCGATCAGATCGTAGGCCAGCCCGCGATCCGCCGCCATCGGGAACAGATCGGCCCCCACCCGTTCGGCATCGTCGAAATAGCGGATCGCGGAGAACGGATCGTCGCGAACCAGCGCCGCGCCAATCTGCGCCTTGACCGCGCCATTGCCCGGCGCAACCTCGTCCGCGCGCTTGAAGAAACCCAGCGCGGCGTCGCTATCGCCGACGCGCTGCGCGGCGTTGCCGGCCTCGATCAGGGCCTCGATATTCCGCGGATCGCGCGCCAGCCGGTTAAGCGCGGCATTGAGCGCCTGCGTGCCGCTGGCCTGACCGGTGATGGGTTGCACCACCGGGCGCGACACGGATTCCGGCTGGTCCACATCCTCGTCGACCGGACCCGATGGGGCGCGCTGCGCGAAAAGCGCCGAGGCGCTGCAGGCGGCCAAGAGCCCGACCGCAACGCGCGGCCAGACGGTTCGTTTCGACAAATGGCGACTCATGTTGCCGCTCCCTTATCGACATCCCGCCGAACCGGCGACAACAGATCGGCGAACCGGGTGCTCCCGCCGTCCGAATTGCGGCGGCGGGAGGTCCGGACGCCCGTTACTGGTTGTTCTGACGCCCGAGGAAGCGCGGAATGTTGAGCGCGCCGCCATCGTCCTCGTCATCGGCGGCCTTGCCGCCGCCGCGAGAAAGATTGGCCATGCGTTCGAACAGCGTGCTGCCGCCGCCGCCCGGCGCCACGCGCGGGGTGGAGCGTTCGGCCGGGGCATCGGATGCCTCGCCGCCGAAACGCGGGGGAGCACCGATTTCGTCGGACCCGCCGAGCACGAGTTCGTCCTTGCCTGATGCAGAAGCCGGCGGCACGGACGCGGCGTGTTCCTCACTGAGATCGAGCGTGAGGTCGAGCGCTTCGGGTTCCGGCTCGGGAGCGGACTCCGCCACGGGCGGCGTCCAGGCAGGAACGGGCTCGGGAGCCTGCTGCACGGGCGGCGCGGGTTCCGGCGCGGCGGCAGTGACCGAAGACGGGGCCGTGGTCGGGAAAGCCGGACCGCGCGAGGCGCCGGGAAGGTTGAGCGGGCGCGCGGCCTGTTCGGCCATTTCGGCACTCTGTTCGATGCCGGTAGCCACGACCGAGACGCGGATCTTGCCATCGAGATCCGGATTGAACGCCGAACCCCAGATGATGTTGGCGTTGGGATCAACCAGTTCGCGAATGTGGTTGGCGGCTTCGTCGACTTCGAGCAGCTTCATGTCGTCGCCGCCGATGATCGAGATGATCACGCCGCGGGCACCCTGCATCGACACGCCATCGAGCAGCGGGTTGGCGATGGCGCGTTCTGCCGCTTCCAGCGCGCGGTTCGGACCATCGCCCTCGCCCGTGCCCATCATCGCCTTGCCCATTTCGCCCATCACCGAGCGCACGTCGGCGAAGTCGAGGTTGATGAGGCCGGGCATGACCATCAGATCGGTGATCGAGCGCACGCCCTGCTGCAGCACTTCGTCGGCGAGCTGGAACGCTTCCTTGAAGGTCGTTTCCGCCTTGGCGACGAGGAACAGGTTCTGGTTGGGGATGACGATCAGGGTATCGACGTGCTTCTGCAGCTCTTCGATGCCCGATTCCGCCGAACGCATGCGGCGCGTGCCTTCGAACAGGAACGGCTTGGTGACCACGCCCACGGTCAGCACGCCCTTCTTGCGCGCGACTTCGGCGATGACCGGCGCGGCACCGGTGCCGGTGCCGCCGCCCATGCCGGCGGCGATGAAGCACATGTGGACGCCATCGAGCGCGCGCTCGATCTCTTCCATCGTCTCTTCGGCGGCGGCGCGGCCGACTTCGGGCCGCGCGCCCGCGCCCAAGCCCTGCGTAATCGCCGGCCCAAGCTGAATGCGGTTTTCGGCGATCGAGTTGTTCAGCGCCTGCGCATCGGTGTTCACGACGACGAAATCGACGCCTTCGATCCCGGCGCTGATCATGTTGGCGATGGCGTTTCCGCCCGCGCCGCCAACCCCGATCACCGTGATGCGGGGCCGAAGCTCATCGATGGCCGGCGGTCCGATGTTGATGCTCATAGCGGTCTCCCGTTCGGGTTGGGTGCGTTTCGGTTGAACTTAGCCGACCTGTGGCACAGTTGGATTCGTCGAATAAAGGTTAAATAGACCTTTTCCACAGGATGAGCGGCCGAATGGTCCGCAAAATCCGCTATTCAGCCGCGCAGCGGTGGATAACTTGCCATGATCGGGCGCGGCCATCAGAAGTATTCCCGCAACGCCCGATAGACCCGCGTGACGAGTCCCAGGCCGGAATAGCGCGTGCTGGGCTGGTAGGCCGGGCCGATCGCGCGGATGTCCACCGGATCGGCGGCGGCATAGAGCACCAGCCCGACGAGCGTGGAGGAGCTGGGCGTGGCGAGGCCCGGCGGCAGGCCGATCATCGTCGGCGGCGCGCCGATCCGCACCGGGCGGCCCAGTGCGGACTGCGCGTAATCGGCCAGGCCCGGCAGTTGCGCGCCCCCGCCCGTGAGCACGACCTGCTGGCCGCGCTGGCCCGTGAAACCCATCGCTTTCAGCGCCTTGCCCACCTCTTCTGTGAAGTGGCCGAGCTGCTGGGTGATCACCGAGATCAGTTCGGCGCGCGGGATGCGGTTCTTGTCATCGGCGTGGCGCGCCAGCGGCCCCGCGCCTTCGGGATCGCCCGGCGCGTTGACCGGGATCATCTCGCGGTGATCGGCCGGGCTGGCGATGGCCGAGCCGGACATGCACTTGAGCCGCTCGGCCTGGTAACGGCGGATACCGAAGGCCGAGGCAACGGCGTCGGTGATGTCGCCCGAACCGAACGGGATGACCTGCATCCCCAGCAGCATGCCGGCGGCATAGACCGAAACGGTCGTCACTTCCGCGCCGAATTCCACCAGCGCGACGCCCAGTTCGCGCTCTTCCGGCGTCAGGCAGGCATGACCCGCTGCAACCGGCGAACCGACCACGGCCTCGACCTCCAGATGCGCGTTCTGCACGGTCTCGGTCAGGTTCCGGATGGGCGCGCCATCGGCCAGCATGACGTGGATATCCACCGCCAGCCGTTCGGCATGAAGCCCCTTGGGGTTGGGCACGCCATGCGCGCCATCGAGCGTGTAGTGCGCGGGCTGCGCGTGGAGCACCATGCGGCCATCGGGCTGGATCACCTCGCGCCCGGCAACGAGCAGATGCTCGATATCGTCCTGTTCGATGCGGCGGCCGCCGATGTCCACCTCGACCCGGGCGGTAGTGCTGACCAGCCCCGCGCCGGAGCAGCCGATCCACACCTTCTGCACGCCGGTGTTGGCCATCTTCTCGGCCCGTTCGATCGCGTCGCGCACCGAATGGGTGGCGGCCTGCATGTCGGTCACATAGCCGCGCTTGATCCCCTGCGCGGCGCGGTGGCCCGATCCGAGCACGATCATCTCGCCCGTTTCCGATAGCCCGGCGATCATCGCCGAGACGCGGAACGAGCCGATGTTGACCGCAGCGAAAAGCCTGGTGATGCGCGGAGCCGCCACGGCCTACTGATCCTTCTCCGCCGCCTTCGCCCGGGCGAGTTGCGCCGCCTTCTTCGCGGCGGCCTTGGCCTCGGCGGCGGCGCGCTGATCGGCCGCCACTTCGTCGGCATGGCCGGGCACGCGCAGGTACATGCGATCGGACGCACGCATGTCGAAGCTTGCCACCTTGCCGCCGAGCAGGCGGTTCACCCCGTCCATCCGCGCGAAGCCGAGCAGTGCGCTTGCGGACTGGTCATCGCCTTCGGGCAGCGCCAGCACCTGCCCAGTCTTGAACATGATGTTCCAGCGGCGGTTGCCGATCCATTCGGCTTCGGCGACCTGCGGCTTCAGCGCCGGCGCGACATCGAGCAGGCGCCCGAGATCCTGCACCTTTTCACCCGCGCCTTCGCCTTCCAACACCAGCATGCCCTTGGCGCGCGCGGCCGAAACCGGTTCGAGCTCGTGCCCGGTATCATCGATCAGCACCAGCTTGCCGCCCTTGCGCAGCACCGCGTGGGGCGATCGTTCGACAATGTCCACCACCAGCGTATCGGGCAACTGGCGCGAAACGCGCGCGTCCTTGACCCACGAAAGCTGCATCAGATCACCACGCAACCCGTCGATATCGAGCCGGGGCATCGACTGATCGCGCTGGCCCAGCACCTTTTCGTAGATCTTCAGCTCGTTCATGCGGTTGACGCCGCGCACTTCGACGCGCTTGACCTCGAACCCGGCGCCCGAAGCGACCTGCGCCAGCTTTTCCTGCGCCAGCATCGGCACGCCGGCCATGCTGGCGACCATCCACACGAGCATCGCCGCCACGCCGAGGATCACCGCCAGCACGATCCGGTGCAGCGTCTCCTCGCTGAACGGCAGCCACTGCATCACGCCATCGATGACGTTGCCGGTCTGCTTCTTGGCGGTGGCCACCTTGCGCTGCGCGCCCTTGGCCGCCGCCGCGCGCCGCACGCCCTTGCCGCTCCGCCGGATCGTCTGCGCCATGGTTCAGCCCTTCCCCTGCGCGGCAACAAGGCCCTGCGTGGCGGTCAGGCCCAGCGCGTCGGCCACGATCGCCTCGACCAGATCGGCATAGCTCATGCCCACGTGCCGCGCCTGTTCGGGCACGAGGCTGAGCGGGGTCATCCCCGGCTGGGTGTTCACTTCCAGCAAGAACAGGCCCGACAGGCCAGGCTGTTCATCGTCCCAGCGGAAATCGGACCGGCTGGTGCCCTTGCAGCCGAGCAGCACGTGCGCGCGCAACGCCATGTCCTTGCAAGCCTCGGTGATCTCGGCCGGAATCTCGGCCGGGCAGATGTGGTCCGTCATCCCTTCGGTGTACTTGGCGTCGAAATCGTAGAAGCCCGACTTGGGTCGCAGCTCGGTGACGCCCAGCGCCCACGGGCCATCGGCGCCGGCGATGACCGCCGTGGTCAGCTCCCGGCCGCGGATATAGGGTTCGGCCAGGAGTTCGTCGAACTCCTGCCACGGCCCCTTGGCCTCCGCGCTGATCGGGTTGCCATAGTTCCCCTCGGCGGTGACGATGGCGACGCCGACCGACGAGCCTTCGTTGACGGGCTTGAGGACATAGGGGCGCGGTAGCGGATCGGCGCGGTGGAGATCGGGGGTGCGGACCATCGTGCCCTGCGGCATGGCGATGCCGTGCGGCACCAGCGCCTGCTTGGTCAGTTCCTTGTCGATCGCGATGACCGAAGTGACCATGCCCGAATGGGTATAGGGAAGGCCCATCAGATCGAGCATCCCCTGCACCGCGCCGTCTTCCCCCGGCACCCCATGCAACGCATTGAACACGATATCGGGCTTCGCTTCGGCCAGGCGCAGCGCCACCGCGCGGTCCATGTCGATCCGCGTGACCGTGTGGCCGCGCTCTTCCAGCGCCCTGGCGACGCCTTCGCCGGACATCAGCGAAACCGGCCGCTCGTTCGACCAGCCGCCCATCAGGACCGCGACGTGGAGTTTGGGCAATGACACTTCAACAGTCTCCGTTCGTGTCGAGATACAAACCGGTCACGGCTTGCCCACCCGCTGGATTTCCCATTGCAACTCCACGCCCGACTGTTCCTTCACCCGGCGTCGCACTTCCTCGCCCAGCGCCTCGATGTCGGCGCTGGAGGCGGTGCCGGTGTTGATGAGGAAGTTGGTGTGCTTTTCGCTGACCTGCGCCCCGCCCACGGTAAGACCCCGGCAGCCGGCACGGTCAACCAGTTCCCACGCCTTTGCCCCATCGGGGTTTTTGAACGTGCTACCGCCGGTCTTGCTGCGCAGCGGCTGGCTGGCTTCGCGCGCGGCGGAAATGCGGTCCATCTCGGCCTGGATCGCGGCTGGATCGCCCGGCCGGCCCCGGAACCGCGCGCCGATCACGATCGCGCCTTCGGGCAGTTCGGAATGGCGATAGGTATAACCCAGGTCCGCGACCGGCAGCGTGACGCGTTCGCCCGAGCGCAGGACCACGTCGCAATCGACCATCACGTCCTTGACCTCGGAGCCGTAAGCACCGCCGTTCATCCGGCAAAAGCCGCCGACGGTGCCGGGGATCGAGCGCAGGAATTCCAGCCCCGCGATGCCGGCATCGCGCGCGGTGGAGGAGACGAGAATGCCCGACGCGCCGCCCCCGCAATCCAGCGTGACGGCATCCACCCGCGCCACTTTCGCGAACGCCTTGCCCAGCCGCACCACCACGCCCGGAACGCCACCATCGCGCACGATCAGGTTGGACCCCAGCCCCAGCGCCATGACCGGCACGGCGGGATCGAGATCGCGCAGGAACGCACACAGGTCATCCGTATCCTTCGGCTCGAACAGCCACTGCGCCGCGCCGCCGGACTTGAACCAGACCAGCGGGGCGAGCGGGGCGTTGGGGGTCAGCCTGCCCCTTACCCCAAAGGATGGTGCGGAGTTGGTCACGCCGCCGCCCCCTGCGCGCTGACGGCATCCGCCAGGCCCGCCGCCCACTTGGTGATGTCGCCCGCGCCCAGGCAGACGATCATGTCGCCGGGCTGGACCAGCGGTGCGAGTTCCTGCGCCAGCGCGTCGGCCCCGGCGATCAGATGCGCCGAGCGATGGCCCCGCGCCTTGACGCCTTCGACCAGTGCGGCCGCGTCCACGCCCTCGATCGGCGCTTCGCCGGCGGGATAGACCGGCGCGACATAGACCACGTCGGCATCGTTGAACGCGCCCTGGAAGTCTTCCATATGATCGCGCAGGCGGGTGAAGCGGTGCGGCTGCACCACGGCGATGACGCGGTTCTGCACGCCTTCGCGCGCGGCGGCGAGCACGGCGCGGATTTCGACCGGGTGATGGCCGTAATCGTCGATGACCACGGCCGAACCACCGTCCACCGCGATCTCGCCCACCTTGGTAAAGCGGCGCTTGACCCCGCCGAACTTGCCGAAGCCGGCGCGGATGAGGTCATCCGACACGCCCATTTCCACGGCGACGGCCACGGCGGCCAGCGCATTCTGGATGTTGTGGCGGCCGGGCATGGGCAGTTCGATGCCCTCGATGCGGCGGAACGAACCGTCGCGCTGGCGCAGCACGGCGGTGAAGCGGTTGCCGCCGGGGATCGGCGTCACGCCCTCGCCCCGCACGTCGGCCTGCGCGGAAAAGCCATAGGTGATGACGCGGCGGTCGCGCACCTTGGGGATGATCGCCTGCACTTCCGGATGATCGATGCACAGCATCGCCGCGCCGTAGAACGGCACGTTCTCGATGAACTCGACGAAGGCCGATTTCACCCGGTCGAAGCTGCCGTAGTGATCGAGGTGTTCGGGATCGATGTTGGTGACGATCGCCAGCGTGCCGTCAAGCCGCAGGAACGAACCATCGCTTTCGTCGGCTTCCACCACCATCCAGTCCGACGCACCAAGGCGGGCGTTCGAGCCATAGGAATTGATGATGCCGCCGTTGATGACCGTGGGATCGACCCCGCCCGCATCGAGGAGCGCCGCGACCATCGATGTGGTAGTGGTCTTGCCGTGGGTGCCGGCCACCGCCACGGTGTTCTTGAGCCGCATCAGTTCCGCCAGCATTTCCGCGCGGCGCACCACCGGCACGCGCGCTTCGAGGGCGGCGACGACTTCGGGATTTTCGCGCCGGACGGCGGTGGAAGTAACGACCACGGCGGCGCCTTCGACATTCTCCGCCTTGTGGCCGATCATCACCGCGATGCCACGCTGGCGCAGGCCTTCGACGACATAGCTTTCGGCGATGTCCGAACCCTGCACCGAATAGCCCATGTTGTGCATGACTTCGGCAATGCCGGACATGCCGATCCCGCCGATGCCGACGAAATGGATCGTGCCGATATCTGTGCCGACACCCTTCATGCGCGGACTCCGGTGTCGCGCGGCACGCTTGCGCCCAGCGCGACCTGTTCCGAAGTCGCTGTCTTGCCGCCTTCCATCCGGATCACGTCCTGAAGCGGCACCGCACCGAAGCTTTCGACCAGATCTGCCAGGTCGGTGACGGCGTTGGGCAGGCCGCAGTTCCAGGCGGCATGCGCGGCGTTGGCGAGGGATTGGGGATGAAGCGCCATGGTCTGAATCTGCTTGGCCAGTTCCTTGGGCGTGAAGCCGGTCTGCCGGATCGCGCGCGCGCCGCCGGCGGCGACGATCTCGCGCGTGTTGGCGGCTTGGTGATCGTCGGTCGCGATCGGCAGGGGCACGAGAATGGCGGGGCGGCCAACGGCGGTGAGTTCGGCGATGGTCGAGGCGCCGGCGCGGCCGATGAACAAGTGCGCTTCGGCGAGGCGGCCGGCCATGTCCTCGAAATAGGTGCCGAGTTCGGCCGGGATCTGGTGCGCGGCATAGCGCGCGCGGACGGCCTCCAGGTCTTCCGCGCGGCACTGTTGCGTGACCTGCAGGCGATGGCGCAGGCTGGGCGGCAGCATGGCGAGACCATCAGGTACGACTTCGGACAGCACCGAGGCGCCCTGACTGCCGCCAGTGACGAGCACGCGGAACAGACCTTCCTCGGTGAATTCGGGGAACGGTTCGCTGCGCAGCGCCAGCACTTCGGGACGGACGGGATTGCCGACGAGATGGACCTTGCCCCACAGCTTGGGATCGAGCCGGTCGACCTCGTGATAGGACGTGGCGATGGCGTTGACGCGCTTCGCCAGCATCCGGTTGACACGGCCGAGCACCGCGTTCTGTTCGTGGATCACCGTGGGAATACCGGCGGACTGCGCGGCGATCAGCGCCGGAAACGCGGGATAGCCGCCGAAACCGATCACGCAGGACGGCTCGAAACTTTCGAACAGACGCAACGCCATGGCGCGGCCCGCCCAGATCGCGCGCAGGCCCTTCAGCAGCGTAAGCGGGTTCTTGCCCAGCCGGCCCGCCGGCAAGACATGCGCGGGCATGAACGCGGGCTTGCCCGGTATCTTCGCGCCGCGATCGTCCGTGACGAGCGCGACGTGATGGCCGCGCCGTTCCAGCTCCAGCGCAAGCGCGAAGGCGGGCAACAGGTGCCCGCCCGTACCGCCCGCGGCGAGGACATAATGCCGTGATACCGCGCTCATTTTCGCGGGAACTCCCCGATCGTGAATGACTCGCGCGTCAGATAGGGATTCCGGCGGGTAATGGCGAGCAGGAAGCCGACCCCGAGCAACAGGGCGATGGTGGACGAACCGCCATAGCTGATGAGCGGCAGCGTCATGCCCTTGGACGGGAACAGTTGCAGGTTGACGAGGATGTTGATGAACGCCTGCCCGACAAGCTGCGCGGTCAGCCCGGCGGCGGCCAGCACGGTGAACAGGTCTTCCTCTTCCACCAGCCGCATCAGCACGCGCACGGCAACCGCGCAGTAGAGCATCACGATCACCGCACAGGCGATCAGGCCGAATTCCTCGCCTATCACCGAAAAGATGTAGTCGGTATGCGCCTCGGGCAGCGCGTTCTTGCGCGCGCCCAGCCACAGCCCGGCCCCGCTCCACCCGCCGGCAACGAGCGTGCGCATGGCAAGGTCAACCTGGTCGAACTCGCTGCCGCCGTTGAGGAAATTGTCGATGCGGTGGGTGGCGTTGGGGTAGAACAGGTAGGCGGCGATCACCAGCATGACGGCCCCGCCGGCAACCCACAGCAACCGCGCGATCGGCAGGCCCGAGAGCAGCACCAGCACGAACCACACCCCGCAGAACAGCACGGTCGAGCCGAAATCGGGCTGGAGCATGAGCAGCCCGCCAATGGTGCAGAGCAGGGCCAGCGAGATGGTGATGACCGGCAGGTTGGGATCGCGCACGCGCCACGAGAGAATCCATGCGACGGTGATCGCGAAAGCCGGTTTCAGGAATTCCGAAGGCTGGAGGCTGAAGCCGATCCAAAGCCAGCGCCTGGCGCCCTTCACCTCGCCGCCGACCAGTGGAACCAGCACGAGCGCCAGCACCATCGCCCCGCACAGCATGATCGCCAACCGCCGCGCCGATTCACGGGGCAGCAGCGAGGCGATGAACATCACGGTCAGCCCCACCGCCAGCCAACGCAGGTGGATCCAGAAGAAATAGAGGTCGCCCAGCGACTTCTGCGCGGTGGACAGGCGGTGCGCGCTGGCCGGCGAGGCGGCGGCCACGGCCACCGCGCCCACGGTAAGCAGGGTAAGGATCAGGCCGAGCAGCACCCGGTCGATCTCGCGCCACCAGATCAGCAGTTCGCTGCGCCGGGTGCGGCGGAAACGGTGCGCCGCGCCGACGAGGCGGACCCCGCCTTCGCGCGTGGTGGTGGTGACGAGGCGCGTGGGAGAGGTGTTCATCGCCGGCCGTTCACCCTTCCCCCGGCGCGCCGGTCAGCGCTTCCACGATCTGGCGGAAGGCATCGCCGCGCGCTTCGAAATCGCGGAACTGGTCGAAGCTGGCGCAAGCCGGCGAGAGCATGACGACATCGCCCGGCCGCGCGGCGGCGATCGCCTGGCTGACCGCGTCGCACAGCATCTCGCTGCGGTTGACGGGCATCACCGGTTCGAGAATCTCGGCGAAGCGCGGTCCCGCCTCGCCAATCGTGTAAGCTGCGACGACGTGATCGAAGAACGGCGCGCATTCGTCGAGATCGTCGCCCTTGGGCAGCCCGCCGACGATCCAGTGGATGCGCGGGAACGCGGCCAGCGCCGGCGCGGTCGAGGCCGGGTTGGTGGCCTTGCTGTCGTTGATGAACAGCACCCCACCCGCTTCGGCCACGCGTTCCATGCGGTGCGGCAAGCCCTTGAACGATTGCAGCGCCGGCCGCCACTGGCTTTCGGACAGGCCGAGCAGGCGCGCGATTTCCACGGCGATGGCCGCGTTTTGGAGGTTGTGCGGGCCTTGCAGCGAGGGCCAGTCCGCCTGCCCCGCCAGCGCCGCTGGATCAACGACATGGACGAAGCCCGCGCTCCGGCCCTCCGCGACATCCCCGGCGATGCGCAGGGTGTGCGGATCGCCGCAGCCGAACACCGCGTGCTGGTCGGGCCGCTGCATGGCGAACAGCCGCGCCTTGGAGGCGGCATAGCCGGCAAAGCCATCGTAGCGGTCGAGGTGATCGGGGCTGAGATTGATCAGCGCGGCGACGTCCGCCGCGAGGCCATAGGTCAGGTCGATCTGATAGCTCGACAGCTCGAGCACATAGACGCCCCCGGCCGGCAGCGGCTCCTGCCCCAGCACGGGCAGGCCGATGTTGCCGCCCATGCGCACCGGCAGCGCCGCGCTCTTGCACAAGTGGTGCACCAGCGCGGTGGTGGTGGACTTGCCGTTGGTGCCGGTGATGGCCACGACGCGGTGCGCGGGCAGATCGCCGCGCGCCTGCGCGAAGAGTTCGATATCGCCGATCACGGGCACCCCGGCGGCGCGGGCATAGTCCGCGATGGGGTGGCGGTTGAGCGGCACGCCGGGCGAGACGACCACGCCATCGAACCCGGCAAGATCGATCGTCAGCGGATCGGCGATCGTCGCCCGGCCTTCCAGCGTGGCGCGGGCTTCCTCACGGTTGTCCCACGCCGTCACCTGCGCGCCGCTGGCCAGCAGCGTTTCCACGCTGGTCAGCCCCGACCGGGCGAGGCCGAGGACCGCGTAGCGCTTTCCGGCAAAGGCGGAGGAGACGATCATGCCCGGATCATCGCACCTTCAGCGTGGCGAGGCCGAGCAGCGCCAGCACGATCGAGACGATCCAGAAGCGGATCACGACGGTGGATTCCTTCCAGCCGAGCTGTTCGAAATGGTGGTGGATCGGCGCCATGCGGAACACGCGCTTGCCGGTACGCTTATAGACCGAGACCTGAATGATGACCGAGACGGCCTCCATCACGAACAGGCCGCCGACGATCGCCAGCACGATCTCGTGATGCGCGGACACCGCGATCACGCCCAGCGTGCCGCCCAGCGCAAGGCTGCCGGTATCGCCCATGAACACCGCGGCAGGCGGGGCGTTGAACCACAGGAAGGCAAGGCACGCGCCCATCACCGCCGCGCAGTAGATCGCCAGTTCGCCCGCGCCGGGAACGTGCGGAATGCCCAGGTAATGCGCATAGTCCACGCGGCCGGCGAGGTAGGCGATGATCGCGAACGTGCCCGCCGCGATCACCACCGGCATCGTCGCCAGCCCGTCCAGCCCGTCGGTCAGGTTCACGGCATTGCCCGCGCCGACGATGACGAAGGCGGCGAAGACGTAATAGAACGGCCCCAGCGGAATATAGAGGTTGCTGAACACCGGCACGTAGAGGTTGGTTTCCCCCACCACCAGCCAGGCGGCAACGCCCGCGACGACGAATTCGCCAAGCAGGCGAACCTTGGCCGGCACGCCCTTGTGCGCGTACTTGGTGACCTTGTCGTAATCGTCGAGGAAGCCGATCAGACCGAAGCCGAGCGTGACGACCAGGCAGGCCCAGACATAGCGGCTGGTCACGTCCATCCACAGCAGCAGGCCCAGCGTGAGCGCGATAACGATCATCAGCCCGCCCATGGTGGGCGTGCCGCGCTTGGCGAGGTGGCTTTGCGGCCCGTCCTCGCGGATAGGCTGGCCCTTGCCCTGCCGCACGCGCAGCATGTTGATGAAGCGCGGGCCGATCAACAGGCCCACGAACAGCGCGGTCAGCAGCGAGGCGCCGGCGCGGAAGCTCTGGTAACGGAAAAGATTGGTCAGGCCTTCATAGTGAAGCCAGTGCGCCAGCAGATAGAGCATTCAGTTTTCCCTGGCCGTGAGCGCGCGGACAAGCACTCCCAATCCGACCGAATTCGAACCCTTCACGAGCATGGCGTCGCCACCCTCGACCCCTTCGGAAGCAAGGCGTTCAGCCGCTTCCGCCGTCGTTTCCACATGAGCCATCTCGATTCGCCGGGCAAGCGGCGCGGCGGCGCTTTTCCCCAGCGCCTCGGCCAATGGCGCCATTTCGGCACCGACCAGAATCACCCGATCGACACCCGCCTCGATCAGCGGCACGGCCAGTTCGCGGTGATAGCGCGCCTCGTCGGCGCCCAGTTCCTTCATCGCCCCCAGCACGGCGATCCGCCGGCGCGCGGGCGTGGCCCCCAGTTGCAGGATCGTGGCGCGCATCGAAGCAGGGTTGGCGTTGTAGCTTTCGTCGATCAGCAGCGCCTCGCCCGAACCGTCGCCGCGCGGCGCGGGAATGCGATGGCGCGCGCCGCGCCCGGCCAGCCCTTCCATCTCCGCCAGCGCCAGCCCGGCCGCGCCAAGATCGCCACCGACCGCCTCGACCGCCGCCATCACCGCCAGCGAATTGGCGACCCAGTGCGCGCCCGGCATGGCGATGGTGTAGCACAGCTTGCGCGTGCCGAGATCGACCGTCACGAGCGTGCCGCCACTCCCATCATTCAGGGCCGGCGCGGGAACCGCATCGATCAGCCGGACCTGCGCCTCGCGCGACACACCGAAGCCGAGCACGCGCGCGGCGTGGCGCTCCGCCTTGGCGCGCAGCCGGGTATAGTGCGGGCTGTCCGCCGGGATGATCGCGGTGCCGCCCGGTTCCAGCCCTTCGAAAATCTCGCCCTTGGCGTCGGCGATCGCCTCCTCGCCGGAGAAATGGCCGATGTGCGCCGGGGCGATGGTGGTGACGATGGCGACATGGGGGCGGACCAGCCGGGTCAGCGCGGACAGCTCGCCCGCGTGGTTCATGCCCATCTCGAACACGCCGAAGCGCGTGCGCGCCGGCATCCGCGCCAGGCTGAGCGGCACGCCGACATGGTTGTTGTAGCTCTTGACCGAACGGTGCGCCCGGCCCCGGCTGCCGCGATCGAGCGCCGCATAGAGCGCTTCCTTGACCCCGGTCTTGCCCGCCGAGCCGGTGACGCCGATGATCCCGGCGTCCACCCGCGCGCGCGCCGCGCGGCCGAGGTCTTCCAGCGCGTGAAAGGTATCGGCAACGCGAACGTGCGGCCAGGGCACCTCCCGGTCGACCACGGCGGCCTGCGCGCCACGTCCGAACGCGCCTTCGAGAAAGCGGTGCCCGTCCGCGGTTTCGCCCTTCAGCGCAAAGAACAGATCGCCTTCGGCCACGGCGCGGCTGTCGATCTCGACCCCGGAGACGCTGAAATCGCCCGACGCGGTGCCCCCGGTGGCGGCGGCGATGTCGCGCGCGGTCCACAGGGCGAGGCCAAGTTCATCGCCGGCTTCGACCGGCCAGCTCAGCATGGCGGGGTGGGCGTTCATGGTTCAGGTTCCTCCGGCCGGTCCGGCGCATTCGCGCGCCACCTGCACATCGTCGAACGGCAGGACGCGCATGGCGTCGCCCCGGCCCACGATCTGCCCCTGTTCGTGCCCCTTGCCGGCGACCAGCACGATGTCGTCCCCCGTCGCCTCCGCAATCGCGGCGGCGATCGCGGCGCGGCGACCGCCGATCTCGCGCGCACCGGCGGTGCAGCCGGCCATGACCGCCTTGCGGATGTCCGCCGGGTCTTCCCCGCGCGGATTGTCATCGGTGACGATGACGAGATCGGAGCCGGCGCAGGCGGCGCGGCCCATTTCCGGGCGCTTGCCGCCATCGCGATCCCCGCCCGCGCCGAACACGGTGATGAGGCGGCCCTTCACGTGCGGGCGCAGCGCGGCGATGGCCGCCTCGATCGCATCGGGGGTGTGCGCGTAATCGACATAGACCGGTGCGCCGGCACGGCTGATCGCAGCGCGTTCCAGCCGCCCGCGCACCGGCTGGAGCCGGCCGAGCGCCTCGAACGTGCGGTCCGCATCGCCGCCGGTGGCCAGCACCAGCCCAGCCGAAACCAGCGCGTTGGCGGCCTGGTAGGCACCGATCAGTGGCAGGTTGACCTTGCGCGTACGCCGCTGGCCTTCGGCGCCGTGTTCGATCTCCAGCGTCTGCCCGAGCTGGGTGGGCGTACGCGACAGCAGGCGGATGCCATCGCCCTTCGCGCCGACCGTCAGCAGGTTAAGCCCGCGCGCCGCCGCATGGGCCACGGCCTTGGCGGACCAGGCATCGTCGTCCGCCCAGATCACCGCCGTCCCGTCATCGGCCACGACATCGTCGAACAGGCGCATCTTGGCGGCGAAGTAATCGTCCATCGTCGCGTGGTAATCGAGATGGTCGCGGCTGAGGTTGGTGAAGGCCCCGGCAACGACGCGCAGGCCCTCGTTCCGATACTGCGACAGGCCATGGCTCGACGCTTCGTAGGCGACATGCGTCACCCCTTCGCGCGCCAGGCCGGTCATGTTCGCAAGGAACGTGACGATATCGGGCGTGGTGAGCCCGGTGGAGACGGATTCGTCCGCCGTGGTCACGCCCAGCGTGCCGATCGAGGCGGCCGAATAGCCCGCCATGCGCCAGAGCTGCCGCGTCATCTCGACCGTGGAGGTCTTGCCGTTGGTGCCGGTGACGGCGACCACGGTTTCGGGAACGGGCGTGAAGAAGCGCGCAGCGAGCCGGGCAAAGGCGCGGCGCGGCTGCGCGTCGGCGATATGGACCGCGCCCCGCACGACCGCTTCGGGCCGGGCGACGACGGCGACGGCGCCCGCCGCCACGGCATCGGCGATGAAATCCTCGCCATTGAAGCGCGCGCCGGTGAAGGCGCCGAACACGGTGCCGGGCGCGACCTTGCGGTGATCGATGGCGAAGCCGGTAACGTCGCCGTCCGCACCGTCCGGCAGGGCGAAGCCCGCTTCGTGCGCGATGATCCCTAGCTTCATTCCCCGTCTCCGTTGGCGACCAGCGGTGACAGGTCGGTAATATCGACATCGCGGCTGGCATCGGGCACGACGCCCAGCAGCGGGCCGATGCGCGGCACGACCCGGCCGACGATCGGCGCGGCATTCCACGCCGCCGTGCGCTGCCCGGACGTGGCCACAGTGCCCTGCGGTTCATCGAGCATCGCGATCACGACATAGCGCGGCTTGTCCATCGGGAACGCCGCCGCGAAGGTGGCGACCAGCGAGGTCCGCCGATAGCCGCCAGCACCGGGCTTCTCCGCCGACCCGGTCTTGCCGCCGACGC
Source organism: Novosphingobium sp. EMRT-2 (assembly GCF_005145025.1). Taxonomy (NCBI): domain Bacteria; kingdom Pseudomonadati; phylum Pseudomonadota; class Alphaproteobacteria; order Sphingomonadales; family Sphingomonadaceae; genus Novosphingobium; species Novosphingobium sp. EMRT-2. Next base: position 3,077,797 of record NZ_CP039695.1, on the reverse strand, counting down.
GGAAGCCCGAGGCATCGGCCTTCCGGCCCGTGCCGTCCACCACGATCATGCGCAGCAGTTGCCGGATGCGCGCGCTGGTGGACGCTTTGAACACGCGCCGCCCCGGCGGCACGCGCGCCGGATCGACCTTGTAGAGCGTGGCCGGGCGCCAGATGCCGCCGTTGACGAGCGCGGCATAGGCGCTGGCGAGATGGAGCGGGGTCACCGCGATGCCGTGGCCGTAGCTGACGGTCATCGTGGTGATCCGCGCCCAGTCCCCCTTGGCATCGGTTCCCCGGGGCCAGAGAGGGAAGCCCCGCGCAGGCAGTTCAATCGTGGGCCGCTCGTTCATGCCGAGCTGCATCATGGTGCGACGAAGGGCTGGTCCGCCGAGCTTGTCGGCGATCTGCGCGGTGACAATGTTGGACGAATGGACCAGCGCTTCGGGCACGTTCAGCGACGGGCCGAAGTTGTGGCTATCGTGAATGGTGAATCCGCCGATGTTGAGTGGCCCGGTGGGATAGCGCACCGAGAGATCGGTGATGACCCCGGCGTCGATCGCGGCGGCGACGGTGATCGGCTTGAAGGTAGAGCCGAGTTCATAGACCTGGTTCGACACGCGGTTGAACACAAGATCGTTGAACACGCGATCGCTGCGGTTCGGATTGAACGAGGGCAGCGAGGCGAGCGCGATCACTTCGCCCGTATCGACATCGAGGACGATGCCGGCCGCTCCCTTGGCGTTGCTTTCCAGCATGCCGCGGCCGAGTTCGTCTTCCAGCGCGCCTTGCGCGCGCGCATCGATCGACAGCGCCACGGGATTCGCCCGCTGCGCGGGATCGAGCAGGCGCGGTTCCAGCACCTGCTCCATGCCGACGTGGCCCTTGCCCTCGCGATCGACGAAACCGAGCACGTTCGCGGCGAGCGAGCCTTGCGGATAGTACCGCTGGTTCTCGCGCGGGAATTCCAGCGCGGGTTCGCCCAGCGCAAAGACGTGGTTGGCCTCTTCGGGCAGAACCCGCTTGCGCAGGTAGCTCGGCTTGTCGGACTTCAGACGGCGGACGAGATCGTCGTAATCCGCATCGGGAAAGATCTGGACCAGCGCGCTCGCCACTTCCTCGGGCGTCTTGACCAGCGGGCTGCCGCCCTTTTCGCCGAACGCCTTGGGATTGTACCACAGCGAATAGGACGGAAACGCCCGCGCCAGCGCGACGCCGTTGCGATCGGTGATCTCGCCGCGTTCGGGCACCAGCGCATCGGCCATCGAGCGCCGGTCGGGGCTGCCTTCGAACAGGCCGATCTGGACGACGCGCATGAGCGCCGTGGCCGTCAGGAACACGAAAGCGAGCAGGATGATCAGCGCGCGTTTTTTCGCCGTCAGCAGCGCGCTCTGGCGGACATTGGCCAGCTGGACCCGGCCCGATGCGATCGCGGCGGATGCGGTTAGCGCGTTCACCTGCTGATCCTGCCCTCCTTGCGCGCCGTCACCGAGCGGGGCTTGCCAGCGGCGCTCGCCGAACGCGAGGCGGAGGACTTCGCGGAGCCGGCCTTGTCCACAGTTTTGCCGTTGGCGGTCTTGGCCGCCTTCTTCTTCACGGCGGGCGCTGCGCCTTCGGCAGCGCGCGGACGGCCGACCGTGCCGAGCCGTTCACCCAGCGCGGCGGTGGCCGTGGCGTGATCGACATGCGCCGCCGGCGCGTCGGTCTGCGCGATCGCTTCTTCCGCCTGCGCCGACCTGCCGGTGAGCGGCGAGACCATCGCGGGGAACGCGGCCGAGGCGATCACGCTGTCATCGGCCGAGGCGACGCGGATCGGCGCGGGTGCATCCGGATCGGCCGGCTTGCTGAGCGAGGCGAGTTGCCGTTCGTTTTCAAGATACTGCCCGGCGGTGGGTGCGACATAGCCGAATTCAATGTCGTTCCACGACTTGAGCTGCTGCTGGTTGGCGCGCGTCTCGAATTCGGTTTCGAGGTACATCTTCTCCTGCTTGAGCGCGACGATGCGCTGCTCCGCGCGATGCACCTGGCTGCGCAGCGCGTTGACGCGGAACGACAGCGCCAGCACCACCGCGCCGCACAGCGCGAGCAGCACGACCCAGCCGATCGAACGCAAGCGGTTGGCGGTCACGATCATGCGGCGAGGCTCCCGGATGTGGCGCGCGCGGGCGCGGCGGTGCGAACCGCCCAGCGCAAGGTGGCGGAGCGGGCGCGCGGGTTGCGCGCCTCTTCGGCGGAGGTGGGGCGGATGGCGGACGAAGGCTTCTCGAACACCGGCTTCGCGATGCTGGCAAGCTGCGGCAGATGGCGCGATCCGGCGGGCATGGCGCCAGCCGCCTCGCGCAGGAACTGCTTGACGATGCGGTCTTCCAGGCTGTGGAAGCTGACCACGGCGAGCCGCCCGCCCTGCGCGAGCATCCGTTCCGCTCCGGCCAGCCCGGCGATGAGTTCGTCGAGTTCGCCGTTCACATGGATGCGGATCGCCTGGAAGCTGCGCGTGGCCGGGTCCTTGGGCGCGCCGGGGCGATGACCCAGCGCCTTGCGCACCACGGCGGCGAGCTGGCCAGTGGTTTCCAGCGGACGCGCCGCCACGATCGCACGCGCCACCCGGCGCGACTGGCGCTCCTCGCCATAGCGGTAGAGCACGTCGGCGATGGCCTGCTCGTCCGCCTCGTTGAGGAAATCGGCGGCGCTCGGCCCGTCCTGCGACATGCGCATGTCGAGCGGGCCGTCCGACGAGAAGGCGAAGCCGCGCGCGGCCTGATCGAGCTGCATCGAGCTGACGCCGATGTCGAAAACCACGCCCTGCACGCTGGCGACGCCGGCTTCGGCCAGCCCTTCGGCCAGTTCCGAGAACCGGCGCGGATGCAGCACCAGGCGCGGCGCATCGCCCTGCGCCTCGGGCCAGCGACGCCCGGCGGCAATCGCGTCGGGATCGCGATCGAAGGCATGGACGGTGGCGCCGGCGGCGAGCAGGCGGCGGGTATAACCGCCCGCGCCGAACGTGGCATCGACGATCACGTCGCCCGGAGCGGGGGCGAGCGCTTCCACCACTTCATCGAGCAGCACGGGAACGTGCGGGCCGAAGCCCGTTGCGGGAGACACCGTGGGCGCGGTCACTTGCGCTTCCCCTTGGCCATGTCCGCCATCTTGGCGCGGCAGCCGGCTTGCGCCGCTTCCCAGCCCGGCCCCATGTCGAGCAGGATGCGGGGATTCCAGATGGTGATCTGGGTGCCGCCACCCTGGAAGAACAGGCCGTCCTCCACCTGGCCAAGTTCGGCGAGGTGGTCGGGCAGGACGAAGCGGCCGGAATCGTCGAAGCTGGCGCGGTGGAAGCCGTAAAGCTGCGCGGCGCGCATGTCGCGATCGAAGTCAAGGCCGAGGCGAAGCGCCTTGTCCTCTTCGCGGTCGATGTCGGCGGCGAACTGTTCGCTGCGGGAAAGGCCGAAGCCGACCAGGCAGGGCAGGCGGTGATGCTTGTCGATGCAGAGGATGCGCTGACCGTCAGACGCGTCGCGGACATCGGCGCGGAAATCGGAGGGCAGGACGAAGCGACCCTTTTCGCCGCGCGGCGAAAAGCCCTGTCCCACGTAATTTGACGGCCCTCCCGCCACGCCGAATACCCCGCTCGAAGACGAAAGGCTCCACCCCCGGCCCACGCTCGCGCGCAAGCCGGCCGATCCCCCGCGGATACGGCCTGGAGTTCATCCCGATGGACCATCATTAACCGGGGACATCACGGGCGGAAAGGGGAAAATGCGGGAAATTACGTCCAGAACCTGAATCCCAAGCACTTTTTCCACACGCTTCATCGCAATGTTGCACGTTGTACTTGATTTGTTTCTATCTGGAAACGCCCAAAAAATGCGGGACTCGTGCGACTCCGCACCTAAGCCCCTCCGCCTTTCCCGTATTTTCCCGTGGAGTCGCCGGCTCAGCCCGCGAACGCGTCTTCCAGCAACGAATCCAGCGCCGCCGCGCGCTTTCCGTCGGCGCCGGAGGGTTCGAACAGCGCGGCATCGGCCACGATGAGCGCACGGCCCCGCCCGATCCGGCAGCGCGCGACCAGCCCTTCGCGCACGATCGCGCATCGCGCGTCATGCCCGCCCGGGCGCGGCGCGAGCTGCCCGGGCAGATTGACGGGAAGCGCAGCGCCCGCGCTTTCCCGCGCCGCGTCATGCTCGCCCGCCGGCTGATCCTCGTCAAAGCGCAGTTCCAGCCCCCAGCGCGCGAGGATCGGCGAAAGCAGCACGATGTCCTGCGGGCGGCGGCGATCGCCCAGCGCATAGGTGCTGTCCGCCGTGAGCATCGGATCGGCGAACAGCAGCAGACGCCCCCCCGCCCGCACCCAGTCATCCAGCGCGACATTCTCCTGCGGCGCGAGCGGACGGGGTTGCGCCAGCAGCAGGAAGCGCGCGTCCAGCGGCGGGGCCAGCAGCGTATCGCGCGCGACGAGCGTGTAGTGTGCTTCCAGCGCGCGGCGCGCCCAGTGCGGCGGTGCATCGGCGCGCAGCATGGCGGCCAGGTCCGGCGTTTCGTTCCACAGGATCGGCAGGCTGGTGAACAGCATCAGGCGCGGACGCTCCTGCGCGGAGACCGCGCGCGAGCCGCTGGATTTCCACGCCACACCCGCGCCCACCACCAGCGCGCAGACCAGCAGCGCCGCACCGAAGCGCCACCGGCGCGATACAGCCATGCGCGCGACGGAAATCAGTGCTGGGGCGCGGCGGCGGGCGCCGTCTTGTCGGCCGGACGGTTGGCCGCGGGCAGTTCCGGCGTCACACCCATGTCGACCAGCGGATCGTTCGCCGGCGTGGTGCTGGCCGATGCGGACGCGTCGGGATCGGCCACGGCCGAAGCATCGGCCATGTAGGCGCGATCGAGAATGACGTTGGCCAGACCGACGAGCAGCAACATCGCCGCCAGCCCGAACAGCCCGATCTGGAGCCGGTGGACCACTTGCGCGCGCAGTTCGCGCGGAGTGGGCGGAACGTGGTGAATGGGCGCCTTCGCCATGCCGCCCGCCTGCGCCGCGCCATGGCCCGCGCCCGGCACGGATTGCGCGGCGCGGCCGGATCGACGCGAAGGGAAGCCGAAAAGAGCCATCCCGGGCAGATTATCCTATTGTTGCAGCCATGGAAATACCGGCAGATTCTTGGCCTTCAGCCATTCCGGGTTGTAGAGCGAGGACAGGTAGCGGAAGCCGGTATCGCACAGGATCGTGGCCACGCGCGGGTGCGGCCGCCCTTCCGCCACCAGCTTGCGCCCCAGCGCCACCGCGCCGGCCACGTTGATCCCGCTCGACAGGCCAAGGCACAGCCCCTCCTCGGCCAGCAAGCGGCTGACCCACAGCAGGCCTTCCTCGTCCGCGATGCGGAACTGGGTATCGATCGGCGCGCCTTCGAGGTTGGCGGTGATGCGCCCCTGCCCGATCCCTTCGGCCACCGACGATCCTTCGGCCTTCAACTCGCCGCAGGCGTAGTAGTTGTAAAGCGCCGCGCCGTGCGGATCGGTGAGCGCGATCGTGATGTCCTCATCGAACGCCTTGAGGCCCAGACTGGTGCCGGCGATCGTGCCGCCTGTGCCCGCCGCGCAGGTAAAGCCGTCAATGCGGTGCTCCATCTGCTCCCAGATTTCGGGCGCGGTGCTTTCGATGTGCGCGCGGCGGTTGGCGATATTGTCGAACTGGTTGGCCCAGATCGCGCCTTCGGTCTCCTCGGCGATGCGGCGCGAGGTGTGGACGAAGTGGCCGGGATTGGAAAACGGCGCGGCGGGAACGAGCACGAGTTCGGCGCGCAGCGCGCGCAGCGTGTCCATCTTCTCGCGCGATTGCGTTTCGGGCATGACGATCACGGTCTTGTAGCCGAGCGCGTTGGCGACGAGCGCGAGGCCGATGCCGGTGTTGCCCGCCGTGCCTTCGACGATCGTGCCGCCGGGCTGGAGCAGGCCCTTCTCCTCGGCATCGCGCACGATCCACAGTGCGGCCCGGTCCTTCACCGACGCGCCGGGGTTGGCGAATTCGCACTTGCCGAAGATGTCGCACCCCGCTTCCTCGCTTGGCCCCTTAAGCCGAACGAGCGGGGTGTTGCCGATGAGCGAAAGCGTGTCGGGAAGAAGGACGGGTACGGTCATGGTCAAGGAGTTAGGCGGCCCGTGTGCGTTCCGCAATCCGTTTGCGGCTTGGTCCGCGACAAATCCCGCTTTCGACCGATCGTTCCGGACCGCTTTACTCCCGGCCGGCGCGGATGGCCGCGCCCCCGGCGAAGGGCGCGATGGCCAGCGCGGCCAAGCTTGTCGCGGCGAGCAGGAGCAGGCCACCCTCCCCACCCGGCTGGAGCGAGCCCGCGCCGAAGATCAGCAGCGGCACCGCCAACGGGATCGCCAGCAGTCCCCCCAGCGCCGCACCCGCGCGCAGGCCGGCGGTAAGCGCGGCGATGGTCACGCCGATCGCGGCCAGCCCCGGCGTGCCCAGCAGCAGCCCCAGTTCGACCGCGCGCAACTGCCCCGCATCGAGCGAGAGCAGACCGGCGGAAAGCGGCGCGGCCAGCAGCAGCGGCACCCCGAAGCTGATCCAGTGCGCGACGATCCGCACCAGCAGCAGCGCCTCTTCGGCAATGCCGCGCAAGGCCCATTGATCGAAGAAGCCCGCCTCGAGGTCCGGTTCCACGAGGCGGTCGAGCGGGAGGATCGCGGCGAGCAACGCCGCCACCCAGATCACGCCCGCGCCGGTGCGGCCGAGCAGCCGCGCGTCCGGACCCACCGCAAAGGGAAACAGCATGGCGACCGCGAGGAAGAACAGCAGCGGCAGCACCGCCCCGCCCCGCCCCTGCGCGCCGCGCAGCAGCAGCGCCAGATCGCGCGTGAAGATGGGCCAGAGACGCGCGATCACGCGACGTACTCACGCAGCGCCAGTTCCCGCACCCCGGCGAGTGCGAGCGGCTGGTGCGAGGCGATCACCACCGCGCCGCCGCCGGCAAGATGCGCGGCGATGCGCTCCTGCGCCACGGCGGCCCATTGCGTGTCCAGCCCGTTGAGCGGTTCGTCGAGCAGCCAGATCGCGGCCTGGCTGGCGGCAACGCGGGCCAGCGCCGCGCGCTTGCGCTGGCCGGTGGACAAGTAGCGCACGGGCACGTCGAGCAGGTCTTCAAGGCCGAAATCCGCGCCCTCGCCCCCGCTGCCGTCGATCCGTCGCCAGAACGCCAGCGCCGCGCCCAACGGCTGGTGCCCGTCGAGCGCGAGCCGTTCGTCCGACAGCGCCAGCGTACCCTCGCGCTCTACCGCGCCGGCGAAGGGGCGCAACAGCCCCGCAAGGATGCGGATCAGGCTGGACTTGCCGATGCCGTTCGGCCCGGCAAGGTGCAGCGCCTCGCCGCCCCGCATCGAAAACGACAGCCCCTTGAACAGCAACCGGTCGCCGCGCCGGCAGGCGATGTCACGGGCGACGAGATGGCAGGCTTGCATGGACCGGCTCGATAGGGGAAAGCGCGGCAACTGCCAAGGAGAGCCAGATGTCGATTGCCCGCCTGACCGACGCCGAACGCGACGAAGCCCTGGCCCGCCTGCCCGGCTGGGCGCTGCGCGAAGACGGACTCGCCATCGTCAAGACGTTCCGCTTCGCCGATTTCGCCCAAGCCTTCGGCTTCATGGCGCGCGTGGCGATCCATGCCGAAAAGGCGGATCACCACCCCGAATGGTTCAACGTGTACAACCGCGTGGAAATCACGCTGACCACGCACGACGCCGGCGGCCTGAGCACGCGCGACGTGGCGCTGGCGACGATGATCGAGACGTTCGTCTAGGATTCGGACGCCCTCGCCTTGCATCGTCATGGCGAGGGGCGAAGCCCCGCGGCCATCCAGAGCGGTACGCGGGACTCTGGATTGCTTCGCTACGCTCGCAACGACGAAAGGCAGGGCTTAACCCAAGGCATCACTCACCCCCCCAGCGGACGCAGGCTCGCCCGGCCCTGCTTGCGCACGCGGCCGGGCAGCCAGCGCGCGCCGAAGGCCAGCTTGCGCGCGGTGGGGCCGACGAGGGTATGCAGCGTCTGGCCGTGGATGGCCGACCATGCCGCATCCGCCACTTGCGAAACCGGGGTGATTTCCAGCCCGGCTTCCTTGACACGGCCGCGAATATCCTCGTTCGAGGCCCGGTTCGGTGCGTGATCGAGCAATGGCGTATCGATGAAGCCGGGCATCAGATCGCGGACCTCGATGCCGTCGGGCGCCCATTCGGCATCGAGCGATTCGGTCAGCCCGCGCACTCCGAACTTGGTGGCGGTATAGACCGAGGCGCCGGGCGTGCCATAGATGCCGGCCGCGCTGGCGGTGTTGAGCAGGCAGCTTCCCGGCGCGCTCCGCTTGAGCCAGGGATAGGCGGCCTGCGCCCCGAAGATCACGCCCTTGAGATTGATGTCGAGCGTGCGCTCGACCTCGTCCACGCCCAGGTCGGCGAGCTGCCCGCCGATGGGGATGCCGGCATTGTTGAACACCACGTCGATACCGCCCCCGGCGGCGCGCGCGAAATCGGCCAGCGCCGCATCCCACGCAGCGCGATCGCGCACGTCGAGCTTGTGGATCGAACTGGCACCCGACGGCAGGAGCGCGGCGGTTTCCGCCATGCCCGCCTCGTTGATATCGGCGATACCCACGAACCAGCCTTCGCGCCCGAACCGCTGCGCCACGGCGCGGCCGATGCCCGATGCGCCGCCGGTGATGAAGATTGCCTTGCGTGCCATGAATGCCCAAGCCCCTCCGTATTTGGCCGTTCAAATTGCGTTGTTATGCGCAACTCATCCTACAGCGGCGGCGAACTTACAAGATGCGAGCGGTCAGAGCGCGGGGTTGTTGTAGCAGTGCCATGTGAAGATCGCCGCCGCGCCGCGATGGGGGCGCCAGTCCTCGGCCAGGGCGCGGGTGCTTTTTTCGTCGGGCCGCTCCTCCAGCCCCAGCAGCTTGCCCAGGCCCACCTGCACCGCGAGGTCGCCCGCCGGCCAGATGTCGGGGCGCCCTTCGGCGAACAGCAGGTAGATTTCGGCGGACCAGCGGCCGATACCCTTGATCCGCACGAGTTCGGCGATCGCTTCCTCGTCATCCGCCGGCAGGTTTTCGAGATCGAGCGCGCCGGACACCACCAGTTCGCACAACGACCGGGCATAGCCCTGCTTCTGGCGCGACAGGCCGCAGGCACGCAGCGCGTCGAAATCGGCGGCGAGCAGATCGTGCGGCGGCATGTCATCGCCCAGCAAGGCCTCCAGCTTCGCCCAGACCGAGGCCGCCGCCGACACGCTGACCTGCTGGCCGACGATGGTGCGCAGCAAGGTGCGGTAGCCGGTGGCGCGGATGCGCGGCTCCGGATAGCCGACGCGGCCGAGCGCGGTGGCGATGCGTGGCGAACGCGCAGCGATGTGATCGAGCCCGGTGGCAATGGCATCGGCAGTCAAACCCATCGGGCGCTCTCCATCCTTTCGCGCAGACCGGCTTGCCAAAGCCGGGGGCACTCATTAGCAGCCGCTTCCAAACGGGAACAGGGGGGCGGATTCCGTCCCTGAACGGAGACGCAAGCGATGCCCAAGATTGTCGTTGTCAATCGTGCTGGTGAAGAAAAGACCGTGGACGCCGACGCCGGCCTTTCGGTGATGGAAGCGATCCGCGACAACGGTTTCGACGAACTGCTGGCGCTGTGCGGCGGCTGCTGCTCGTGCGCGACTTGCCACGTCTATGTCGACCCCGCCTTCGCCGGCAAGATCGCGCCGATGAGCGAAGACGAGAACGACCTGCTCGACAGCTCGGACCACCGCAACGACCAGTCGCGCCTGTCCTGCCAGATCCAGATCACCGGCGAACTGGAAGGCCTGAAGATCACCATCGCGCCGGAAGACTGAGCACAAGGCCCTTCCCGTCATCCCCGCCTCTGTCATCCCAGCGCAAGCTGGGATGACGGGGGAGCTGGCAACGTTTGGGTGGACGTTGGGGGCCACCTTGTCTCGTCATTGCGAGCGCCAGCGAAGCAATCCAGATCCGCGCACGCTACCCTGGATTGCTTCGGAGGCTGCGCCCGTCGCAATGACGAAGTGCGTGCGTTGAAGCTCTTGGACTCTACAGGCGCAGCCCCGCCGTCTCGTCGATGCCGGCGATCAGGTTGAGGCTTTGCACCGCCGCGCCGCTGGCGCCCTTGCCGAGATTGTCGAGCCGCGCCACCAGCCGCGCCTGCGCGCCGTCGGCGCTGGCGATGACGTGCAGTTCCAGGCCGTCCCACGGCTCCATCGATCCGCGCATCAGCAGTTCGCCGTCGGCCGGCGGCTCCTGCGCCACCGTGATGATGGGCGAGCCAGCGTAGAACTGGGTCAGCGCCGCGCGCAGCAGGTCGGGTGCGGGGTTGCCGGGGATGATCGACAGCGGCAGCGGCACTTCCACGATCATGCCGCGATGCGCCGGCACCACCGCCGGGCTGAACAGCGGCGCGATGGCGAGGTGCGCGTATTGCTGCATCTCCGGCACGTGCTTGTGCCCGAAGGTGAGGCCATAGCCGCGCCAGGCGATGTCGCGGTCCTGTTCGAACCGGGCGATCAGCGCCTTGCCGCCGCCCGAATAGCCGGACACTGCGTTGCAACTATAGGGCCAAGCCGCCGGCAGCAGGCCGGCGCGCACCAGCGGCGCGACCAGCGCGATGAAGCCAGTGGGGTAGCAGCCCGGATTGGAAATGCGCTTTGCGTTCGCCACCGCTTCGCGCCCGACGATCTCGGGCAAGCCATAAGTCCACCCTTCGGCCACGCGGTGCGCGGTGGAGGCGTCGATCACGCGGGTGCGGTCGTTGGCAATCATCGCCACCGCCGCCTTCGCGGCGTCATCGGGCAGGCACAGGATCACGACATCGGCGGCGTTGATCGCTTCGGCCCGCGCGGCATCGTCCTTGCGGCGCGCCTCGTCCAGCGCGATCAGGGTGAATTCGGGCCGGTCGGCCAGCCGGTCGGCGATCTCGAGGCCGGTCGTGCCCGCGGCGCCATCGATGAAGACGGAGGTGGTCACGCGCCCGGCTCCGCCAGCGCGGCCAGCGGCACGTAGCCGACCAACCCGTCCACGCCGACCTGCCCCCAGGCCCAGCCGCCCGCCATGTCGAGCACGCTGAACACGGTGCCCGCATCCAGCGCCGCCATGACATCGGCATCGTCACGCCCGGCGCGGCGCAGCTCAGTTCCGCCCGCCGCGATCACGCGCGGCATCGGCACCGAATAGTGCGGCACGAAAACCTTTCCGGCCAGACGGATGTGCGCCAGATCGCCTCGCACCGGGATATGGTCCGCTTCCAGGCGCGGCACCGGGCCTGACAGCGCGAGCTGTTCGGCGGGCACGGCATCGCCCGAAAGGGCGGACTGGTCGATCAAGGCGGACTCGATGGTCAATTCGGCATGTCCCCGGAAGCGGAAAAGCGCGCGCTTATACGGCCCGGCCCCCTCATTCAAGGGCTGGCCCTTCCGCTCCGGTCCGTCGGACGCGCTACGCCGGCTGGCCATAGCGGTCGAGCAGCAGGCCCCAGGCCGCGCGCAGGCCCAGCGCCTCGCCCCCCTTGGGCCGCCCCGGCTTAGCCGCCGGACGCCAAGCGAAGGTATCGAAATGCACCCAGTCTATCCCTTCGCCCACGAAGCGGTCGAGGAACAGCGCGGCGACGCTTGACCCGGCGAAGCCGTTGGCGTGGCTGTTCATGATGTCGGCCACGTCGGACTTCAGATACTCGCGGTAGCCGTCGTGCAGCGGCAGGCGCCAGCATGGATCGTCGCGCTCCAGCCCGGCGCGCAGCAGGGCGTCGGCGGTGCCGTCTTGCCGCGCGAACATGGCGGGCAGGTCCGGCCCCAGCGCGACGCGGGCGGCGCCGGTCAGCGTGGCGAAATCGATCACGAGTTCGGGCTTGTCCTCGCTGGCGCGCGCCAGCGCATCGCCCAGCACCAGCCGCCCTTCCGCATCGGTGTTGGTGATCTCCACGCTCATCCCCTGCCGCGTGCGAAGGATGTCTCCGGGGCGGAAGGCATTGCCGGAAATCGCATTTTCCACTGCCGGAACAAGCAGATGCAGGTTGATCTTCAGCCCTGCCTGCATGACCAGGCCCGCCAGCGCCAGCGCGTGCGCGGCTCCGCCCATGTCCTTCTTCATCAGCGCCATGCCCGAGGACGGCTTGATGTCCAGCCCACCTGAATCGAAGCACACGCCCTTGCCCACCACGGCGACGCGCGGATGCTTGGGATCGCCCCAGACCAGTTCGATCAGGCGCGGGGCATGGCTGCGCGCGGCGGCGCGGCCGACGGCGTGGACCATCGGGTAATCGCGCTCCAGCACATCGCCCGCGAAGACGTGGATCTGCGCGTGATGCGCCTTGGCGAGCGCCCGCGCCTCGGCTTCCAGCTGCGCCGGCCCCATGTCCTCGGCCGGCGTGTTGACGAGATCGCGCACCATGGTGACCGCGGCCGCTTCGGCCAGCGCCGGGTCGATCGCCTTGGCATCCTTGGTCAGCAGCACGCGCGGTTCGCCACCCGTGGCGTCCTTGCGGTAGCGGTCGAAGCGGTATTGACCGGTGACCCAGCCGTGCAGCGCCTTGCCGGCCTCCCCCTCGGCCAGCCGGTAGGTGCCGCCGGGCAGGGTTTCGGTAAGTTTCGCCAGGCACCAGCTGGTGAGCGCGGCGCCATCGGTGACTCCGCCGGCCGCGAACCAGCCATCGCCATCGGGCAGGATCGCGACGTCCCCCGCCGCGCCTTCGAACTTCTGCGCAGCCAGGATCGCGCGCTGGCCGGGAGTGCGCGCCTTCTGCCATGCGGCGAAGGACGCCTTGTCGACCAGGTGGAGTGCAGTGGCGGCCTGTCCCCGGTCAGGTTGGATCAATGTGGGCTGGTTCAAGGGCGTGCGGTCGTTCATGTTGCGGCGGACCTTGCCGCAGCCGTGCGGCAAGCGCGAGAGGAAATTGCGATGAAGCACCCGGTTGCCGTTTCGATCACGACCCTGACCATCGCCCCAGTCCTGTTCGGCGCGATGCTGGCGACGGGCGCGTGCAGCAAGCCGGCGCCGGCCACGCAGCCGGCTGCGGCGGCATCCCAGTCGCACGCGCTGACCGCTCCCCCGACGCCGCCCGCCCCGCCCCAGCCGGTGCCGGGCGTGGCGCGCAAGGTTTCGGAAAACAACGATCTCTACGAGTTCGACTATGCCTATCCGGCGGCGGCCGGCGCGATCCCGGCGCTGCGCGACCAGCTCGACAAGGACCTGATCGCGAAGAAGCAGGGTCTGGTCAACGAAGCCAGCGACGACCGCAAGGAAGCCAAGGCGAACAACTATCCCTTCCACGCCCATTCGCTTTCGCTCGACTGGCAGGTCGTGACCGACCTGCCCGGCTGGCTGAGCCTGTCGACGATCGTGGGCAGCTATTCGGGCGGCGCGCACCCGAACTACGTCTATGACACGGTTTTGTGGGACAAGGCCGCCGGTCAGCGCCGTGGCGTGGCAGACCTGTTCACCTCGAAAGCCGCGCTGTCGCAGGCGATCCGCCAGCCGTTCTGCGCCGAGCTGAATCGCCAGCGCGCGAAGAAGCGTGGCGAACCGGTGCCCGCGAACAGCGATTCCGAATTCGACGCCTGCATCGATCCGGTGGGCGAGACGGTGATCCTGGGGTCGGCCGGCAAGCAGGGGTTCGACAGCATCGGCGTGCTGGTGGCGCCATACGATGCCGGCCCCTATGCCGAAGGATCGTATGAAGTAACGGTGCCGGTGACGAGCGCGGTGCTTGCCGCGGTGAAGCCGGAATACCGCGCCGCATTCAGAACGCGATGATCTCGCATTTTCGCGGGACACGCGCTATATAGCCGGCATGACCCAGTATGTGATCGCAGACGATACCGAAGTCCTCCCGCGCGACGGGACCATCAAGCTCCATGGCCCGGCCGGGTTCGAGGGCATGCGCAAGGCCGGCCGCCTTGCCGCCGAAATCCTCGACGCGCTGGCTCCGCTGGTCCAGCCCGGCGTGACCACGGCTGCGCTGGACGACGTGGTGCGGCAGATGACGCTGGACGCCGGCGCCGTGCCCGCCACGATGGGCTATCGCGGCTATGCGCATTCGTGCTGCATCTCGATCAACCATGTCGTGTGTCACGGCATCCCTTCGGACAAGCCGCTGAAGGACGGCGATATCGTCAATATCGACGTGACCCCGCTGCTGGATGGCTGGCACGGCGATTCCAGCCGCATGTACCTGGTCGGCGACGTGCCGCTGAAGGCGCGGCGGCTGGTGGACGTGACCTACGAATGCCTGATGATCGGCATCGAACACGCGAGGCCCGGCGCGCGGCTGGGCGATATCGGCGCGGCGATCCAGGCCCATGCCGAACGGCAGCGCTATGGCGTGGTTCGCGAATTCTGTGGGCACGGGCTGGGCCGCCTGTTCCACGATGCGCCGGAAGTGGTCCACGCGGGCCGCGCCGGCACCGGCCCCGAACTGCGCCCGGGCATGTTCTTCACGATCGAGCCGATGATCAACCTGGGCAAGCCGGGCGTGAAGATTCTCGACGACGGCTGGACGGCAGTGACGCGCGACCGTTCGCTTTCGGCGCAGTTCGAACATTCGATCGGCATCACCGAGGATGGCTGCGAGATTTTCACGGCCAGCCCAAAGGGACTGCACCGACCGCCCTATTCGGCCTGAAGGGCGCATCGGGCGGTCTGCCTGCCTGCTTTTTGAGCAGGGCTGCGCAAATTTTATGCATCTTTCGATCAACCGCGCGCAACTTGCAAAATGTTGTCCTCAGGCTGTCGATTCAATTCTTTCACCACCCCCCGATTTTCCCGCTTTCCCGCCCTGCGGCGATGGCCTAGTGCAATCAGACAGCGCGTGGCACGATTCTTGTTAGTACCGTGCCACAGGGACAACCGCCGGACTCTGGCGCGAACAAGGTCGCAGATCGTGTCGCTTGGAGTTTGGCCCGTGTTGCAGGGGTCTGAACGACGTGAAAAAGGTCGAGGCGATCATCAAGCCCTTCAAGCTCGATGAAGTGAAGGAAGCGCTCCACGAAATCGGCGTTTCGGGTATTACAGTCACGGAAGCCAAGGGTTTCGGGCGCCAGAAGGGCCATACCGAACTTTATCGCGGCGCCGAATACGTCGTGGACTTCCTGCCGAAAGTGAAGCTTGAAGTCGTGGTGGCCGATGCCCTGGTCGACCGGGTGGTGGAGGCGATCGCCGCCGCCGCGCAGACCGGCCGCATCGGCGATGGCAAGATTTTCGTGATTCCCGTGGAAGGCGTGCTGCGCATCCGCACCGGCGAACGCGATGACGCCGCCCTCTGACAGGGCGGGTTTATGACAGGTTTGTCCGCCTGCCCGGCGCCACGGAGCCGGGCGGGCGGGCTCCCTCTTGCAAGGCTGGCTCAGGGACCGTCGGCCTTCAAGAGACTATCACCCCGAATGCCCCGATGAGGGGGGCAAGAAGAAGGACCAGCGATGGCAAGTGCAAAGGACATCCTCGCCCGTATCAAGGACGAGGAAATCGAGTGGGTCGATCTCCGCTTCACCGATCCCAAGGGCAAGTGGCAGCACCTGACCATGGTTGCTTCCGTCCTGGGTGAAGACGAACTCGAAGACGGCCTGATGTTCGACGGTTCGTCGATCGAAGGCTGGAAGGCCATCAACGAATCCGACATGATCCTCAAGCCGGATCTCGACGCGGTTTACATCGATCCGTTCAGCGCGACGCCGATGATGATCCTGGTCTGCGACATCGTCGAACCCTCGACCGGCGAACTCTATGCCCGCGACCCGCGCTCAACCGCGAAGCGCGCCGAAGCTTTCGTCAAGTCCTCGGGCATCGGCGATACCGTCTATGTCGGCCCGGAAGCCGAATTCTTCGTGTTCGACGACGTGAAGTTCTACGACGGCTACAACGGCAACGGCTTCTCGATCGACGACATCGAACTGCCGACCAACTCGAACAAGGACTACGAAGGCGGCAACCTGGCGCACCGTCCGCGCGCCAAGGGCGGCTACTTCCCGGTCGCCCCGGTCGACAGCCTGGTCGACGTGCGTGGCGAAATGGTCTCGACCATGATCGAGATGGGCCTGCCCTGCGACAAGCACCACCACGAAGTGGCCTCGGCGCAGCACGAACTGGGCCTGACCTTCGGCACGCTCGTGACCACCGCCGACCGCATGCAGGTTTACAAGTACGTGGTGCAGCAGGTCGCGCACGCCTATGGCAAGACCGCCACGTTCATGCCGAAGCCGATCAAGACCGACAACGGCTCGGGCATGCACACCCACATCTCGATCTGGGACGCGGGCAAGCCCCTGTTTGCCGGCAACGGCTATGCCGGCCTGTCGGACATGTGCCTCTATTTCATCGGCGGCGTGATCAAGCACGCCAAGGCGCTGAACGCCTTCACCAACCCGACCACCAACAGCTACAAGCGCCTGGTGCCGGGCTATGAAGCGCCCGTGCTGCTCGCCTATTCGGCGCGCAACCGTTCGGCTTCGTGCCGCATCCCCTATGGCGCCGGTGACAAGGCCAAGCGCGTGGAATTCCGCTTCCCCGACGCGATGGCCAACCCCTACCTGTGCTACGCCGCGCTGCTCATGGCCGGTCTCGACGGGATCAAGAACAAGATCCACCCGGGCGAAGCCATGGACAAGAACCTCTACGATCTGCCGCCGGAAGAACTCGCCGCCGTGCCGACCGTCTGCGGTTCGCTGCGAGAAGCGCTGGACGCGCTGACCGCCGACCACGACTTCCTGATCCAGGGTGGCGTGTTCACCAAGGACCAGATCGAAGCCTACATCGAACTGAAGTGGCCGGAAGTGATGCGCTGGGAAACCACGCCATCGGCCGTCGAGTTCGACATGTACTACAGCGCCTGATCCGCGCCGCCCGCAAGGGACACGATCACCAAGGGGCGTCCGGACTTCGGTCCGGGCGCCTTTTGTTTTGGCGATTGTATCGCTTGCAAAGACGGAGCGCGGAAAGCCCACTCCGCTGCGACTAACACCGCCTGCGGCGGCGCAAGTCTCACTCCCCTCCCGCTTGCGGGAGGGGTCGGGGGTGGGAACGGCTCACTCCGCAGCACTGGCCTGCGCCGGCCATAACGCCTATCGGTGGTCCTATGACGCGCCAGTACGATCTCCGCCCCGCCTGCGCCCTGCGCATCCATTGCCCCGTGGCGGAACCGGTACTGGCCCGCCTGCTCGCTGGCGATCGGCAGGCGCTGGAGGACGACCCGGCGCTGGCCGCCATGCTCGCGATCGTGCGGGGTGACAATCCGCTGGGCGATTTCGGCCTCTATCGCGGCGTCATGGAGCTCTCGCCCGGCTGGGAGCTGTTCACGCCGACGGACACCGCCCGCCCCACGGCCGGCACCGCCGGGGAGAACGCGGTGTCATCCACCGTCATCCTGACCGTCCACCTGCCGCACGATGCGCCGCAGGATCGGATCGATGCCGCGATCGGCGCTATCCTGCGCGCCCATCCATGGGAAGTGCCGGTGATCGAGCTGACCGAAACCCGGCTGGTGACCCGCCCGCCCCAAGGCGGCTGAAGGCGGGCGCTTACCCGACGAGCCGTCGCGCGGCGCCACCCTCGGCATCGCGCGTCAGCAGCGCGAACGCCTCCTGGGGTGCAAGCGCCGCCCAGAACAGATGCCCCTGCACCAGCTCGCAGCCCGCCGCCTGGACGAGCTGGCGCTGGACGTCGGTTTCGACGCCTTCGGCCACGACCTTCATCCGCAGCGTATGGCCCAGCGAAACGATCGCGCAGAGGATCGAGTGGGCATCGACATCGCCTTCGACATTCTGCACGAACGAGCGGTCGATCTTGATCCGGTCGAACTGGAACGACCGCAGGTAGCTGAGGCTCGAATAGCCGATGCCGAAATCGTCGAGCGCGATGCGGAAGCCCATGCCGTTGAGTTCGCGCAGCACCGAGAAGACGTGCTCGCTGCGATCCAGCATCACGCCTTCGGTCACTTCCAGAACCACACGGCGCGGGTCCATGCCGGTTTCGGCCAGGATCGTGCGCAGGGTGACGAGGAAATCGCTGGCCATGATCTGCAAGGGCGAGAGGTTGACCGAGATGTCGCACGGCCAGGCCTGGCATTCGTTGAACACCCGCCGCAGCACCCAGTTGCCCAGCGGGATCATCAGGCCCGCCTGCTCCGCCACGGGCACGAACAGGCCCGGCCGGATTTCCCCGCGATCGGGGTGATACCAGCGCAGCAATGCCTCGAAGCCATGAATGCCGCCATCGGGCAGCCCGATGATCGGCTGGAACGCCACCGACAGTTCGTCGCGCGCGATGGCGCGGCGCAGTTCCATCTCCATTTCGCGCCGCAGCTTCAGGCTGGCGTCCATGTCGCGGGTGAAACGGCGGTAGCGCGCGCGGCCGCGCTGCTTGGCGCGATAGAGCGCGATATCGGCGCGGCGCAGCAGTTCGCCGGGATCCTCGCTCTGCTCCGGCCCCCAGCTGATCCCGCACGAGCAGGTGACTTCCAGCGTGTTGCCCGAAATCAGGAAGGGTTCGCGCATCAGGTCCATGATCTGCGTGCCCAGCTCGTCGGCCGTAGCGCGTCCGCCGGGCGATCGGCGCATCAGCACGAATTCGTCGCCCCCGAAGCGCGAGAGAAAATCGGTGGACGGCAAGGCCCGGCGCAGGCGCATGGCCACCTGCCGCACCAGCTCGTCGCCAACGTGATGGCCCAGCGTATCGTTGACGACCTTGAAGCTGTCGATATCAAGATAGGCGACGAACACGTCGCCCAGGCGCTGATCGTTGATGCAGGCCGAAAGTTCCTGCCGCAGCCGCTGCATGTAGTGCACGCGGTTGGGCAGGCCCGACATCGCGTCGTGCATCGCGTTGTGCTGGGCTTGCGCCTCGCTCGCCACCAGTTCGCGCGTGGTGCGCATGTGACGGCGCACGATCATCACGCCGCCAAGCAGAACCCCCACGAAGAACAGGATAAAGGCCGAAAGCAGGGGCGCGGTCCGCCGGATGATCGCTTCGCCGGGGCGCCGCGCCGCCCAATCGAGCCAGCTGATGATCTGGCCGTTGGGATCGGCGATCGGCGTACCGTTGCGCGCCCGGTCCGCGGCCGGCGGCGCATCGCTCACCCTCATATCGTCGAGCAGCACCGCGCGGCTGAGTTCATGCAGCAGGGTTTCGTCCATGGTGCGGACGAGCAGCACATAGTTGGGCGCGCGCCGCAGCAGGTCCACGCGCGAATCGGGTATGATCGCGGCGACGGTCATGATCGCCGGCCGCCCCTGGTAACGGGAAAATTCGTAAAGCCCGCGCTGCATCGGGTAGCCGCGCTTGTCGACCGGCCACTTGCCGTCCTCGAGCGTGATCCAGCGCGCGATGTCTCCATCGTCCCGGCTTTCGCCGCGCGTGCGCGCGATCAGCCGGGCGACGCGCGGTTGCAGGCCGGCATAGCGGTCGGCGGGCGCATCCTCGCCCCGCTCCCACCCGCGCACGAGCGAACCATCCGGCCGCACCAGGAAAACGTGATCGGCGCGCTGGCTGCCCCAGAAGAAATACCCGAGGTAGGTCCGCGACCACACCGGATCGTCGCCCAGCACCGCATGGCGCATGGCATCATCCCAGGTCTGCTGGAGCTTCTGCGCCGCGAGTATCCGTTTGGCCGCGCTGTCGAGATAGTGCGCGACTCGGACGCGTTCGTCGCTCTGCGCCAGTTCGTCGGCGATGCGAGTCGAGTTGCTGAACGAGGCCACCAGGGCCACCGACAACGCCAGCAAGGCGAGGAAAGTGGCCACGACAATCCAACTGGAGCGCAACACGCCCGCCGTGCGCCGCAGCGCCGTTGCCTGTGACAGATACCCAATCGCCATGCATCGGGACGGTAGAGGCCCTATCCGAACAAATGGTTAGCGCGCCACTATCCATCGCCAACGATTTTGCACGTCGGGACCGTTGCAATCGGCTACTCAAACTTGCAAATCTGCGATGGCCTTCCTAATTGTTCGTAAGACTAACTTTTTCAGCGGGAGTAAGATATGCGCGAGAGGCTTCAGCACTATATCGACGGCAAATGGGTCGACAGCGAGGGCGGTCGTCGCCACGAGGTGATTAATCCCGCCACCGAGGAACCCTGCGCGGTCGTGACGCTGGGCAGCCAGGCCGATGTCGACAAGGCCGTTGCCGCCGCCAAGCGCGCTTTCGCCACGTTCAGCAAGACCACGGTGGCCGAGCGCAAGGCGCTGCTGGAAAACATCATCGCCGAATACAAGAAGCGCATCCCCGATTTCGCCGCCGCGATCAGCGAGGAAATGGGCGCGCCCGTCAGCTTCGCCGGCACGGCGCAGGTCGGCGCCGGCATTGGCTACATGCTGGGCACGCTGGAAGCGCTGGACGGCTTCGAATGGGAAGAAGCGATTCCCGGCACGCCCAACGCGCGCATGGTCCACGAACCGGTCGGCGTGGTGGCGGCGATCACCCCGTGGAACTGGCCGCTCAACCAGATCTGCGCCAAGATCGCGCCGTGCATCGCGGCGGGCAACACCGTGGTGCTCAAGCCTTCCGAAGAATGCCCGACCAACGCGGCGATCTTCGCCGAAGTGCTGGACGCGGCCGGCGTTCCGGCTGGCGTGTTCAACCTCGTGCAGGGTGATGGCCCCGGCGTGGGCGTGGCGCTGACCGTGCATCCCGATGTGGACATGGTGAGCTTCACCGGTTCGACCCGTGCGGGCATCCAGATTGCCAAGAATGCGGCCGAAACCGTCAAGCGCGTGCATCAGGAACTGGGCGGCAAGGCCCCGAACCTGGTGCTCGAAGACGCCGATTTCGCCACCCACCTGCCGCCGACGCTGCAGGGCGTGGTCGCCAACACCGGCCAGAGCTGCATCGCGCCGACCCGCCTGCTGGTCCCCGCCGCGCGCAAGGCCGAAGCCGAGGAGTTCGTGAAGAACTACTTCGCGGCGGTGAAGGTCGGCAGCCCGGCGGAACAGGGCGCGCACATCGGCCCCGTCGTCAACAAGGCGCAGTGGAGCAAGGTGCAAAGCCTGATCGATGCCTCGATCTCCGAAGGCGCGAACCTGCTCGAAGGCGGCCCCGGACTGCCGGACAACGTCAACCGCGGCTACTTCATCCGCCCGACGGTGTTCTCCGACGTGACGCCGGACATGACCATCTTCAAGGAGGAAACCTTCGGCCCGGTGGCGACGATCACCACCTATACCGACCTCGACGAAGCGATCGATCTGGCCAACAAGACCAGCTACGGCCTGTCCGCCACTGTCAGCGGCACCCCGGAATCGGCCTCCGACGTGGTCGGCCAGCTGCGTGCGGGCCTGGTCACGGTGAACGGCTGGGCCGGCGTGAAGGGCGGCGCGTTCGGCGGCTACAAGCAGTCTGGCAACGGGCGCGAGGGCGGCAAGTACGGCCTCAAGGACTTCATGGAAGTGAAGACCATCGCTCAGTTCTGATTTCCAGATTCTGATTTCCGGTACGCCGGAACGGAAAGGCCGGTGCTTCTTGAGGGGAGCGTCGGCCTTTGCCGTTGAGGCTTGGGAAAGCCCACCCCCAGCCCCTCCCGCTCGCGTTGCGCTGCCGCAGGCGGCGTTAGTCGCAGCGGGGTGGGCTGCCCCCCATCGTCCGGATCAGCCGGCCCGTCGCCAGCGGCGTGACCCTTCCACCGCTGCGGCGCCGTTCATCGCCCCGGTGATGCCGGCAATCGCGCTGTTGAGCGCGCGGGCGGCGTAGCGGCGCGCGTGCTGCGCCAGCGCCTGTTCGCGCGTGGCGGCGGCTTCCATCGCGCGGGGATAGATCTCGCCGAACAGGCAATCGAACGTGGCTTTCCAGCTGAACCGATCGACCACATGCGCCCGCGCGGCGGCGCGCATCGCGGCGTAGTCGCCCTGCCAGACCTCCATCACCAGCCGCGCCATCGCGTCCACGTCATCCACCGGCGCCAGCCGCCCCAGCGCGGGCGTGACTCTTTCTAGCATCGCGCCCGAGGCGACGCCGACCACCGGCAACCCGCTCGCCTGCGCTTCCAGCACCGAGATGCCGAACGTCTCGTCCGCCATGGCGGAGACATAGATGTCCGCCGATGCCAGCAGCCGCGCCAGTTCGGCGCGATCGCCGACGAAGCCCTGGAACGCCACGGGCAGCCCGCGCGCTTCCTCGATCATCCGGTCGTGCAGCTTGCCATCGCCGATCAGCAGCAGTGCCGCGCCGCAATCGGCCGGCAGCGCGCGGAACATCGCGAGCAGCCGATCCGCGCGCTTCTCGTTGTCCAGCCGCCCGGCATAGACCAGCAGTGGCCCCTGCCCTTCCAGCCCCAGCCGCGCGCGCAAGACCGAATCGCGGCGATCGGGATGAAACACCGCCGGATCGACGCCCAGCGCCAGTTCGTCGACATGCTCGACGCCATAGGACGTCAGCATCGCGCGCATGTCGCGTCCCAGCGTGTAAACCCGGTCGAATTCGCGGTAGGTCGCCTCGGCATAGCCGGCGCTGACCTTGCGCAGCCCGCGCGCGACGAAATCGCCGAACAGTTCCGAACCGACGCGATAGACGTGGGCATTGGGAAAATCGGTGTGATAGCCGGCGACCAGCGTGGTGTGCGGGAACGCGCGGCGGTGGTCGATCGCGGTCCACGGCAGTACCCAGGGGCACAGCGATTCGATCACGTCGGGCCGATAGCGCGCCAGCACCGCGCGCACCGCCGCCGTGCGCAGGATGAAACGGTAATTGGGGCTGCCCCGCACCGGATCGGCGCCGATCTCCACCCAGATATGCCGGCCGTTCTCGATCACCCGGTCCTCGGCGCCCGGCACGATCTGCAGCAGCCGGTGCCCGGTATGCTCCAGCACATGGGCGCGCTTTTCGCGCAGGTACGTGCCGATGCCGCCGCCGCCCTGCGGGGCATAGCTTTGCGTCAGGTCGCAGATCAGAAGCGCGTTGCCGTCGATGGTCACGGATCCCTTCAATCGATCCGTTATGACTCTTTCGCGACCGCGGGCAAAATTCCTTGAACGGCGTCAATAATCCTTGCTGACGCGCAGGTTGAGGCTCTCGTCCCCGATCGTCGCCACGGAGGCCAGCAGCGCCAGCCAGCGGGTGATGCGGAATTCGACCGAGGTGGCGTTATAGCCGCGCCCGTCGGTGACCAGTTCGACGAAGAACTTGCGGCCGAGGTACTTGCCGGCGGCGACGCTGGTGCCGCGCGGTATGGAAGCATCGGCGTTGAGAATGCGCAGCCGGTCCAGCCCGATGGCGCTGCGTAGCTTGTTGATCGGGTCCAGCCCGCCGCCGCCGCGCAGCGACGCCAGCGCGGCGGCAAGTTGCACCGCCTCCGGCGCGGAAATCTGCGTGATCGAGCTGCCGAACAGCAGGCGGCTGAGCAGTTCCTCTTCGGGCAGCGAAGGCGTGGAGGAGAAGGCGATCACCGGCTTCATCCCCGATCCGGTGATCGTGATCGTGGCGCTGACGCCATTGGCATCGCCCGTGGCAGCGATATCCAGCCGGGGATCGATCGGCACTTCGCCGGCAAAGCGGATGCGGCCGCGCGTGAGGTCGAAGCGCTTGCCCGCGAATTCGTAGCCGCCGCGTACCAGATCGGCGCTGCCGAATATCTGCGGATTGGCGGTGGTGCCGCGCAGGCGGATGTCCGCGCCCCATTCGCTGTCCAGCCCCAGCCCGCGCACGTCGATGCGATTGGCGCCCGAGGCGTCGATCAGGAACGTCCACGGGGTCGACGGCGTGCGCGCCGGGGCGACGTCGGCACGCGGGTTGATCTCGCGCGTGGGGATCGAGGGCAGTTCCGCGACCGCGCTGGCGCTGCCGAGCGCCCAGCGCGCCTGTTCGATGCGCACCCGCCCGGCGATAGTGCCACCGATGCCATCGCTGACGATGCGCAGCGGGCCGGTGACCGTAGCGGCCATGTCGTCGCGATTGACGATGCGCGCGTTCTGCGCGGCCATCCGCAGATCGAGCGCGACCCCGCGCGAGACGATGTTGGACAGATCGATGGTGCCGCTGCCGGTCACCTTGCCGCCGTTGGCGGTGGTGCCGGCAAAGCGGTTCAGCGATAGCCGCGAATCGTTGAAGGTGCCGCTCGCCTGGATGTTCTGGATGTCGGTGCCGATCACGCTGCTCTGCACGCGCAGATCCTTGCTGGCGATGGCGCCGACAAACGTCGGATCGTCAAGCGTGCCGGTGATGTCGGCGCGTGCGCCGATGGTGCCGGTCAGGTCCATGAAGTCCACCGCCGCGAGGCGCCACAGCGTTTCGGCCGGGCCGCCATAGCGGACCTGCGCCTGCAACCGGCCACCGCGCAGGCGCTCCAGCACGGTGCCGCCACGCGGCAGGCCGGAGAGGAGCGCTTGCACCCCGCCGCGCACAGTGCCGCCGTCCCGCCCGCCATCCTTGAACACGGCGCGCGCCTGCAGCGCAGACGGATCGAGATCGGCGACAAGCGAGAGGTTCATCGGCCGCGAGGTGAGCACGAGGCCGGAGCGCGTCAGCCCGCGCACCTGCACGGCGGCATGGCCAGACGGCGCGCCGGTGTGATCGTTGCGGTATTCGACGACGCCCGAAAGCGCCCCGCCCAGGCCGAGGTCCGCGACCACGATGTCCGCCAGCGACAGCGGCATCCGCGCGATCTGCAGCTTGAGTTCGGTGGGGCCGCCCAGCACATGCCCTTCGGCGATGACCGCGCCGCGCCCGAAATTGACCTGCGTGGGCTGCAACCGCCACCCGGCGCCCTCGCGCTCCAGCACCGCACGGCGCGGCATCTGGATCGCCCGGCCGGAATAGTCGCCCGAGGCGAGCGCGACGATCTTGTCGGGCGAAACCGTCGCCGTACCCTGCATGGCGAAGCGCGTGCCGCGCCGCCCGGCGATGGACGCGGTGACGCTGCCCGCGCCGTTGACGAGCTTCGCGTTGACGGCCAGTCGCCCGATGAACAACTGCCCCGCGCCGATGCCTTCGATATGCGCGGTGGCATCGATCGTGCTCTTGCCCTCGGCCAGGAAGCCGTTCACCTCGACCTTGCCATTGCCGATGGAAATCGGCCGCGCGCCACCGAAGCGGGCGTTGCGCGCCGTGACCAGCGCGGTGATCGCCTGCCCGCCTTCCTTTGGATCGAGCCGGACGGTGCCATCGATCCCGCCGCCCGTGATCGCCAGATCGCCGCTGACGCCGCCCGTGGCGAGGTCCAGCCCGCCGGTGATCTCCGTCTGCCAGACCTTGAAGTGCTCGATCGCGATGCGCGTCGGCCCCTTGGGCGGCGATTGCAGGCCCAGCACGCCATCGAACGGCCCCAGCGTGGAATCGCCCTTCGTCTCGATCCGGAATCCGTCACCCACGGGAGACAACGCCACGCGCACGTCCTTGAGGCCGGCGGCGGGCAAGGGATTGGCGAAAACCAGCACGGCGGACGGACCGTCCTTGGCCATCGCGGCATCGATGGTGAAATCGCCGTAGTCGAGGTGACGGCCCTTGCCGACCACGGTGGTCCGGCCATCGGGGTGGACCTGCCCGTTCAGGGCGACGGCCAGCTTGCGCGAGGACAGGCGCGCGTCGCTGAACCGCAGCGGGATCAGCGCGCCGGTGACGACGCCGCCGGAAAAGCGGATATTGCCGCCGGTCAGGTTGGCCAGCGTGGCGTTGTCGATCCGCGCCATGCGCCCGGCCGCGTTGGCGCGCAGCGACCACGGCACGCCGTTGCCCATGCCGAACACGATCTTGGCATCGGCATCGACCAAGCCCAGATTCGGCAGCGCGAAACCGCGCGCGGTGACCGGCCCGGCGAGTGCGTACATGCCCTTGGCCATGTCGCTGCGCAGCACCAGCCGCGCGGCCAGCCCCTTGAGATCGATGGCGAGCTGTTCGGACGAAAGCTGGCTGCCCTGCACGACCAGATCGCCCTTCACGCTGGCGCCGACGAAGCGCGGGTCGATCATGCCGTTGCCGGTCACCACCTTCTTCGCGGTGACGGCCAACGGCAGCAGCAGGCGCTTGCCGTTCCAGTTGGCGGTGCCGGCGGTGTGCAGCCCTTCGGCCTGCGTAGTGCCGCTCTTCAGCCGGTCGATGGTGAAATCGTGGCGGATGGCGAGATCACGGAACGGCCCGTCCAGCGTGGCGGCAAGGCGCACACCGGCGAGTTCGGGCGAAGCCATCACCAGATCGGGCCGGCGGAGGTCGGCCTTCAGCGCCAGTTCCCTGACGCGATTGGCGGTAAGATCCACCGCGCCCTGCCCCGTCGCACGGAACGCCGCGCCGCCCACGTAGAAGCGCCCGTCCAGCGTCGAATCCGCGAACGTGCCCTGATAGAACAGCGAAAGCTTGGTCCCCACGATGCGCCGTGTGGCGCCCGCCATGAGCGCTTCGGGGAAGACCTGCCCGGCGATGGTGTAGGTGCCGGCGCGGTTGTCGATCAGGAAGCCGGCCAGCCGTTCGCCGTCGCGCCGGGCCACGGCCCAGCCATGCCACGCGCTGAACCGGCCCTTGCCCGCCACTTTCGCCACGATGTCGCTTTTCACGCCGGTCAGCGCCGAGAGCAGGCCGCCGCGCGGCGCGGCATAATCGAGCGCGAGATCGAACTTGTCGCGATCCGGCTCGCTATCGAGGTGCAGCGCCAGCCGGTCCTTGCCGCCCAGCCTGCCGTTGGCGTCGATCAGCGTGCGCCCCGATCGGATGTTGGCGCGCGCGGTCAGGTCCACGCGGCGCTTTTCCCCGATCACGCCTTGCGCGATGGTGAGGGCATCGATTTCCAGACGGTCGATGCGGATGTTGAACGAGGGCAGGATCGGCGCGTTGGGATCGCCCGGCTTCAGTTGCGGCCGGCGCAACAGGGTGCCCCGGTGCAGCGCGAGCGTGCGGATGTCGAGCGTGTTGACCGTCCAGGCATAGGGCCGCCAGTCCAGGTCGACATCAGGAACGGTCAGGAAGGGACCATGGGGATCGCTTAGGACCACGTCCTTCAACCCGGCCTTGCCGAACAGCGAGCCATCGATCCGGCCGATCTTGATGCGCAGGCCCGAAGCCGGCGCCAGCGTGGCGACGCGGTCGGCGACGAAACGGTGGCCGATCGGCGAATCCAGCACCAGCAGCCCGCCCAGCAGCGCCATCGCCAGCACGGCAACCGCCGCGCCGATGCGCCGCGTCCAACGCCAGAGCGCGGGAGTAGAGGCCGAGTCCGCCGGACGCGGCGAAGCGCCCGGCGCGGGGTTGGCCTCCTCTGGCGTGGGTGGCACGGTATCGTCCGCCATCAGAACGCCTGCCCCAGCGCGACATAGACGCCAATACGGCTATCGCCCTTCGACGGGTTGAGCGGGGTGCCGAGATCGATGCGGATCGGACCGAAGTTGGTCTGGTAACGGATGCCCACGCCGACACCGACCTTGATGTCGCGGAAGCGCGGTGTCGTGGTTTCGTCCACCGCGCCGGCATCGACGAACGGCACCACGCTGACCGCACCGCCCATCAGCCCGGTCTTGACCCGCGCTTCGAGCGAGAATTCGGTCAGCGAACGGCCGCCGCTGGGCGCGCCGGTCGTGTCACGCGGGCCGATCTGCTGATAGCCATAGCCGCGCACCGACGATCCGCCCCCCGCATAGAACCGGCGCGACGGCGCGATGCTGGCGATGTCCGCGCCCTGGATCGCGCCGAAGCGCACGCGGCCGGCCATGACCACGCTGTCGCTGACCGGGCGATAGAGGCTCGCGTCGAGCTGGACCTTCACATAGGTCGAATTCGCGCCGGCCTGGCGCGAGATTTCCGGCGAGACGCGCAGCGCCACGCGGAAGCCGCGCGTGGGATCGAGCAGGCTGTCGCTGCCGTCATAGGCCCCGCGCAAGGGCAGCGCGCCGATGAAATAGGTCTTGCGCGGCTGGGTGCTGTCCTCGCGCTCGCTGGTGGCCACCACTTCGAGGCCTGCCGAATAGACCCAGGGCTTCTGGAACAGCAGCGTGGTCTGCCGCTCGATGCTGCTGACCAGCGACAGGGTGCGCGCCTGATAGGCATCGCTCACCTTGGTCTGGGCATAAAGATCGGCGGTCAGCACCTGATCGCGCGTGAGGAAGTTGTTGCGGCGATAGATTACGCCGAGCAACTGCTCGCGGGTGCCGGCGACGCCGCGCACGCGCACCATGCCTTCGGGCGGGATCAGGTTGCGGTGCTCCCAGCTCGCCTCGACGCGGAAGCCTTCGCCGCTGGAATAGCCGATCAGCGCCGCAATCGTGCGCTGCGGCGCCTTGGCCATATCGACATCGACATCGACCACGCCGGGCTTGCCGGCGGCGGGCGGCGTCACTTCACGCGTCTTGACCGTGACCGAGGAAACGAGGCTGGTCGCCAGGATCGCTTGCCGCAGATCGTCGAGCATGGCGGTCTGATAGACGTCGCCCGGCCGGAATCGCGCGATATGCTGGATATGGCGCGAACCCATGAAGCGCGGCATGCCGCTGACGACTTGCCCGAACACATAGCGGCCGCCGCTGGTGACCGGCACCGTCAGATCGCCGGTGCGCGGCTCGTGGTCGATCACCAGCGCCGGTTCGCCCACCTTGGCGAAGGCATAGCCGTTGTCGCCCAGCGTGGCGGCAAGATCGGCGCGGCCCTTGAGGATCTTCTCGGTATTGACCGGATCGCCGACGCGGACGCCAAAAGCGGCGCGCAGGGTTTCGTAGTCCGCGCCCGTTCCGGCAATATCGCCAAGGTCGATCTTCGCCAGCCGGTACTGCGGCCCCGGCACCACATCGAACCGCACGACCACCTTGGACAGATCGATGGCATTGCGGCGCTGGCCGCGCCGCGCCCCGTTGCCACCCTCCGCGCTGGCAGACGCCGCCGAAGCAGCCGCCTCGCTCTGCGGCGTGACGATCGACTGGTAAACCTCGGCGTCGTAATAGCCATAAGTGCGCAGGATTTCGACGATCAGGTCGCGATCGCTGCGCGCGCGGCGGGTCAGCTGGGCAAGGTTGTCCTCGTCATCGTCCAGCGAATGCAGACTGGAGAGGCCGGAGAACCGCGAAACCAGTTCATCGCGTTCGGGGAAGGCATCGGTGGGCGAGAACGCCAGATCGACCTGCCCACCGACGTGCGAGAGCGAGGCATCGGGGATCAGCGCGTTGCGCGCACTTTCGACCTGCTGCTGTTCGCCATCCAGCGCATCGACCGCGCCATCCACCTGCTGCTGCGCCAGCGCGATGTCCGGATCGGGATCGAGCGGCTTGAACGGCGGAAGATCGGCGGTCTGCGGCCAATCGATGGTGATGCCGGGAATGTCGGTCAGCGCCTGCAACGGTTCGGTCGCGCCCAGCAGCGCGGCGACATCGGGCGCGGGCTGGCGCGCGGCATCGGTATCGAGCGCCCAGCTTTCGGCATTGTCGATCGCCGAATCGGGAATCAGGTCCTTGAGCGCCTGGTCGGTATCGCGCGATTGCGCCAGCGCCATCGGCGCGGGCACCAGCGCGACAAACAGCGCCGCCGCGATGATCCGCGTCAGCGATCCCGACATGCGCAGCGAAGCACGATCAGGCCGGACGGTAGATTTCCTGTCCGGCGTGCAGACCATCCTTGCCCCCGTGCTCGAAACCGCCCTGCCGCGAGGTGGCCGCACGATCGATGGCGATGGCCTGTTCATCAGTCGAGAAACGCTCCCAGCCATCGCGGCCAAGGCGTTCGAGCGGACGGAAGCGCACCTTGTACTGCATGCGCGAAGATCCTTCGACCCAGTACCCGAGATAGACGTAGGGCAGGCCGATTCTCGCCGCGTGCAGAATGTGATCGAGGATGATGTAGGTTCCAAGCCCGGTGCGCGTCTCGTGATGTGGATCGTAGAAACTGTAGATCATCGAAAGACCATCGCCCTGATGGTCGGTAAGGCAGGCTCCCACCAGTTTGCCCGGCGCGCCACCCACGCCCGGTTCCCTGTATTCAATCACATAGCTTCTGACTGGCGTATGTTCCACCATGTCAGCAAAATCCATCTCGTCCATGGCCGCCATGCCCCCATCGGGGTGGCGCGCCGACAGGTAACGCCGCAGGAGGTCAAACTGTTCCTGCGTCGACCACGGCTTGCATGCAGTAACAATCAGGTCCGAATTGGCCTTGATCGCCCGGCGTTGCGCCGAAGAGGGCTGAAACTCGTCCGAGACGACGCGCACCGAGACGCAGGCGGTGCAATCGATGCAGCTGGGGCGGTAGGCGACGGTCTGGCTGCGGCGGAAGCCGATCCGGCCCAGCGCGTCGTTCAGGTCGTCGGCATGAGGCCCCTTCAGCTCGGTGAACACCTTCCGTTCGCTCTTACCCTCAAGATAGGGGCACGGCGCGGGGCTCGTCACGAAAAAGCGGGGAAAACGGACGGGCGCGGTCACGGCCTGCTGGGCTTCCTCTGGGCATCCGGACCATCCGGCGCCGTTCAAAGACGACAATGCCTCAGCATCGAACTTGGTGAAAGACCCTTAACCACGAAATAATGCGCCTCAGTCCGTCTCGAGGCCGGCGCAGGCCCGGTTTGCGCCGCCCTGTCCCGGTTCCGGACGACAGGGCGGCGCATCCTTTACGAGACGGACACTCCCAGAACGGTCGGGCGAAGCGCGATTTCAGCCCAATTCGATCTGAATCACGTCATATCCCTTGGCGCGGAGCGCCGCGACCAGCAGGTCGATCTGCTCGCGATCGCGCGCCTCGCATTCGATCTCGGCGGTCAGCCCCTTGGCCGGAAGCGAGGTGAAAATGCGCTGGTGCCAGACTTCGAGAATGTTCACTTGGTAGCGGTTGAACTCCTCGACCACATGGAACAGCGCGCCCGGGCGATCCTGCAGCACGATGCGCAGCCGGCCGAGCCGGCCCGACCGCGCCAGATCGCGCAGCAGCACGTTGGCGAGCAGGCGGGTATCGATATTGCCGCCCGTCAGCACGATGCCCACGTTGCGTCCTTCGAACAATGCGCGGTTGCGCATGACCGCGGCCAGCCCGGCCGCGCCCGCGCCTTCGACTACGATCTTCTCGATCTGCAGCAGCAGCGCCACCGCGCTTTCAAGCGCGGCTTCGTCGACCAGCACGATGTCATCGACAAGCTGCGCCAGCACCGCCGAGGTGAAGGCCCCCGGCTCCTTCACCGCGATGCCTTCGGCCAGGGTATCGCCGCCGCATGGCAGATCGGCGTGCTTCAGCTTGTCGTACATCGACGGATAAAGCTGCGCCTGCACCCCGATCAGGCCGATATCGGGTTTCAGCGCCCGCGCCGCCGTGCCCATGCCCGAAAGCAGTCCACCACCGCCGATCGGCACCGCCAGCATGTCGATCTCGGGCGCATCCTCGAGCATTTCGAGCGCCACCGTGCCCTGCCCGGCGGCGACCTGCGGATCGTCGAACGGATGAACAAAGGTCAGCCCGAGCTGCTTTTCCATCGACCGGGCATAGGCATAGGCCTCGTCGAACGTCTCGCCCTCGAGCACGACCTTGCCGCCGTTGCTCTCGGTCTGCATGATCTTCACCGTCGGCGTCGTCTTGGGCATGACGATGGTGACGGGCACGCCCAGCCGCGTGCCGTGGTAAGACAGGCCTTGCGCGTGGTTGCCGGCCGAAGCCGCGATCACGCCGCGCGAACGGCGTTCCTCATCGAGTTGCAGAAGGGCATTGAGCGCGCCGCGTTCCTTGTAGGCGGCCGTGAACTGGAGGTTTTCGAACTTGAGCCAGATCTCGGCGCCGGTGATGGCGCTCAACGTCCTGCTGTAAAGCGTGGGGGTGCGCACCACCTGCCCGCTAATTCGCTCCGCCGCCGCGCGTACCTCGGCGATGTCGAGCAGGGCACCGGGATTGCCGGTGGGCTGCTGAGCGGATGAACGGACCAGATTTTCCATGCAGGCGCCCTAATGCAAAGGGCGCGCCAAGGAAACCTTTAACGGGTGCCGCGCACGCCGCGGACCGCCGCCACGATCCCCAGCACGACGAGGACCGCCAGCGTATCGGCGATCCAGTCGCGGATATCGCAATCGCGGTGCAGTTCGGGGATCGACTGGGCCAGCTCGATCAGCGCGCCCAGGAACGACAGGCGCTCCGCGATGCGCCGCTTGGGAAACGACGGCCAGCCCAGCGCCGCCAGCAGGGCCAGCACCGAAAACGCCATCATGTGCTCGAACTTGTCACCCAGCCGGTCGATCGGCAGGTGCGGCGGATGCGGCAGCACGGCCATGACCACCGCGAAAGCGCAGCAGATCCAGAACAGAGCGCGCAGGACGGACGGCGAAAACAGACCGGATCGGCGGCGATTCCTCATGCGGCCGCGTTAGCCTGCCAGCGACCGGCGAAGCAAGCGAGCGTGCGCACCCACAATGAAGCGAAAGCGAACGCGGCGGGTTGCGGCCGGCGCGCGGCTGGCTACAGAAGGGGCATGCTGAAGGTCCGAACCCGATGAACGGCGGCGCGCCGCATTCCATGATGCACGACGGCTTCCTGTTGCTCGGCTTCGCGCTCGGCTTCGTGCTGCTGTTCCGGCGCCTGCGGCTGGGCGCGACGCTGGGCTACCTCGTCGCCGGCGCGGTGGTGGGGCCGCAAGTGCTGGGCCTGGTGGGCGATGCCGAACAGAAGCTGGGCATCGCTGAACTCGGCATCACGCTGCTGCTGTTCCTGGTTGGGCTGGAGTTGAACCCTTCGCGCTTGTGGAAGATGAAGCGCGACATCCTGGGGCTCGGGCTGCTGCAAGTGACCGCCTGCGGCATGGCCATCGCCGCGATGATCGCGCTGGGCACCGAATTCTCGTCCGCCGCCGCGCTCGCGCTGGGCCTGCCGCTGGCGCTTTCCTCCACCGCGCAGGTGCTGCCGATGCTGCAATCGTCGGGCCGGCTGCGCACGCCGTTTGGCGAACGGGCCTTCGCCATCCTGCTGTTCCAGGACCTGTCGATCATCCCGATGATCACGATCATCGCCGCAATGAGCCGCAACCCGGCCGACGTGGGTGGCCCGCCGGGATGGCTGCTGTCGCTCTACACGATCGGCGCGATCGTCGGCCTTGTCGCCGCCGGGCGCTTCCTGATCCGCCCGCTGTTCCGCCTGATCGGCAAACTAGGCGAGCGCGAGATGTTCGTGGTGGCGGCGCTGTTCACGGTGATCGCGGCGGCCGCGATCATGGAAGCGCTGGGCCTATCCACCGCGCTGGGCGCGTTCGTCGCCGGGGTAATGCTGGCGGATTCGCCTTATCGCCATGAACTGGAAGCCGATGTCGAACCGTTCCGTTCGATCCTGCTGGGCCTGTTCTTCCTGGCGGTGGGCATGATGCTCGATCTCAACGCCATCGCGCAGCGGCCACTGTTCGTGCTGGGCATGGCCACGGCGCTGGTGGGGGTGAAGGCCGCGGTGATCTTCGCGATCGGCCTTGCCTTCCGCATGACCTGGCGCGGCGCGATGGCGCTGGGCCTGCTGCTCAGCCAGGGGGGCGAATTCGGCTTCGTGCTGTTCACGCAAGCGCAGAACGCACTGCTTGTCGCGCCCGAGGCCGCCAGCCTGTTCGGCGCGATCGTCACCGTTTCGATGGCGAGCACGCCGTTCCTGATGATGGCCACGCGCCGCTTCCGCGACGAGCCAGCTGCCGACCAGGGCGAGCGCGAAGGACCGAGCGCCGACGGCGCGAGCGCGATCGTCGTGGGCTATGGCCGCTTCGGCCAGACCGTGGCGCAGATGCTGAACGCCAGCGACATCGAAGTGACGCTGATCGACACCGACATCGAGATGATCGACGTGGCGGCGAGCTTCGGCGCAAAGGTCTATTTCGGCGACGGCTGCCGGCTCGACGTGCTGCGCCAGGCCGGCGCAGCCGAGGCCGAACTGATCCTGTTCTGCACCGATGGCGACCAACTGGACGCCGAGATGATCGAGGCCGTCCACGAGGCGTTTCCCGATGCCGCGATCTATGTGCGCGCCTATGACCGCCGCGCGGTGATCCGC
Organism: Novosphingobium sp. EMRT-2; assembly: GCF_005145025.1. NCBI lineage: Bacteria > Pseudomonadati > Pseudomonadota > Alphaproteobacteria > Sphingomonadales > Sphingomonadaceae > Novosphingobium > Novosphingobium sp. EMRT-2. The sequence continues at coordinate 3,043,899 of NZ_CP039695.1, read as the reverse complement.
CTCAAGCGCACGCCCGTCAGCGGGATCGTGCGCGAGGTGATGGAATCGGCCGTGAAGATGGCGCGGCTGGCGCTGGAGGATGCGGGCGTCAACCTGGAAGCGATCAACCGGGCCGAAGACATCTATCGCAACAACGATCGCGAACGGCTGAAAATCCAGATCGAGGCTGGCGACATCCGCGCCGCGCGCGACCGCATCATCACCGCGCCAACGCCGCAGGAGACGTGAGGGGCGCGTAAGGCATCGATTGCCCGCCCCCTGCCCCTCCCGCAAGCGGGAGGGGAGAAGTGTCGAAAGCCCCTCCTTTAACTCCCCTCCCGCCTGCGGGAGGGGTTGGGGGTGGGCCAGTGCCGGCACCCCTGCCCCAACGCCTTCAAAACGCGGCGATGCCCGTGATCGCGCGGCCCAGGATCAGCGCGTGAACGTCGTGCGTGCCTTCGTAGGTGTTCACGGTTTCGAGGTTCACCATGTGACGGATCACCTGGTATTCGCCCGAGATGCCGTTGCCGCCGTGCATGTCGCGCGCCGTCCGCGCGATGTCGAGCGCCTTGCCCACGTTGTTGCGCTTGACGATCGAGATCATCTCGGGCGCGAAGGCGCCTTCGTCCATCAGGCGGCCGACGCGCAGCGAGGCCTGAAAGCCCAGGCTGATCTCGGTCAGCATGTCGGCCAGCTTCTTCTGGTACAGCTGCGTCGCGGCGAGCGGGCGACCGAACTGCTTGCGATCGAGCCCGTACTGGCGCGCGGCGTGGTAGCAGAACTCGGCGGCGCCCAGCGCACCCCACGAAATGCCGTAGCGCGCGCGGTTGAGGCAGCCAAACGGCCCCTTCAGCCCTTCGACGTTGGGCAGCAGCGCGTCATCGGGCACGAACACGTCGTCCATCATCACCATGCCGGTGATCGAGGCGCGCAGCGAGAGCTTGTTGTCGATCTTCGGCGCGGACAGGCCCTTCATGCCCTTTTCGAGGATGAAGCCACGGATCGCGCCGCCATGCGCTTCGGACTTGGCCCAGATCACGAAGACATCGGCGATCGGCGCGTTGGAAATCCAGGTTTTTGAACCGGACAGGCGATAACCGCCCTCCACCTTTACCGCATGGGTACGCATGCCGCCCGGATCTGAGCCGGCATCGGGTTCGGTCAGGCCAAAGCAGCCAATGAATTCGCCGGTGGCGAGCTTGGGCAGGTACTTCATCCGCTGCTCTTCCGATCCGTATTCGTAGATCGGGAACATCACCAGGCTGGACTGCACGCTCATCATCGAGCGGTAGCCGGAATCGACGCGCTCCACCTCGCGCGCGACAAGGCCGTAGGAGACGTAGGACGCGCCGGCGCAGCCATACTTTTCCGGCAGCGTGATGCCGAGCAGGCCCTGTTCGCCCATTTCGCGGAAGATCGCGGGATCGGTATGTTCCTGCGCGAAGGCATCGATCACGCGCGGCTGGAGGCGATCCTGCGCGAAGCTGCGCGCGGAGCCGGCGATAAGCCGCTCATCCTCGGTGAGCTGCGCATCGAGCGCGAAGGCGTCTTCCCAATCGAACCGAACCATGCCTGCCATGTGGCGTCCTCCTTGCGCGTGATCCTGCAACCTGCCATCGATCGCATCAAGAACCGAATTTGCCGTGTTCAATCGCGATATGGAATGAATGATGCTCGACGGCGACCAGCTCGAAGCGTTCCTGGCCATTGCCGAAACCCGGCACTTCCTGCGCGCCGCCGACCGGCTGGGCATCGCGCAGTCGGTCGTCAGCAAGCGCCTGCAGCGGCTGGAAGACCGGCTGGGCGCCCGGCTGGTCACGCGGGGCAGCCGCAAGGACGTGGCGCTGACGCGCGCCGGCCAGCTCTTTCTGGACGAGGCGCGCGCGGCGCTGGCCTCGCTGCGGCAGGCCGAGCGGATCGGGCGCAACATCGCGCGCGGCGCCGCCGGGCCGCTGCGCATCGGCTACGTGTTCTCCGCGGCGATGAGCGGAACGCTGGCGCGCGCGCTGCGGGCGCTGCGCGATGCCCTGCCCGATCTGGACGTGCGCCTTTCACTGATGGAAACGCCGGTGCAGTTCGACCGCATCGTTTCGGGCGAGATCGACATCGGGCTGACCCGCCCCAGGCCGTCCTACCCCCCGGCGATCACCGCGCGCACCGTCCACCGCGAACCGCTGGTGCTGGCGCTGGCCGACGACCATCCGCTGACCTTCCACGCCGCCGTTCGGCTGGCGGACCTCGCCGGCGAGCCGTTCATCATGCCGCAGTTCCACGAGGAAGTGGGCCTTGCCGAAGCCGTGCGTGACCTCTCGCGCGCCGGCGGCTTCGCCATGCCCGCGCTTCACCGCACCGACGATTTCATCTCCGCCGCCGTGCTCGCCGCCGCCGGGCGCGGCGTGGTCCTCGCCCCCGCCTCGCTCCAGCACCTCGCGCTCGACGGCCTGACCTTCCGCCCCCTGGCCGATCATGCCGCCACCGTCGAACTGGCGCTGCTCTGCCGCGACGACACCCCTGCGGCTGCGCGCGGGGTGATCGAGAAAGCGCTGGCGTTGTAGGGGTACGGTGGACTGGGCCAGTGCGGCAACCAACTGTAATGGTAGTGAGGCTGAAGCATGTTAACACTTTTGGCTATGCTGCTTGGATCGTCGCCGGCAAGCATAGGTGCGCCGGATGAGTGTCAATATGATTTGTCCAGCTATGTTGGAATGAACCCGATCGAATTTGATCAAGGGGAAGACGGCTGGAGACATCTTGCAAGCACCGCAGGATGCGAGCGCGAAGCCGCCGAACTCATTCAAAAATATGTTCACTATAATGAAAATCAGCTGGGTGAAGATATTCGCCCGCTTCTCCTGTGGCATCGTGGGCAGATTCTGGCCTTTTCGGGCAGTTATTCCCAAGCCATTGCGGAGATGATTGCAAGCAAAAAGCGCACTACAACTGACATCGATGGATGGAACTTGTACGTTGAAGGAACGATTGCTTTTCTAGAAAATGATCGAGCGGCTTTTGATGAAGTCATTTTTGCTTTGAAAGCATTGAAACGACCTCCTGATTATCCAGAAGGCGATTTGGAATGGCCTCCGAACCTGTCTTTTCTTACCAGAATGGGGAAATGCTTTGGCTCACCTTATAAGCAAGCCTATGAGGGTAGATGTTGATTTATTGATCAGGCTTTGCAGACGCTAAGCTCAGGACGGGCGGTGTGCGCAACTTTTCGACGGTAGGCTAACCTCGCCCTTCCCGCCATTCAACCCGGTCCCCGAGCCGCGCGCCACCAGATCACACCCGGGCGCACGCCTCGCCGCCCTCGCCCAGCGCCAGCGCCTCTTCCGCCGTTACTGTTTTCAACAGCGCGATGAACGATTTGAGCGCGATGCTTTCCAGCTTGGCCATGTGCGGTTCGAACGGCTTGTCGTAGCCGGCGAACACGGTCATCCCCTCCATCGAGGCGGAGATGAACAGCGCGAGCATCTCGCACGCCTCGCACGGCAGGTCGGGGCGCATTTCGCGGATGATCTCGATCGCGGGCGCGCGGGCGCGGACGTAGAGTTCGTGGACGCGGTCGAACACGAATGCGTCGTGGTTGGACAGCGCCCACAATTCCGGGAACAAGCGCGTCGTCTTCTTGCTGCGGATGTCTTCCAGCACCAGCAGGCACAGGCGGCGCAACCGCTCTTCCGGCGGCGCGCCGGGCATCCGCACGATGGCGTCGAATTCCTGCTCGTAGCTGCGGATGACCGCGTCGAGCAGTTCGCGCACAAGATCCTCGCGGCTGCGGAAATGGTAGGTCAGGTTGCCGAACTTCATGTCGCAGGCGGCGGCGACTCGCCGCATCGACATCGCGCGATAGCCTTCCTCGATCAGGATGTGCAGCGCGGTGCGCAGGATCAGTTCGCGGGTTTCGTGGCCCTTGGCATAGCCGCCCTCGCGTTCCGGAAAGACCAGGTCGGTGACGAAAGATGGCGCACCATCATACTGATTCATAATAAATTTCAGCTCCACTTTCGCTCTTGATAACCCGCCTTAAAAAATATGTCACGCGACAAAATTAGGTCACTTGACAGAATTATGCCTCATTCGTCATTCTCCCGGCAACAAAGGCGCAACAATTCGCCGAGACTTTGGGAGTACCGCATGAGGTTTCTTGCTCTGGCGCTTGCCCTCTCCGTTTCGGCGAGCGCGGTTTCCGCCGCACCCGCCGCCTATCCCACGCCGCTGCCCGAAGAGCCGATCCCCACGGTCAAGACGCTGCCGAAGGCGTGGCCGAAAAGCTGGGTCGTCATCCACGATTTCTACTTCGCCTCGATCCTCGACGGGCGGCTTGCGGTGGTGGACACCACATCGGCCAACCAGCCGCTGAAAGGGCTGGTCCGCGCGGCGCAGTTCGCCAATTCGCTGGTTTCGCGCCAGCGCGGCGAAATCTACACGGCCGAGACCTTCTTCTCCCGCCTGACGCGGGGCGAGCGCACCGACGCGATCACCATCTGGGACATGGAAACGCTCCAACCCAAGGGCGAGATCGTGCTGCCCGGCGGCAAGCGCCAGCAATCGGTGACTTATCCGCACCTGTTCCAGTTCACCAACGGCGAACACTGGGCGCTGGTGGCGAACTTCACGCCCGCGCAATCGGTGACGGTGGTCGACCTCGACGCGCGCAAGATCCTGAGCGAGATCGACCTGCCCGGCTGCGCGCAGATCTATCCCACCGGCGAGCGCGGCTTCAGCAGCTTCTGCGCCGACGGTTCGATGTTCAGCGTGACGCTGGACGACAAGGGCCAGGTCGCCTCTTCCAAGACCATCGCCAAGGTGCAGGACATCGACAAGCAGCCGCTGTTCAGCACGCCCGCGATGATGGGCAGGACGGGCTGGTTCGTCAGCTATTACGGGCAGGTTCAGGGCTTCGATTTCTCCGGCCCGGTTCCCCGCCCCCTGCCCGGTGCGTTCAACGTGGGCACGACCGAAGGCGGCGCGCCCGAATGGCGGCCGGGCGGCTGGCAAGTGATCGCGGCGGACGCCAAAGGTCTTCTTTACGTGCTGATGAGCCCCAACGGTCGCGAGGGCAGCCACAAGGATGGCGGCACCGAAGTGTGGGTGATCGACCCGGCGAAGAAGGCGCGAATCGCCCGCTTCCCGCTGCGGTCGGTGGGCGTGGCCGTGGGCGTGACGCCCGAGGACACCCCGCACCTGATCGTCGCGCGCGCCGACGGCGTGATCGATGTGCACGACGCCGCCACCGGCGCGTTCGTCCGCTCGCTGGGCGCGACGGTTGCCGCCAACCCGATCCTCATCACGCCGGTGCCCTGAGATGGCGCCCGCACCCGGTTCCATCACCCTGTTTCTGGCGCTGCTGCTGGCCGGATCGGCGCTGCACAAGGGGCTGGCCCATGAACGGCTCGCCATCGCCGCCGCGCGGCTGGCGGGCACGCGCCCGAGTTCCGGCCCGCTGCTCCTGCTAACGGCGGGCAGCGTGGAAGCGGTGGCGGCGGCCTGCCTGCTCATTACTCCCCTGCAAAGGACCGGCGCGCTGATCGCCGCCGCGCTGTGGCTGGGCTATGCTATCGCCCTGTTCCGCCGCCGGGGCGAAGTGCTCGATTGCGGCTGCGACCTGGTCGCCCGCGAAAAGCCGGTGACCCTAGCGCAAACCGCCCGCCCGGCGCTGCTCGCACTGGCAGCCGGCCTCGTTTCCACCCTCCCGGCGGCGGCGTTCGGCATCGAAACGCCCTTCGCCGCCGCCGGACTTTGTGCGCTTTACCTCGGAATTTCCGAGCTGCTCGCCATTCCCCAACCCGCGTGGAGGAAGCCGTGATGCTGACATCCCAGATCCTGCTGTGGACCGCCGTGATCGTTCAGGCGCTGCTGATCGCAGCCCTTGCCCGCCAGGTCGGCATTCTCCACGAACGCATCGCGCCGGCCGGCGCGCTGACCCTGCACCAGAAGGTGGAGGTCGGTGAAACCGCCTCTCCCATGACGGTGACCACCATCGACGGCGCGCCGATCGAGATCGGCGGCAAGCGCGAAGGCCGCAGCCAGTTGCTGTTCTTCGCCTCGCCCGATTGCCCGGTGTGCAAATCGCTGCTGCCGGTGGTGCGCTCCGCCGCGCGCGCCGAAGCCGACTGGATCGACATCGTGATCGCGGGCGACGGCACCAAGGGGCAATACCGCCAGCTTGCCAAGGACCACGGCCTCGACGGCATTCCGCTGGTCCTGTCCGAAGCGCTCGGCCGCGCCTTCGGCGTATCGAAGCTGCCCTATGCGGTGCTGCTCGACGAAGCCGGCAAGGTCGCCTCGCTCGGCCTCGTCAACAGCCGGGAGCACCTCGAAAGTCTGTTCGAAGCCAAGGAACGCGGCGTGGCGTCGATCCAGGACTATCTCGCCCGCCGCAACAGGGAGGCCTGAGCCATGGCCGGCTTTGACAAGCTTACCGAGAAATTCGCCCGGCGCATCGCCCGCGGCACGTCGCGCCGGTCCATGCTGGCGTGGCTAGGCGCGGGCATGACCGGCGCGGCCACCTTTCCCGTCCTGCCGGTGGCGCGCGCCGCCACGCACGGCGGCGGGCCGACCCATAGCCCGGTAACCGCCGGCATCGATCAGGACCCCGGCGACCGCACGAGCTGCGATTACTGGCGCTACTGCGCGATCGACGGCTTCCTCTGCACCTGCTGCGGCGGGTCGGTCAGCAGCTGCCCGCCGGGCACGGAAATGTCGCCGATCACCTGGATTGGCACCTGCACCAACCCGGCCGACAACCGCGCCTATATCATCAGCTACAACGATTGCTGCGGTACGTCCTCGTGCGGGCAGTGCCTGTGCAACCGCAACGAGGGCGATCGCCCGCAAGTGCGCCCGCAATCGAACAACGATTACAACTGGTGTCTGGGCTCGCAGAGCAGCGTGTACAACTGCTCCACGGCGGTGATCGTGGGCGTGGCGCTGGACCAGCCGAAATGACCGGCGCGCTGAAAGTTGCTGCCCTCGGCGCGATGGCGCTCACCGCCGCTCTGGTCGCGCGCAGCCCGGCGCAGGCTGGCAGCGCGGAACCGAATGGCGCGGCGCTCTATGGCCGCTGCGCCGCGTGCCACACCGCGACCGGTGCGGGCGTGCCCGGCGCCTATCCCCCGCTGGGCGTCGATTTCCGCACGCTGGCGGCGCGCAACGAAGGCCGGCGCTATATCGCGCTGGCCGTCATCAAGGGGCTGTCCGGCCCGATCACGGTCGAAGGCAAAGCCTTTCGCGGCGTGATGCCAGCGCAAGCGGGCCTGGATGACGCGGCCATCGCCGCCGTGCTCAACCATGTCGGCACCACGATCACTAAGGTCGGGCCGGCGTTCCGCCGCTTCACCCCGGCCGAGATCGGCACGATCCGGGCCGGCGGCGCATCGCTTTCCTCGGCCGACGTCGCCCGCCTCCATGCCGGGGCCGGCGGTAAATGAAACCGGCCCTGCTCGCCTTTCCGCTCCTTGCCGCCCTGCTGGCCGGCGCTGGCGTGAAGGCGGGCGAGGCCGCGCCGCCGGGCGTGACGGACGTGCGGCAGGCCAAGGTCGACTATATGCTGAAGTGCCAGGGCTGCCACCGGCCCGACGGCAGCGGCGACGACCATTCCAATCCGCCGATGAAGCACATCGTCGCCCGGTTCCTTTCAGTGCCGGGCGGGCGCGAATTCATCGGCCGCGTGCCCGGCGTTTCGACCGTCAATCTCGACGACGCAAGGCTCGCCAATCTGGTCAACTGGACACTCTATACTTTTGATGCGGCGCACATGCCGGCCGACTTCCGCCCCTACACGGCGGAGGAAATCGGGCGTCTGCGCCAACACCCCCTTCGGCTCGAGCGCGCCGCGATGAGAGCGCGCCTGGTCGAGGGGTTTTCACAACCAGGGCAGGAACAAGCGCGCCCCTGAACAGGGCACCATCACAATGGGAGGTAGCAATACCATGAGGGAACGTCTTCTCCGCAACACCGCGCTCACCGCAATCGCGGTCTTCGCCGCCACGGCCACCCCGGCCTTCGCGCAGGCGCAAAGCGACAGCGGCAGCGAAAGCGCGCCGGGCGAAATCGTGGTCACCGCCGCGAAGCGATCGGAAAACCTCCAGTCGGTGCCGATCTCGGTTTCGGCGATCGGCGGCGATGCCCTGGAAAAATCGCGCATCACCAATGTCGACAGCCTGGTGACCAAGGTCGCCAACCTGCAGCTGACCTCGATCGTGGGCGACAACACGCCGATCTTCGCGCTGCGCGGCGTGTCGATGTCCGACTACAGCCTCAACCAGTCCAGCCCGGTCGCGACCTATTACGACGAAGTCTACAAGGGCAACTTCGCGTTCCTGGGCGTCGCCATGTACGACCTGGAGCGCGTGGAAGTGCTGCGCGGGCCGCAGGGCACGCTCTATGGCAAGAACACCACGGGCGGCGCGGTCAACATCATCAGCCGCGATGCCAAGCTCGGCGAGACCAGCGGCTATCTCAACGCGGGATACGGCAACTACAACCGCGTGGACGTGAACGGCGCGGTCAACGTGCCGCTGGGCGAAAAGGCCGCGCTGCGCGTGGCCGGCACGTTCTCGCGCGCGGACGGCTGGTTCAAGAACGTGGTGCCCGGCCTGCCGGACCTTGCCAGCACACGCGAATACGCGCTGCGCGGCACGCTGAAGTTCGAACCGACCGACAGCGTGCGCTTCACCCTGCGTGCTTCCACCAGCTTCCAGAACCCGCAGAACTACGGCATCTACGCCCAGCCCGAAGCGGTCCACCGGCCCGGCCTGTCGAAGTGGGAAATCGCTTCCGACGTCAGCCAGCGCCGCCGCGCGCGCACCACGTCGGTCGCGCTGACCACCAACATCGACGTGTCCGACACGCTGGCGATCACCAGCATCACCTCCTACGACAAGGGCACGCTGTTCTTCCGCGAGGATACCGACGGCACCGCCACCAAGCTGCTGGAAATCCCCTATTACGACCGCGCCAGCCAGTTCGCTAGGACCTGCGCCTGACCAGCGACACCGGCGGTCCGTTCGACTTCATCCTGGGCGCCTATTTCAACCGCGAGAAGGTCTATAACGAGACCACGTTCGAGATTGCGACCGACGTGGACGTCAACGGCGATGGCTTCATCAACGCACAGGACTGCGCCGACGGGCTGCCGCTGGCCTGCAAGGTCAAGAACCAGTTCACCCAGATCAAGAAGAGCTTCGCGCTCTACAGCGACCTGAAATACAAGCTGACCGATGCGCTGACCGTGCGCGGCGGGTTGCGCTACACCCACGATACCGGCGTGCAGAACGGCTTCCGGTCCGACGCGCTGGGCGTGGACAACAGCCTTGTCGCCACGCTGATCCCGCCGTCGGCGCTGCGCTACAAGAACAACAACGTCTCGGGCAAGATCGGCTTCGATTACAAGCTGGCCAGCGGCGACCTGCTCTACGCCAGCTTCAGCAAGGGCTATCGCGCGCCGAGCTTCAACGCGCAGGCGTTCTTCGATCCGTCGGAACTCAGTGTCGCCAAGGCGGAAAAGGTCACCTCGTATGAAGTGGGCGCCAAGACGCAGTTCTGGGACCGCCGCGTGACGCTGAACATGGCGGCGTTCTATTACGACTACCGCAACCAGCAGTTCATCAACGTCGATCCCACCACCGCCGCGCAGACGCTGCTCAACATTCCCAAGTCGCGCATCTATGGCGCGGAAGCGGAACTGACGGTGCGCCCGACCGACACCTTCACCTTCCACGGCGGCATGGGCCTGCTGTCCACCAAGATCATCCGGGGCGACGTGAGCGGCACCGACGTTTCCGGGCGCCGCCTGTCGAACGCGCCTTCGCTGACGTTCAACGCCGGAGTGGATTTCACCGTGTTCAAGAACGACGCCGTTACGTTCTCGATCCATCCGGACCTGTCGTTCCAGTCGAGCCAGTTCTTCGAGGTTATCAACGTCCCCCGCCTGCGCCAGTCATCTTACGCGCTGGTGGGCGGGCATATGGACCTGGAGACGGCGGACGGGCGCTATTCGCTGTCGGTCTGGGCGAAGAATCTGGGCAACAAGTTCTACTTCACATCGCGGGTGGATCTGCTGGCGGGCTTCGGTTTCGACTACAACCACATCGGCAACCCGCGCACATTCGGCGTGACGCTGGGCGCCAAGTTCTAAGGTTCCGGTACAACAATCCGCGTCCCGGGCGCGGGGGAGAGGAAAATGACCGATACCAAGCTGCTGATCGGCGGCGAACTCGTCCCTGGCGACATGACCTTGGACGTCGTGAACCCGGCGACCGGGGAACCCTTCACCACGGTTCCCCGCGCCTCGGCGGCGCAGGCCGACAAGGCCATCGCCGCCGCCAAGGCCGCGGTGCCGGGCTGGTCGGCCGTCCCGTTCGCGGAACGCAGCCGGAAGCTGATCGAACTGGCGGACGCCATCGCCGCGCGGAGGGACGAATTTGCCCGCACGCTGACGCTGGAACAGGGCAAGCCGCTGGCCGAGGCGCAGGGCGAACTCGCCTGGACCGAGGGATACCTGCGCCACTACGCTACGCTGGAACTGCCCGACCGCGTGATCCAGGATGACGCCGACGGCTACATTGCGGTCAGGCACAAGCCGCTGGGCGTGGTGGTAGGGATCATCGCGTGGAACTTCCCGCTGCTGGTCGCCTGCTGGAAGATCGGCCCCGCCGTGCTGGCCGGCAACGCCATCGTGCTGAAGCCCGCGCCGACGACCCCCGTCGCCGCGCTGATGCTGGGCGAGCTGTGCCGCGACATTTTCCCGGCGGGCGTGGTCAACGTGATCACCGACGCCAACGACCTGGGGCCGCACCTAACCTCGCACCCCGATGTCGCCAAGATCGGCTTCACCGGATCGACTGCCACGGGCAAGCGCATCGCGGCGACGGGCGCGGACACGCTCAAGCGCGTGACGCTGGAACTGGGCGGCAACGACCCGGCGATCGTGCTGGAGGACGTGGACGTGCGTGAAACCGCGCAGGCGATCTTCGGCAACGCCTTCCTCAACTGCGGGCAGGTGTGCCTGGCGGTGAAGCGCGCCTATGTCCACGCCGATATCTATGACGCGATGTGCGAGGAACTGGCCAACCTGGCGCAGGCCGCCGTTGTCGACGACGGATTGCAACAGGGCACGCAGATCGGCCCGATCCAGAACGCGATGCAGTTCGAGAAGGTCAAGGGCTTCCTCGACGCGGCCAAGGCCGAGGGCAAGGTGATCGCCGGCGGCGAGGTGATGGAGCGCGCCGGCTATTTCATCCGCCCGACGATCGTGCGCGATGTGACCGACGGCGATCGCATCGTGGACGAGGAACAGTTCGGCCCGATCCTGCCGGTGATCCGCTTCGACGACGTGGACGACGTGATCGCCCGCGCCAACGCTTCGGAATATGGGCTGGGCGGATCAGTCTGGTCGAAGGACGTAGCCCGCGCCGCCGATGTTGCCTCGCGCATCGAAAGCGGGCAGGTCTGGGTGAACCAGCACGTCGGCATCGGGCCGCACATTCCGATGGCGGGCTTCAAGAATTCGGGGCTGGGCGTGGAACAGTCGGTGGAAGGGCTGGCCGAATACACCCAGCTGCAGGTCATCAATATCAAGAAGTAGCAAGAACGGAAAACGAGCGGAGGATGATGCAGGGCTTGTCGATCACGCAGGGGGCGACCGATGTCCCTCTTCTGGAAACGACCATCGGCGGCGCGCTGCGCCAGGCGGGCCGCCAGTGGGGCGACCGGCTGGCGCTGGCCTCGCGCCACCAGGGCATCCGCTGGACCTGGGCCGAGCTGGACGCCGAAGCGGACCGCATCGCCACGGGCCTGCTCGACCTCGGCGTGCGCAAGGGCGATCGCGTGGGCATCTGGGCGCCCAACTGCGCGGAATGGACGGTCATCCAGTTCGCCTCCGCCCGGATCGGCGCGGTGCTGGTCACGATCAACCCCGCCTATCGCGTTTCCGAAGTGGAATACGCGCTGAACAAGGTCGGTTGCACGGTGTTGGTCACGGCGGCGCGGTTCAAGACCAGCGACTACGTGGGGATGCTGCGCGAACTGGGCGCGGAAAAGCTGCCGCTGCTGCAGCAGATCGTGGTGCTGGGCGAGGAACGGCACGATGGATTCATGCCCTGGGCCGACCTGCGCGCCGAACCCGATCCCGCCCGGCTGGCGGGCGTGGACGCCACGCTCGACCCGAACGATGCGATCAACATCCAGTTCACCAGCGGCACGACCGGCTTTCCCAAGGGAGCGACGCTCACCCATCGCAACATCCTGAACAACGGGTACTTCACCGCACGCACGATCCGGCTGACGCCGGACGACCGCATCTGCATCCCGGTGCCGCTGTACCACTGCTTCGGCATGGTGCTGGGCAATCTGGCCGCGCTGACCAGCGGGGCGGCGATGGTCTATCCGGGCGAAGCCTACGACCCGCGCCTGGCGCTGGAAGCGGTGCAGGCCGAAGGCTGCACCGCGCTATATGGCGTGCCGACGATGTTCATCACGATCCTGAACCAGCCGGATCTGGATACCTACGACGTTTCGACGCTGCGGACCGGGATCATGGCCGGCTCCCCCTGCCCCGTCACCACCATGCGGCAGGTGATGGAACGGCTGAACATGCGCGAAGTGACCATCGGCTATGGCATGACCGAAACCAGCCCGCTGACCACGCAAACCGCCACCGACGATCCGATCGAGGAACGCGTGGCCACGGTGGGCCGTGTCCATCCCCATGCCGAGGCAAAGATCGTGGGACTTGACGGCGAGACGCTGCCCATCGGCCAGCAGGGCGAATATTGCGCGCGCGGCTATGCGGTGATGCTGGGCTACTGGGACGATCCGGAAAAGACCGCCGAAGCGATCGATACCGACGGCTGGATGCATTCGGGCGATCTCGCCACGATGGACGCGCAGGGCTACGTCCGCATCACCGGCCGGATCAAGGACATGATCATCCGCGGCGGCGAGAACATCTACCCGCGCGAGATCGAGGAGTTCCTGCTGTCGCACCCGGCGATCGCCGATGCGCAGGTGTTCGGCGTGGCCGACGCCAAGTTCGGCGAGGAAGTCTGCGCGTGGATCATCGCCAAGCCGGGCGAAACGCTGGGCGAGCACGACGTGATCGCGCACTGCAAGGGCCGCATCGCGCATTACAAGGTGCCGCGTTACGTCCGCATCGTCAGCGCCTTCGCGATGACCGTTACCGGCAAGGCGCAGAAGTTCGAGATGCGCAAGGTGATGGAAGCGGAATTGTCGCTCCCCGCCTGAACGCCAACCGCCTGAACGCTTGCCCTTCGCCTGCCAATCGTAATACCGGATAACTTCGGGGATCGGGGGAGCGGTCCGGTGGGAGGGAACGGATGACGAGACGCATTTCGGGCGCAATGCTGGGCCTGACGGGCATGACCGTGGTGGTGTTTGCCGGCGTGCACGCGCTGGCGGCGCGTCCTGCCGCAGCGCCAACGGCTTCTCCGGCCACCGTCGTCGCTCCCGCCGCGCCGCCCGTCACCGACCGCTGCACCGCGCTGGCCGGCCAGACCCTGCCCGGCGACGTCAAGATCCTGACCGCGCGGACGGTGGGCGTTACGCCGGCCGGCACCCGTCTGGAACCGGATTCCGCGCCGCTCGCCAATTCCATTCCGCCGCATTGCCGCATCGAAGGCGTGATCGGCGAACGCACCGGCGCGGGAGGCAAGCCGTTCGGCATCGGCTTCGCGCTGGCCCTGCCCGACGACTGGAACGGCCGCTTCCTGCTGCAAGGCGGCGGCGGGCTGAACGGCACGGTCCACCCGCCGATCGGCGCGGCGGCGGCCGGCGACATCCCGGCGCTGGCGCGCGGCTTTGCCGTGGCCAGCCACGACAGCGGCCACAAGGGCGCGGTGTTCGACGACAGCTTCATGGCCGACCAGCGCGCCGCGCTGGACTTCGCGGAGAACGCCGTCCCCACCGTGGCGCGCACCGCCAAGGCGATGATTGCCAGCTATTATGGCCGCGCGATCGGGCACAGCTACATGGCGGGCTGTTCCACCGGCGGGCGCGAATCCATGCTGGCGGCGCAGCGCTATCCCGAACTGTTCGATGGCATAGTGGTGGGCGCGCCGGCGATGCGCACCGGCAATTCCAACCTGGCGCTGAGCTGGGCCGCCGTGCAGTTCAACCAGGCCGCCCCGCGCGATGGCGCGGGCAAGCCGCTGGTGGAGCGCATCTTTTCCGACGCGGACCGCGCGGTGCTGAAAAAGGGTCTGCTTGCCCAGTGTGACGGGCTGGACGGCCTGGACGACGGCATGATCATGAACGTCGGGCAATGCCGCTTCGACGCCAGCCGACTGGCCTGCCGCAAGGGCCAGAAGGCGGATTGCCTGAAGCCCGCGCAAGTCACCGCTATCCAGCGCGCGTTCACCGCCCCGCGCGACAAGGCGGGCGCATCGCTCTACGCGCCCTATCCCTACGACACGGGCATTACCAATACCGAGGGCCGCATTCCCGGCTTCCTGCCGACGGGCAAGCCGGGCGTGTTCGGCCCGGCCAATCGCGATCTGGCCATCGACGTAGACGCGCGCATCCAGGCGATCCGGGCCAACGCCAGCCAGCGCCTGACCGATACCGATACCTGGACCAACCTCAACACCTTCCTCGGGCGCGGCGGCAAGATCCTGTTCTACCATGGTGTCAGCGATCCCTGGTTTTCCGCGTTCGATACGCTGAACTACTGGCAGCGCGCCTCCGCCGCGAACGGCACGGCCTGGCGCGATGCCAGCCGGTTCTACATGGTGCCGGGCATGGGGCATTGCCGGGGTGGCGATTCCTTCGACGATTTCGACCTGCTCGGCGCGGTGGTGGCGTGGGTGGAACAGGGCCGGACGCCCGAAGCGGTGCTGAGCTGGCGCTCCAGCCAGCCTTCGCGCCAGCGCCCAATGTGCCCGTGGCCGTCCTATGCCCACTATACCGGCGGCGATGCGGAACTGGCCGGCAGCTACGAATGCCGGATGCCCTATGGTGCGCCCAAGGGCTGATTGGACGGGCTGAGCCGGCGCGCCCGACGCGGACCCTGCCGTAATGGAGCAGGTTCGCACCGATGCTCCGCACTTCGGTCCAGTCCCCAAATTGACGCCGGCAGGGATCGGGACTTTGTGCGCAGTCCCGATCCCTCCTGCACCCGAGGCCCCATGCGCACAGTGTCGCTTCTTCTCGCCGGTGCGGCCCTGCTGGCCGCCGGCACCGCCCATGCCCAGCTTGCGCCGCAGATGCGCTCCATGCTGGATGCCGCGATCGCCAGCGGCAACGATGCCGACATCGACACGATCGCCAAGTACCTGAAGCAGGCCAGCCCCGCCGACGCGGCCGAGGTCGACAGGACCATCGGCGATCACCGTGCGCAGATCGCCGCCGCCAAGGAAGAGAAGCTGCGCCATCTGGGTCTGCTGGAAGGCTGGAAGGGCGAAGGCCAGATCGGCGCGACGCAATCGTCGGGCAACGCCACCACCGTCGGCCTCACCGCCGGGCTGGGGCTGACCCGGGAAAGCCTGCGCTGGCGCTTCAGCCTGCGCGCGCTGGCCGATTACCAGCGCAACAACGGGCAGACCAGCCGCAACCAGATGCTGTTCGCGTTCGAGCCGAACTACCGCTTCAACGAACGCCTGTTCGCCTATGGCCTGGCCCAGTACGAACGCGACCGCTTCGCCGGCTTCACCTCGCGCACCACGCTGTCGGGCGGCCTCGGTTATCGCGTGATCGCGCAGCCGAATTTCACCGTGGACGTGAAGGCCGGCCCGGCCTGGCGCAAGACCAGCTATATCGGCGAACCCGCCGCCAGCGACCTGACCGGCCTCGCCGCGCTCAATGCGCGCTGGGCGATTTCGCGCACGCTGACGCTGACCGAAGACGCCAACGCGCTTTACAGCCGCGACAACACCAATCTCAATTCGCTGACGTCGCTGTCCGCCAAGCTCAGCACCGCGTTGTCGGCGCGGGTATCCTACCAGATCACCAACAACAGCAATCCGCCGGCCGGCTTCAAGAAAACCGATACCGTCACCCGCTTCACCATGGTGTACGGGTTCTGAGCGACGGACGTCAGGAGACCGCCGCCTCTCGCAGCAGCCATGCGCGAAACTGGTCGAGCATCCGGCTGACCGGCCGGTCGAGTGGCCAGACGAGGTAATAGGCTTCCTCGGCCGTCAGCACGAGGTCGAACGGCGCCACCAGCGCGCCGCTTTCCAGCTCGGGCACGATCAGGAAGCGCGGCACCAGCGCGACGCCCAGCCCGGCGGCGGCGGCGTGCGACAGCATCAGGAAGTGTTCGTAAAATGGCCCCGCCGGCGGCCCCTTGGCCGGGACACCGGCCGCCGCGAACCAGCGCGACCAGGAATCGCGCCGGGAATCGAGGCTGAGCAGCGTCTTGCCGACCAGATCGGCGGGCTGCTCCAGCGGATGCGCCGCCAGCCATGCGGGGGAGCAGACGGCCACCACGTCTTCCCGGAACAGCAGCGCGTGTTCCGCGCCAGGCCAGTCCGGCAGGCCGAAGTGGATCGCGGCATCAAAGCCTTCGTCGGCGAAATCGAACGGGCTGGACCGCGCGGCAAGGTTGACCAGCATGTCCGGATAGTGCGCGCTGAGATCGGGCAGGCGCGGCGCCAGCCAGCGCATCCCGAAGCTGGGCAGCGTCGCGATCGACAGCGCCGCGTCCTGCGGCGGTTGCAGCGCGCGGCGCGTGGCGGCGCGGATGCGGTCAACCGCCGGGCCGATCGCCTCGGCATAGGCGAGCGCGGCGGCGGTCGGCACCACGCGCCGGCCCTTCCGTTCGAACAGCTTCACCTGCAGCCAGTCTTCCAGCAAGGCGATCTGGCGGCTGACCGCGCTTTGGGTGAGCGCAAGCCGCTGCCCGGTCTGCGAGAAATTGCTGGTTTCGATCGCGGCGAGGAAACTGGCCAGCGCGGGCAGTGGCGGCAGTTCCTTGCGCCGGGCTTCCTGATGATGATCCGTCATGAGAAGATGATGAAATGTCTTTTCCGATCCTTTTGTGAAGCTGGCATTTAAGGGCATTCGGCGCAAGGAAAGATGATCGATATGCATGATACGGCGATTGCCCGGCTGGTCGAGGGCCTTGTCGGGCCAGCGGCGGCGCAGGAAACGCTGGCGCGCATCGCCCATCTTCCCGAAACCACCGGCGCGCCCGCCGGCATGGCATCGCGGCTGGACTTCACCTGGGCCATGAACGCCGCGCTGTTCGCCGATCTGCTGGAGCGCGTGCCCACAGGCCGCGCCTACGTCGCCGACCGCATCGCGGCGGGCGAGCGCATCCGCTTCGATCACGGCGCGCTGCGCACCATCCGCTTCCCGTCGAGCGCGACCGGGGCAATGGCGGGCGGGATCGACGCGTTCCGCCGCATTCTGGAACCGCTGGGCTATCGCGTGGCGGCGGTCTATCCCCTGCCGCGCCTGCGCATGACCGGCTTCGCCTTCCGCCATCTGGGCGATCCCGAGAACGTGCCGCAGTTCTTCGTCAGCGAGCTGGACGTGGGCCAGTTCGACGGCGCGTTCGGCGCCGCCGCGCACCGCGTGTTCGACAGCAGCCGCGATCCGCTGGACGATCAGGCCAAGGCCGTGCTCGCCCGCTTCGCCAGCGAAGGCACAGTGCCGCTGGCCGATGCCCTGCCCGCCCTGCGCACGATCCTTACGGCGTTCGGCCGCCAGCACGCCATGCCGGCGCTGGCCGACTACGAGACTCTCCTCGCGCAATCCGCCGAAGCGGCGTGGATCGCGACCGAAGGCAACAGCTTCAACCACGTGACCGACCGGGTAGATGATGTCGATCAGGTGGCGGCGCAGCAGCGCGCGCTAGGCCGCCCGATCAAGGACCGGGTGGAGGTTTCCGCCAACGGCCGCGTGCGCCAGACCGCGTTCCGCGCCGATCCGGTGCAACGGTTCTTCCGCGATGCGCAGGGCCGCGGCGTGGAACGCGAAGTGCCCGGGTCGTTCTACGAATTCATCACGCGCGATCGCGAACCGCTGTCGCGCAAACTCGATCTCAGCTTCGACAGCGCCAATGCGACCGGCATCTTCACGATGACGCGCGCGGCCTGAGCATACGTGACCCAGCAACCGGAGGAACAGGCATGAGCGACCACCTGATGACGGTTTACAACCGTGCCCCGATCGAAGTCGAACGCGGCGAAGGCGTGCGCCTGCACACGCGCGACGGCCGCGTGTTCCTCGATTGCGTGGCCGGCATCGCCACCAACGGCCTGGGGCATTGCCATCCGGCGCTGGTCGCCGCGCTGAAGGCGCAGGCCGACAAGCTGTGGCACGTC
Organism: Novosphingobium sp. EMRT-2; assembly: GCF_005145025.1. Classification (NCBI taxonomy): domain Bacteria; kingdom Pseudomonadati; phylum Pseudomonadota; class Alphaproteobacteria; order Sphingomonadales; family Sphingomonadaceae; genus Novosphingobium; species Novosphingobium sp. EMRT-2. The sequence continues at coordinate 3,025,630 of NZ_CP039695.1, read as the reverse complement.
TCCAACATCTTCCGCATTCCGGGGCAGGAAGAACTGGCCGACCGCCTGACCGGCGCGACCTTTGCCGACGTGGTGTTCTTCGGCAATTCCGGTTCCGAAGCGATCGAGTGCGCGATCAAGACGGCGCGGCGCTATCACCACGTCAACGGGCAGGGCGAGCGCATCGACGTGATCGGGTTCGCCGGTTCGTTCCACGGCCGCACTTATGCCGCCGTCAACGCTTCGGGGAATGCTGCCTATCTCGACGGCTTCGGCCCGCGCCTGCCCGGCTTCGTCCAGCTTCATGTCGATGACATGGCCGCGATCGAGAAGGCCATCGCCTCCCCCACCACGGCCGCGCTGATCGTGGAGCCGGTGCAGGGCGAAGGCGGCGCCCGCGCGCTCAGCGGCGAATGGCTGGCCAACGTGCGCCAGCGCTGCACCGAAGCCGGCGTGCTGCTGATCTACGACGAAGTGCAAAGCGGCATGGGCCGCACCGGTAAGCTGTTCGCGCACCAGTGGTTCGATGGCTGCGAGCCGGACATCATGGCCGTGGCCAAGGCGCTGGGCGGCGGCTTCCCGGTGGGCGCGTGCCTGGCCAGCGCCGAAGCGGCCAAGGGCATGGTCTTCGGCACCCACGGCTCCACCTTCGGCGGCAATCCACTGGCCATGGCGGTCGCGGCCAGGGCGTTCGACCTGATCGCCGACGAAGCGCTGCTCGCCCATGTGCGCGCGATCGGCGACCGGCTGGCCACGGGCCTGCGCGCGATGATCGAACGCTATCCCGAGATCGTCGAGGAAGTGCGCGGCAAGGGCCTGCTGGTGGGCGTGAAGCTCAAGCCCAACAACCGCGAGATGATGGCCGCCGCGCGCGAACAGGGCCTGCTGGTGGCCGGCGGCGGCGAAAACTGCATCCGCCTGCTGCCGCCGCTGATCATCTCGGAGGACGAAGCCGACGAGGCGCTCGCCAAGCTCGACGCCACGTTCGCGGCCTGGAACGCGCACGTTCCGGAAGTGGCCTGAACGCCATGGCCCGCATCGTTCGCCCCGGCACCGAAGCCGATCTCGACGCCCTGCTCGACCTCGCCCGCCTGGGCGGTCCGGGGCTGACCAGCCTGCCCGAATGCGCCGATACGCTGGGCCACCGGCTCGCCCTGTCGGCGGCCAGCTTCGCCGGGACGATCCCGGCGGCGGAGGCGTGGTACACGCTGATGCTGGAGGAGAGCGATACCGGGCAGGTGATCGGCGTCGCCTCGGTGCGCGGGGCGATCGGCGTGGCGCGCCCGCACTTCTCGTTCCGCGTGGTCAAGCTGGCGCAGCATTCCAACGCCGCCGGCGTGAACTTCGAGCACGAGGCGCTGGTGCTGGTCAACGAATGCGCCGGGGCCAGCGAGGTCGGCTCGCTGTTCGTCCACCCGGAGCATCGCGGCGGCGGCAACGGCACGCTGCTGGCGGCATCGCGCTACATGCTGATAGCGGCGGCGCGCGACCGCTTCGCCGACAAGATCGTTTCCGAACTGCGCGGCTGGTTTGACTGGGAAGGCGAAAGCCCGTTCTGGGAAGGCGTTTCCGCCAAGTTCTTCCGCCTGCCCTTCGAGGAAGCGGACCGCATGATCACCGCCAGCAACGGGCAGTTCCTGGTCGATCTGGCCCCGCGCCACCCGATCTACCTGGAACTGATCGAGCCGTTCGCGCGCGACGTGATCGGCGAAGTCCACCCCGATGGCCGCGCCGCGCGCAAAATGCTCGAAAGCGAAGGCTTCAGCTGGACCGGGCTGGTCGACGTGTTCGACGGCGGACCAACGGTGACCTGCGCGCGCGACAAGATCGACACGATCCGTCGAACCACGCCCTGCACCGTAGCCGTCAACGACAACGTCGCCGCCGCGCCTTCGCGGCTGGTCGCCAACGACGCCATCGAGCGCTTCCGCGTGACTCACGCCCCCGTCGACATTTGCGACGGGAATGCCCACATTCCGGCTTCCACCGCCCGGATGCTCGGCCTCGATGCCGGCAGCCAGATCCTGGTCCGGGCCTGAAGGACGCGAACATGGCCGAAATGCTCCAGTCGATCGATCCCGCAACCGGCGAAACCGTGTGGGAAGGCGCGATCACCGCGCCGGAGGAAGCCGCATCGATGGTGGAGCGCGCCCGCGTCGCCCTGCCCGGCTGGTCGCGCACGCCGCTGAACGAACGCATCGCCGTGGCCCGGCGCTACGCCGATTACCTGAAGGCGAACGCAGGCTCGATCGCCGAGACGATCTCGCGCGAGACCGGCAAGCTGCTGTGGGAAAGCAAGACCGAAGCTGCGTCCATGGCCGGCAAGGTCGAGGTATCGATCGCGGCGCAGGCCGAACGCGCCGGCACCCGCGAAAGCGCGACCGCGTTCGGCCGCGCGGTGCTGCGCCACCGCCCGCACGGTGTGATGGCGGTGCTTGGCCCCTACAACTTCCCCGGCCATCTGCCCAACGGGCACATCGTGCCGGCGCTGCTGGCGGGCAACACGGTGGTGTTCAAGCCGTCCGAGATCGCGCCATGGACCGGCGAGGTCATGGCCCGCGCGTGGGCCGAGGCGGGCCTGCCCGATGGCGTGCTCCAACTGGCGCAGGGCGCGCGCGAGACCGGCGCGGCGCTGATCGGCGGCGACATCGACGGGCTGCTGTTCACCGGCTCCTCCGCCGCCGGCCGCGCCTTCCGCCGCGCCTTCATCGACCGGCCCCACGTGATGCTGGCGCTGGAGCTGGGCGGCAACAACCCGCTGATTGCGTGGGACGGCGATCCCGAGGCGGTGGCGCGCGTGATCGCGATGTCCGCCTTCATCACCACCGGCCAGCGCTGTTCCTGCGCGCGCCGGCTGATCGTGCCCGAAGGCGCGACGGGCGACGCCTTCATCGAGGCCCTGACCGCGCTGATCGACCGCCTGCCGGTGGCCGCATGGTCGGACGCCGGCGACGCCTTCATGGGGCCGCTGGTGTCGGTGCAGGCCGCGGAACGCGCGCTCGACATGGTCGGCGCGATCGAGCGGATGGGCGCGCGCCCGCTGCGGCGCTTCACCGGGATCGCCGGCCGGCCGGGCAGCTTCGTCAAGCCCGCGCTCTATGACGTAACCGGCGTGGACGTGCCCGACGAGGAAATCTTCGCGCCGGTGCTGTTCGTGCGCCGCGTGGGCGATTTCGAACAGGCGATCGCCGCCGCCAACGCCACCGCCTATGGCCTTTCCGCCGGCCTCGTCACCGGCGATGACGCGAAGTGGGAGCACTATCTCGACTTCGCCCGCGCCGGCGTGATCAACCGCAACCGCCCGACCACGGGCGCTGCCGCCAACATGCCGTTCGGCGGTCTGGGCGAATCGGGCAATCACCGCCCCGGTGCGTGGTACGCGGCGGACTATTGCGCCTATCCGGTGGCAAGCTTCGAAAGCGATGCGGCCGTGCCCGAGGCGGTGCCCGGAATAGGCTGACCCGCCGGCTGCGGCATCGATCACACCAGCGGTCGCGACAATTGTCTAAGGGCGTTGCCTGAGTATAAACCTCGGCAGCCCTTGGCCCCTATGTCTGCCAGACTGTCCGCTGGAGTGATCGATGACTGCCCCGCCGGAGGCCAGTTCCGCAAACGAGCAGCCGCGCTATCGCGCCTTCCTGAGCTATAGCCATGCGGATACGCCGGCGGCCGCGCGGCTTCACCGCTGGCTGGAGACGTACCGCATCCCCCCCCGGCTGGTGGGGCTGGAAACGCCACGCGGCCGGGTGCCACGCCGGCTGACGCCGATCTTCCGCGATCGCAACGAGCTGCCCGCCTCCAGCGATCTGAACGAGGAAGTCCGCAACGCGCTGGCCGCATCGGCCTGCCTGATCGTGCTCTGTTCGCCCGAGGCGCGGCGTTCGCGCTGGGTCGATCAGGAAATCCGCTATTTCCGCGAAAAGCACCCGGATCGCCCGATCCTGGCGGGGCTGCTCCACGGCGAACCGGAAGACGCCTTTCCGCCCAGTCTGACGGATGCCGCGACCGACGGGGAAGCCGGAGAAGCGGTGCGCGAGCCGGCCGCCGCCGACTTCCGCCGGATCGGCGACGGCAAGCTTGCCCGCCTGCGCCTTGTTGCCGGATTGACCGGCATCGGGCTCGACGAGCTGGTGCAGCGCGACGCGCAGCGGCAGCTGCGCCGCGTGACGGCCATCACGCTTGTTTCCGCCCTGACCGTTGTAGTGCTGTCCACGCTCCTGTTCGTGGCGATCAACGCGCGCAACGAGGCAGACCGGCAAAGGCAACAGGCCGAAGGGCTGATCGAGTTCATGCTGACAGACCTGCGGACAAGGCTGGAAGGAGTCGGGCGGCTCGACGTGCTGGAATCGGTCAACACGCGCGCGCTGGACTACTATGCCGCACAGGGCGATCTCGACGGCCTGCCCGCCGGCTCGCTCGACCGGCGCGCCCGCGTGCTGCAAGCGATGGGCGAGGACGACCAGAAGCGCGGACGGTTGGACGCCGCGCTGATGGAGTTCAGCGAAGCGCACCGCGCCACCGGCGCTTTGCTGGCGGAAATGCCGAACGATCCGCAGCGCGTGTTCGCGCATGCGCAAAGCGAGTTCTGGATCGGCTATACCGACTACCAGCGCAACCGCTATGCCGCCGCGCGCCCGCACTTCACCGCCTATCGCGCGTTGGCCGAAAAGCTGGTGAAACTGCAACCCGGCGATGCCGGCGCGCTGCGCGAGCTGGGTTACGCGCAGGGCAATATCTGTTCGCTGGAACTGGCGGAGCAGGCGCGCCCGCCGGCCGGGTTAGACGCCTGCCGCAGCGCGCTTGCCGCGATGGAACAGGCCGCGCGATCCCGCCCCGGCGATGCGGGCATCAAGGCCGATCTCGCCAACCGCCACGCCTGGTTGGCCGATGCGCTCAACGCGGCCGGACACAAGCGCGACGCGCTGGCGGAACGCCAGCAACAGGCCACGATCATGGACGATCTGCTGCGCATCGATCCGGCCAACGCCGCCTACCGGCAGGACTGGATGCTTTCGCGCTATTCGATGGCAACGCTGCTGTCGGACCTTGGCGACAAGACCGGCGCGCGCGGCTCCGCAAGGCTGGCCATGCAGGCCGCGAACCGGTTGATCGCCACCGATCCCGACAACCGCGACTGGCTGACCTGGCGCCTGCGCATCCTGCAAAGTTTTCCCGATCTGAAAACGGAGAAGTAACATGTCGCAATGTTCCCCCGCGCAATACGCGCTTCCCCACGATCCCGCGCTGCGCACGGCGGCCGGCAAGGCGCTGACCTTCACGATCAGCCTCTATGCCCGCAACGGCGCGATCGTGCTCAAGATGGATCAGGATGGCCAGGAAGCGCAGGACTATATCGCGATCACCGAAGACACGATGGTCGAGATCGTGCTGAAGGGCGACCAGCTGTTCTTCTCCAAGGCGTTCGACGCGATCACCATGAAGGATGCCAATCTCGGCGCGTTCTACAGCAATCTCGAATACGACGGCTATGACGAGAAGCTGGATCGCTACAAGATCGTGCGTTTCGTGGCGCGCTTCAACAAGGGCGGCAAGTTCGGCACCACGCACGCCTTCAACGTGAACATCGACCTGCTGCAGAAGAGCCGCAGGGGTCCGCGCTGGATCGGGATGAGCATCGATCCGGACATCAAGAACCCGCCGCCGAAGCTCAACTGAAACCCCGCAAGGAAAGCTGGGCAAGCCGTGCACAATTCGAAAATCCCGATCATCAGACGGCTTGCCCGCAGCGGCGATACGATGCGGGCGTGGCAGATGTTCACCGACGCCGCGCTGGAAGGCGACCGGCATCCCGATACGCTGACGCTGAAGGGCCGCCTGTTGAAGGACCGGGGCCTTTCCGCGCCATCGACGGCGGAACGCACCCGCCTGCTGGGCGCGGCGCGGCAGGCCTATCTCTCGGCTGCGGCGATGATGCCGGCCACCTATCCGCTGATCAACGCCGCAACGATCGCACTGCTGGAAGGCAACCAAAAGGACGCGGCGATCCTGGCCACCCGCGTCCTGACCATGCTCGATGCGGGCGATCACGAACCCGAAACCGCCTATTGGCTGCACGCCACTCGCGCGGAAGCGTGCCTGCTGCTGGGCGAGATCGACAAGGGCCAGGCGGTGCTGGCGCAGGCCGTCCGGCAGGCCCCGCGCGCGTGGGAGGATCACGCCTCCACCCTGCGGCATTTCCGGCTGATCATGGCGACGCTCGCGCGGCCGGCGGAATGGCTGGATGCCTATCGTCCACCGGCAAGCCTGCATTTCAGCGGCATCATCCACGTCGCGCCCGATCAGGCGCAATCGCCCGAACGGATCGCCGAGGCGGTGGATCGCATCCGGCCCGGCTTCGCCTTCGGCGCGCTGGCCGCGGGGGCGGACATCATGGTCGCCGAAGCGCTGCTGGAACGCGACGTGGAACTGCACGTCATGCTGCCCGCCACGATCGAGGGCTTCCGCCACGATTCGGTCTCCCGCTTCGGCACGCATTGGGAAGCGCGTTTCGACGCCATTCTCGAAGCCGCCGCTTCGGTGGAAACCATCGAGGCGCTGGACGCGGTTTCGCAATCGGGAATCTACGTCGGCGACGAGATGGCGATGGGCTGCGCGATCCGCCATGCCCGCCAACTCGAAAGCCATGCCGTGGCGCTGCGGCTGGGCGACGGCACGCGGGCGCAAGGTTCGCTGCTGGACGCCGCCTGGCGCGACCGTGGCCTGCCCATCGAACGAGTCCCGCTCGAACGCAGCGGCTCCACGACCAGCCCCCCGCCCACCTTCGCGCGCGAGGCGCTTGTCGCCGTGCCCGATGGCGAGCCGGCGGACCATTTCGCCCACGCCGGCGCGGCGCTGGTCCGGCACGGCGCGTTCACCATCGCGCGATTCGACGATCCGGTCGCGGCGGCGCGCATAGCGCTGGCGGACGTGACGCTGCACGGCCGCACGCTGGGCGTGACCTATGGCGCCTACGATCCGGCCGGGAACACCACGCAGCGCCTGGAAACGGCCGTGCGCGTGGCCGGTGCGGGGCTGCCCGGACAAGTGCCGGTATCCCGCTCGCTGGCGCTGGCGCTGACCCTGCACGCGCCGGACCTGCACTGCGAAAACTTCGGCCAGATCGCGTCGGCGCAGGGAGATCTGGCGCTGGGGCTGCTGGCGGTGCGCTGATTAACAGCAAACGCCCGGTCAGTAGATCATATCGCGCAACATGCGTGGAGCCAGGATGGTCAGGCCCCGTTCCGACCGTTCCACGATCCCGCGCCGCTCCAGCGCGCTGACCGCGCGCGAGGCGGTTTCGCGCGCGGTGTTGGCGTTGAGCGCCAGCGCGGTAATCTGCGGTGCCGGCACAATGCGGTATTCCGCATCCGCCAGCCGCAGCAATTCCGCATGAATGCGCCCGGGCGCCGAAAGCGTGGTCTGCGCCGCCATCCGGTCCAACGACAGATCGAGCTGGCGCGCGAGCCGTCTGGCAAGGCCGACCGCCAGCGCCGGTTCGCGCGTGGCCAGCGCCGCCAGTTCGGTGCACCGAATGCGCAGCAGATCGACCGCGCCGTGCGCCACCATGTCCGCGCGGTGGGTCGCCGGTTCGGGGTAGGCCCCGAAGAATTCACCCGGTCCGTGATAGGCCAGTTGCACGCGCTGCCCGTCGATGCCGTTCACCTGGATATGAACGGTGCCGCCGATCACCAGCCAGCAATGTTCGGAGGGATCGCCCTGGTGGGCGAGCACCGCCTTATGCGCGAACGATACCGCCTGCATCGATGGCTCGACGTGTGCGGCCAGCGCGGGCGCGCAATCGAACATCGCGGCGATCGCCGTTATGCGTTCGTCCCTGTGCATTCCCTTCGACCTGCCCGACATGCCCGGTACTTCGCGTTTCCAGCTTCAGGGAAGCGTTGCAAGGGCCAAATGGTAGAACCATGCCAACGCCAGCGTCCGTGAGTTTCATCACACTTCGTCTGGCCCGCGCCAAGCCGGTTTCAGGGCCGGACCCGATTCGCGCGGCGTGCTTTTCCCGCGCTTACCCGCGCATCCGCGCTGCCGCCGCAGACCGCCCGAAAGGGCCGCCTCGGCGCCTTGCCGCGTTTCTTTCCGTTACGTCATCCAGCCTCGTCCGGCGCTGCCGCGATCTTGCGCCAAAGCCTGCATCACCCGCTTAAAACCGGGCAATTTTCCTGCTATTCAGTCGCCCGATTAAACCTGTTCCGAGAGCCTTCGCGTTCGCCGGACAGCGCCTGACGGTCTATAAAAGGGAGAGACGTCGTGAACCTTGATTTCAGCCCGGAAGAGCTTGCCTTCCGCGACGAAGTGCGCGCGTTCATCGCCGAAAACTACCCCGCCCAGCTGCGCGGCAAGCAGGACGAGGGCGGCGACCTGAGCAAGGAGGATTTCCTGTCCTGGCACAAGGTGCTGGCGAAGAAGGGCTGGATCGCGCCCGCGTGGCCGGTCGAGTACGGCGGCCCCGGCTGGACCGCGACGCAGCGCTACATCTGGTCCGAGGAAACCGCGCGGGCCGATTGCATCCGCATCATGCCTTTCGGCATCACCATGGTCGGCCCGGTGATCTACACCTTCGGCACGCCCGAGCAGAAGGCCCGCTTCCTGCCGCGCATCCTTTCGGGCGAGGACTGGTGGTGCCAGGGCTATTCCGAGCCCGGCTCCGGCTCCGACCTTGCCTCGCTGCGCACGCGCGCGGTGCTGAGCGACGACGGCACGCACTATATCGTCAACGGCCAGAAGACCTGGACCACGATGGCGCAGCATGCCGACTGGGGCTTCTTCCTGGTCCGCACCAATCCCGATGCCAAGCAGCAGGAAGGCATCAGCTTCCTGCTGATCGACATGAAGACGCCGGGCATCACCGTGCGCCCGATCATCACCTTGGGCGGCGAACACGAAGTCAACGAGGTGTTCCTCGAAGACGTGAAGGTGCCGGTCGAAAACCGCGTGTACGAAGAGAACAAGGGCTGGACCTGCGCCAAGTTCCTGCTGGCGCACGAACGCACCGGCATCGCCGGCGTCGCGGCCTCGAAGCGCGGGATCGAGCGGGTGCGCTCGATCGCCTCGTCGGAAATGGACGGCGACCGTCCGCTGCTGGCCAATCCGTTCTTCCGCCGCAAGGTGGCCGAACTGGAAATGGACCTGACCGCGCTGGAATTCACCGAACTGCGCACGCTGGCCGGCGAAGCCGCCGGGCGCGGGCCGGGGCCGGAATCGAGCGTGCTGAAGATCAAGGGTTCGGAGATCCAGCAACGCATCACCGAACTCGCGCTGGAAGCGGCGGGGCACTATGGCGCGCCCTATTTCCGCGGCTTCGGCGAAGGGGACAACGAGCACCCGATCGGGCCGGACTGGGCGCACCACACCGCACCGAGCTATTTCAACATGCGCAAGACCACCATCTATGGCGGGTCCAACGAAATCCAGCGCAACATCATCGCCAAGATGGTTCTCGGCCTCTGAGCCAGCCAACAGGCTGGCCATCCGGCGGCCGACCGAGAGGATAGATACGAATGGACCTGAGCTTCACCGAAACGCAGGACATGCTGCGCGACACGCTTTCGCGCTTCCTGGCGGACACCTACGACTTTGAAACCCGCAAGAAGATGCTGGAGCGCCCCGAAGGCCGCGATCCCGGCATCTGGCGCGCGCTGGCGACCGAGCTGGGCATCCTGTCCGCGCCCTTTTCCGAGGAACAGGGCGGCCTGGGCGGCGGGCCGCTGGAAAACCTGATCGTGATGGAGGAACTGGGCAAGGTCATCGCGATCGAACCCTACCTCCAGACCGCCGTGATCGGCGGCGGCGCGCTGAAGGCGGCGGGCGGCGCGATGGCCGACGCGCTGATTCCCGGCATCATCGGCGGCGATGTGATCTTCGCCTTCGCCTATGCCGAGCCGAAGGGCCGCTATGACTTGGCGCGGATCGAAACCACCGCGCGCAAGGACGGCGCCGGCTATGTGCTGAACGGTCACAAGGCGGTGGTCTATGCCGCGCCGTGGGCCACGCACCTGCTGGTCACCGCCCGGACCGGCGGATCGGGCAACGAACGCGGCGGCGTCGAGCTGTTCGTGGTGGACGCGAAAAGTGCGGGCGTGACGCGCCGCGACTACCCGACAGTCGACGGGTTCCAGGCCTCGGAAGTCTATTTCGAGAACGTCGCCGTCCCCGGCGAAGCCTTGCTGCCCGGTGGCATGGACCTGATCGAGCAGGTGATGGACCAAGCCACGATGGCCGTCTGCGCCGAAGGCCAGGGCGCCGGGCGCCAGCTTCACGAACTGACGCTGGCCTATACCAAGGAACGCAAGCAGTTCGGCCAGCCGATCGGCCGGTTCCAGGCGCTGCAGTTCCGCCTGGCCGACATGATGATCGAGGCCGAACAGATCGCCTCGATGACGCTGATGGGCACGCTCAAGCTCGACCTGCCGGCCGAACAGCGCAAGGCGGCGGTGAGCCTCGCCAAGGCCAAGGTCTCGAAGTCGCTGCGCTTCATCGGCCAGAACGCGGTGCAGACGCACGGCGGCATCGGCATCACCGTGGAACTGGCCGCCGGCCACTACTTCAAGCGCATGACGATGATCGAAAGCCAGTTCGGCCCCGCCGACTGGCATCTCGAACGCTACGAGGCGCTGACGCTTCCGGCCTGATCGGCCTGCGGATATTGAAGCAAGGGAAAGGGCATGGACCGGTTCCATGCCCTTTTCGCATCCGGTGCGGATGAAATCATCGGCGGCAAGGACCCTGCGGATTTGGCGACCGGCAGCGAGGCCGCTATCCTCCCGGCATGGCTTTCCGCTTTCCCGATCCCGCCGCGCTCTCCTCCCGAATCGCTCCGCTCCGGCATCGCCTGATGCGCTGGCGCGTCCGGTTCGCCCGGCTTATCCTGCTTCCGGAGCTCTCGCCCGATGACGCGCGTGAACTGGGGCATCAGGTGCAGGATGATGGCGCGCTGACACGCGGGTACATGCTGATGTGCGGCTTGGCCGCCGGCATCGCGGCGCTGGGCCTGCTGCAATCGTCAACCGCCGTGGTGATCGGTGCGATGCTGGTCTCGCCACTGATGAGCCCGATCGCCGCGCTGGGCTTCGGCTTCGCCTCGATCGACGGGCAGCGCATCCGCGATGCCGCGCGCGTGGTGCTGGTGGGCGCGGCGATCGGCATTGCCGCCGGAATGCTGATCACCTGGATCAGCCCGATCCGCAACGCCACGCCCGAACTTCTGGCCCGCACGCAGCCGACCCTGCTCGACCTCGCCGTCGCGCTGCTTTCCGGCATCGCCGGCGGGTACGCCACGGTGATGCGCAAGGGCGGGACCGCGATCGGCGTGGCCATCGCCACCGCGCTGATGCCGCCGTTGACCACCGTCGGCTATGGCATCGCCACGCTGCAACCCACCTTCGCGCTGGGCGCGCTGCTGCTGTTCCTGACCAACCTTTCCGCCATCGCCTTTGCCTTCGCGCTGGTCGCCCGGCTCTCCGGCGCGGCGCGGCCATTGCAGAACGTGCAATGGACCACCACGCATACCGTAGCCGGTGTCGCCGCGTTCCTGGCGCTGGCCACCCCGCTGGCCATGACACTCGTGCAGGTAAAGCGCGAGGCGACGCTGCGTTCGTCCGCGAGGAGCGCGATCGAGCAGGTTTCCGGCCAGCGGGGCGCCAGCATCGCGCAGATGGACGTGCACTGGCCCCTGTTCGGCGATCCCTCGGTCAATGCGGTCGTGGTCGCCCCGCAATACGCGGCGAACGGCGAACAGCGCGTCCACGATCTCCTGGCACCGAAGGTCGGGCCGGAAGTCTCGGTCAATCTGCAGCAGGTGCTGGCCGCCGACCTGCCCGCGCAAACCCGCGCCATGATCGACGCGGCGATGGAACGCACCGCCGCCGGGATCGCCGCCGACGTGCCGCCCTATGCCCGCATCCGCGCCAGCATCGGCCTGCCCACCACCGCGCTGTGGATCAACCGCACCGAACGCGCGGTGAACATCCAGCCGGTTGCTGCGCCCGGCTGGAAGCTGACCGATTATCTTCAGGCCGAGCGCATCGCCACCGACGCGGCGGAGGGCTGGAGCGTGCGCGTGATCCCGCCCGCCACGGCGGAACTGCGCGTCGCGCTCACCACCGAGGGAGCCCCCGCCGACGCGATTCCGGCCGGTGTCGCGATCTGGGCCTTGCAGCGCTGGGGCGTTGCCCACGTCCGCATCGCCATGCCCGAGGACGCACACGACGAAGCCCTGCCCGGGGCACTGGCCGGCGCCGGGATCACGACGCAACCCATGCCCGGCAAGGTTGCCCCGGCCGGCACCGCGATTCTGGAAATCTTCGCGCCGCCGCCGTTTAGCGGCGGCCAGTAGGCGCGTTTCCTGCCGGAGAGAAAGCCAGCGCCCTTGCGCCCGGCTCGCCCAGCCAATGGCCATCAAGGCCCCACACTTCCCCGATCATCGCGGGGGTAAGCGTCGTTTCGGGCGGCCCATTGGCCACGAGGCGACCCTGATCGAGGATCAGGACGCGATCGGCATGGTTCATCGCCTGCGCGAGATCGTGGAGTACGAGGACCACCCCCGCTCCGCCCCCCGCGAGGATGCGGAAGCGGGCCAGCAAGGCAAGCTGGTGCGCGAGATCGAGACTGGCGAGCGGTTCGTCGGCGAGAATCCAGCGCGGCTCACCCGCCAGCACGCGCGCCAGCAGGGCGCGGGCGCGCTCGCCGCCGGATAGCGCGGAAACGGGCCGCGCGGCGAAGCCCTCCAGATCGAGCGCGGCCATGGCAGCCCGCGCCGCGGCGGCGTCCGCTTCGGGTCCGGCGCGGTGCGGCAGGCGACCGAGCCGAACGAGCGTTTCCACGGTGACATCCCAGGCGACCGCGCCGTCCTGCGGCAGGAAGCCGATGGCGCGCGCGCGGGCGAGCGGCGGTAGCGTGGCGACAGGATGGCCATCGAGCAACACGACGCCTTCCGTCGGCGCGTGCAGCCCGGCGAGACACGCGAGCAGCGTGGACTTGCCCGCGCCGTTGGGGCCGCAGATTGCGGTCACTTCGCCAGGGCGCAGCGCGGTGGTGATCGCCTCGAGCCGGGCGGGAACGGAGATCTGCTTGGCGGCGAGCATCACGCGATCTCCCGCCGCATCGCCAGCAGCAGACGTAGAAAGAACGGCGCGCCGATCAAGCTGAGCGCGATGCCGAGGCGCAGTTCGCCGCCCGCCAGCGGCAGGACGCGGCACAGGCAATCGGCCATGAGCAGCAGCAGCGCCCCGGCCAGCGCACTGGGCAGGAACAGCGCCGACGGGCGGCGGTCGGTAAAGGGACGGACGAGATGCGGCACGACGAGGCCAACGAACCCGATGATCCCGGCGACCGCCACGCCCGCGCCAACGACGAGACCGACCCCCGCGACCATCAACCACAGCAACCGCGGGGGATCGACGCCAAGCGAGCGCGCCGCGCTTTCGCCCAGCGTCAGCGCATCGAGCGCGGGGCCGGTGCGCCACAGCACCAGCAGGCCAAGCAGCGTGGGCGGCAACGCGATCAGCACATCGGGCCAGCCGCGATCGGCCAGCGCGCCCATCAGCCAGGTGACGATCTCGCTGAGCGCGAAGGGATTGGGCGCCAGGCTGATGGCGAGGCTGGTGAGCGCGCCGGCCAGGCTGGCGATCATCATTCCCGCCAGCGTGAACAGCGCCACCCCGCCGGTCCGCCCCGCGATCAGCGCCAGCAGTGCCATGCCCAGCCCCGCGCCGGCGAGCGCGAACAGCGGCAGCAGCCAGGCTTGCGCGGCATAGCCCGTCCAGAACGACAGCACCGCGCCCAGCGCCGCCATCGGCGCAATGCCGAACAGCCCCGGATCGGCCAGCGGATTGCGCAGATAGCCTTGCATCGCCGCGCCCGCCGCGCCCAGCCCGCCGCCGACGAGCAGCGCCAGCACCGCGCGCGGCAGGCGCAGCTCGATCAGGATCGGCACGGCGTTGCGCGCGGCCGGCGCCAGCGGATCGATCCAAACCTGCCCTGCCAGCAGCGAGAGCGGCACGGCCAGCGCCAGCGCGACAAGCAGGGCGGGGATGAGGCGCAGGGTCATAGCGAAGCCCGCACCTGCCGCAGCCGCGCCGCCGCGCGGACGATCGTGGGACCACCGCAATAGAGCAGGCCGGACGCCAGCGTTTCGCGCCGGGTGCCGTCCAGCGCGGCGAGAACGGGATGGTGCAGCAGGCGATCGCCATCGCCGTGCGCGTCGGACGCGACCAGGATCAGGCGCGGTGGATCGGCGAGCATCCGTTCGAGCGGCAGCACGTCCGCCTGGCGCATCCCGCGCGCGGCGCTGAAACTGGCAAAGCCGGTGCGCCGGAGCAGGTCGGCGATCAGCGTGCCTTCGCCCGGCACGATCCCGCCCGATTGCCAGACGACCGTGGGCACCGGCGCGGCACCCGGCGGCGGCGCGGCGGCGGCAAGCGCGGCGTCGATCCGCGCGACGAGCCGCTCGCCGCGCTCCGGATGCCCCGCCAGCGCGGCGATGCGGCGGACCTGCGCGCGGCTGTCGGCCACGTTCATCGCGATGGGAAGCTGGGCAACCGGAATACCGAGGCGGTCATAGGCCGCGCGCGCCGCCGGGCCGAGGAACGTATCGCCCAGCACCAGATCGGGATGGAGCGCCAGCACTTCCTCCACCGTGCCGCGCGTGGCGGGGAAGCGCCGGGCCTGCGCCACGTCCATCGAACTCGACCGGGGATCGCGGCTGTAGTGCGACAGCGCCAGCACCTGCCCCGGATCGGCCACTTCGGCCAGGATCGCATCGCTGCACGGGTTGAGCGAAACGATCGCGGGATGCGCGCGCGCGGCCGAAGGTGGCGGCGTGGCGGGTGTGCACGCGCAGAGGCCCGCCAGCAACGCCAGCCCCCGGCCTCGCCGTCCCAAGGCCGGCGGGGTGAGGAAGGGCGAGGCGCGGCGTTTCTTAATACCGCACCCGCGCGCCGATGAAGGCGGACCGGCCCCAGGTGCCGTATCCGGCCGAGGTCTGGTACTTTTCATCGAACAGGTTCTCGACGCGGCCGAACAGTTCGAAGAAATCCCCGAACGGCAAGCTGGCGCGCAGCGTGGTCAGTTCGTAGCCATCGAGCCTGGTGCGGTTGCCCGCATCGTCGAAACTGTCGCTGACAAGGCGGACATCCGCACCCAGGGTCAGGCCAGCGAGCGGCGAGGTCCAGTCGGCCGAAAGCGTCAGCGCGTTGCGTGGGCGGCGGGCGAGCGCCTTGCCGTAGTTCGCGTCCGCGACGGTGAGGTTGCGGGCGCGATCATAGGTATAGACCGCCTGTGCGCGGAACGTGGGGCTGACATCGGCGCGCAGTTCCAGCTCCACGCCTTCGGCGCGAGTCTTGCCAACGTTGTCGTAAAAGCCGAAGCGCCCGCCCGCGCACTGCGGGCTGGTGACCGAGAAGCACGAGACATAGGAAATAAGGTTGCGCGTATCGCGCCGGAACCAGGTGGCCGAGGCATGGAACACGCCATCGGCCGTGGTATATTCGACCCCGGCATCGTAGCTGCGGCTGCGTTCGGGGCTGAGCCCCTGGTTCCCGTAGTCCGAATAGAGCTGGTAGAGTGTGGGCGCCTTGAACCCTTCGCCATAGCTGGCGCGCAGGCGCAGGCCCTGCACCACGCGGACGCTGCCATTGGCACCGAACGTCGCCTGCGTGCCGAAGCGGCTGTGATCGTCCACACGCACGCCGGCGGCAAGGCTGGCCCGGTCGGTGTACCAGCCGAGCAGGGCGTGGCCGCTGGAGAGGCGCGCGCTGCGCTGGGGATCGAACGTGGAGGAGAAGCGCGTCCATTCGCTGTCCCCGCCGAAATCGAGCGCGAAATGCGCGGGCAGCGCGATGCGGCCGGTGAGGTCGACGCGCTGGCTGCGGCCCTTGTAACCGTACTGCGGATCGGTGCCGTAGGTGGGATCGTAGTAGGTCCGGCGCGTATCGGCGAGCGCGTAGCCGCCGTCGAGCGTGAGCGCGCTGCCGGCGTAGTGGAACCCGGCGCGGCCCGAGAACTGGCGCGTCTTCTGGAATTCGGGCGTGTCGCCGAACACGGTGTAAGTCGGCGCCGGATAGCCATCGATATCGAGCCGGCTGTCGGCATAGCGCGCGACGGCGTTGAGCGAGAGATCGGGGGTGAGGTTCACGCGCCCGCGCCCGCCGATGCGCCACTGGCGATAGCCGTCCGGCTCGGTGCCGGTCGCGGCGGCGGACACGCCATCGGTGCGCGCGTAGCCGCCGTTGAGCGAGAAGGCATAGCGATCGTTGGCCACGCCGGCCACGGCATCGGCGGAGACGGTTTCCTTCGCGCCATATTCGACGCTGGCTTCCGCGCCGTTCACTTCCTTCGTCGTCACCGCGATGACGCCGCCGATCGCGGCGCTGCCCCAGACCACGGAGTTCGAGCCGCGCAGCACGTCGATGCGGTCGATCCCGCCGGTCAGCAGGTTGCCGAAATCGTAGCCGCCCGACGGCGAGGACACGTCTTCCACCCGCACGCCATCGATCAGCACCAGCACCTGTTCGGCTTCGGAGCCGCGCAGGCGCACGCCGGTAAAGCCGCCAAGGCCGCCGTTGCGCGAGAAGGTGAGGCCCGGCACGCGCTCCAGCACGCGCGTCAGGTCCGGGCCTTGCACTTGCGCGATCTGGTCGGCGGTGATGACGGTGACGGCCTGCCCGGTCTGGTCGAGCCGCAGCTTGCTGCCCGTGGCGAGCACGGTGATCTGCGCATCGGCGGAGACGGCGGCGGGCGCCGGTTGCGCCATCTCGTCCTGGGCCAGCGCCGGCGTGGCGGCCAACAGGGATACGGTAAGGAAAAACAGATACTTGCCCGGCATTCTTCAGACTCCCAGCCCATGAACGAACTGCCGTTCATGGCGGGAGGACCGCCGGGCCAACGGGCGGAACTCACGACGCGTGCGCCCGGTACACCCCGCCCGGCCGCGGAACGACCACACACCGGCAGGTCTCCTGGCTCTCCGGGTCATCGCCCCCCGCCCGCCTTCCCGGCCGTGCGGCCAGTGGCATCGTGGACAGGGCGCTCGCCGGATACAGTTGCGGGGGCAGCTCCGGTTCGGGGACCGACTGGTCCTTCAACGGATTCCCTCTTGGCCCTTTAGGGGCACCGGTGGCGTCGCTGCGGCGCGTAGCCCCGAACGCAGGCACGGGCAAGAGTCTTAACCGATTCACCCTATGACGCGGGTCTGTGCCGCCCTGGGACGGCGCGAACGCCGCGCGTGCGGGACCTTTCCGCGCGCGCTAGCGCACGAAAGTACAAGGAACGCGTCCAAGACCCGATGCCGCTGGAGATCGCCTACCGTCCGTTCGCCCTTCCGCCCGAGGCCACGCCCTCGCCGGCGCGGGATGCGGCGCGTGCGGCTTCGGCAGTGCTCGATGGCGTGACGCCGGTTCCCCTGGCACGCACCGAAGCCACTGAAGCGACCGCCGCCTGCGCCTTGCCGATGCCCCGCCCGCGCGATTTTGCCGCGCGCATCCGCCGGCGCGACATGGTGTCGGTGCGGCGCCGGCTGCGGACCCCGTCGCTGCTGCGCCAGCGTCTGGCCGGCGTGGCCACGATCGGCCTGTTCGCGATGGTGCTCGGCCCCATCGGCTGGGGCAGCCCCGGCGGAATCGACCGCGCCGCCGCGCAGGCCGAAGCGGGTGCGCTGCAGCCGTTCGAGCAGGCGGGCGAGAGCTTTCCCGGATCGGCCTTCTACTATGTCTCACCCGACGATACCGGGCTGATCGCGCCCAATGCCGCCGAACAGGCCTGGGCCGCGCACCGCGACGACGAGGAGGTCGCTTCCACCGCCGAGCCCGCCGGCCCCGCCGCGCGGCCGATCTTCGCGCGCGGCAGCGGCGAGGACCAGTGGCGCGCGCTGCAATGCCTGACGGCGGCGATCTATTACGAGGCCGCTTCGGAACCCGACAGCGGTCAGCGCGCGGTGGCGCAAGTGGTGCTGAACCGCGTGGCGCATCCCGCCTTCCCCAATACCGTGTGCGGCGTGGTCTATCAGGGATCGGAGCGGCCCGGCTGCCAGTTCAGCTTCGCCTGCGACGGATCGCTGGCGCGCCGGCCGATGGTGGCGTTCTGGGAACGCGCGCGGCGCGTCGCCCGCGATGCGCTGGCCGGGTACGTCTATGCCCCGGTGGGCCTGGCCACGCATTACCACACCAGCGCGATCCACCCCTATTGGGCCGACAGCCTGACGTTCATCGGCACGATCGGCGCGCACCGGTTCTACCGCTGGAGCGGCGGCGCGGGCCGCCCGGCGGCGTTCAACGCGGTCTATGCCGGGGGCGAGCCGATCGCCGCGCCGCATCCGCGCACCTGGACGCCCGCGCCCACCGACATCGCCGATCCGGTCGCGCTCGCCCGCGCCTACGAGGATGGCCGCCTGGCCGCGCTGCAACAGCAGGCCGCGCCGGTGCCGGCGGCCACGTCCGCCGCGTTCGGGCAGGCGCCGCTGCCCCACGCCACCGCGCCCGCCTATGCGCCGGCGATCGAGCAGCGCGGCGGCGATGCCGTGTTCCGCGCGAGCGACCGGCTGCCCGGCACACCTCCCGCCGGTTCGCATCCTGCGGGATCGAACCTGCCCGGCGCCAACACCATCCGGCCCGAATACCAGAACAGCGGCAAGTGGATCGCGCAGCCGCAGGGGTAGACCGGCTCCACGCGCGTCCTTCGACAAGCTCAGGACGAACGGGTGTGGGGACTGGTTATCAGTCCGCTTTCTTCGACAGTTGAGGCGGTCAAGCCATGCCGAACAGGCACGATTGCGGACGTCGAAGCGCCGTGCAAAAAAGCGGGATGACGTTTCTCGCCAAGAGCATGGAAGTGGTGTTCGTCGGCGCTTGGTGCGTCGGTGTTGCTGCTCTCGTTTACGCTAGCCGCTACTGGCTTCCAATGTGGGCTAGCGGTTTCAAGAAGTTAGACAAGCACAAGGGTTACATGCGCAAAGCACTTACCGGCTTTGGCGTGTTCATCCTTGCTATTGGCGTAGGCTTTGCCGCTGGCGGTATCGCTGAATATTGGGGCGGTGGATGGTAATAGCCAAAACGTCCGCTCCCCCCGCCATTCCCGCCCATGAGCCGATTTTCGTGGTCACCCGATAGCGGAAGTTCATTCAGGTATTGCCCCCGCCGCCGCCTCGCGCGCGATCACGCGGCGCAGGGCGTTGGCATAGACGTCCGGTTCCTGCGCGCCGGGGATCAGGTACTTGCCGTTGACGACCATCGCCGGCACGCCCGAGATGTTCCAGTCCCACGCCTGCTGCTCGCCCGCCTCGACAATCGCGGCCAGTTCCGGATCGTCGAGCGCGGCTTGCGCGCGGGCGCGGTCCAGCCCCAAGCTTTCCGCCACATCGAGCAGCACGCCCTGGTCCGAAACGTTGCGGCGGTGCTGGAAATGCGCCTCGAACAGCGCGAGCTTCAGCCGCACTTCGGTTTCCGCATCGTAATCACGCAGCGCGTGGACCAGCAGCGTGTGCGCGGCGCGGGTGTTCCACATCATCGCGGGCGGCGGCGTGCCCTCGCCCGACCAGGACAAGTTGGCGCCGGCCCGCTCGGCGATGGCCAGCAATTGCGAGCGGCCTTCCGCCGCCTGTTCCTTGCTGCGCCCGTACTTGCGCATGATGTGCGCGCTCTGCTCCTCGCCTTCGGGCGGCATGTCGGGGTTGAGCTCGAACGGGTGGAAGCGGATCGTCGCCGCCACTTCGTCGCCCAGGATGGCCAGCCCCTTCTGCAACTGGTGGTAGCCGATCACGCACCACGGACACATCACGTCCGACCAGATATCGATCGTCACCGGCTTTGGCGCAGCGGGCGCGGTCATCGGGCGATCCACCATTCCAGCAGGTGCCGCGCCACAGCGTGCGGCGGGGGCGCGATGAAAGGCCCTTCCTCATCGCCGTCCAGCGCCGCCCGCACTTCGGCGCGGGTGAACCAGCGCGCCTCTTCCAGTTCGGTGGTGTCGACGGTGAGCGTGGGATCGTCGGTCAGGCTGTGGCAGCCGATCATCAGCGACGAGGGGAACGGCCACGGCTGGCTGGCGACATAGGTCACGTCGCGCACGACCACGCCCGCTTCCTCCTGCACTTCGCGCGCCACCGCGCCCTCGATCGATTCGCCCGGCTCCACGAACCCGGCCAGCGCCGAAAAGCGGCGCGGCGGAAAGCGCGGCTGGCGGCCCAGCAGCAGGTTGCCCTGATGCTCCACCAGCATGATCGTGACCGGATCGACGCGCGGGAAATGCTCCGCCTTGCACGCCGCGTTCGTGCAGGAACGCTGCCAGCCGCCCTTGGCCAGCACAGTGGCATGGCCGCACCGCGCACAGAAGCGGTGCCGGGCGTGCCAGTCCACCAGGCTGCGCGCCCCGCCATAGATCGCGAGGTCCTGCGATCCCAGCATCGTCATCGCCTGCCACAGGCGCGAATTGGGCGGCGCCACGCTGCCCACCAGACGCGGCGCGACTTCGGCGAAGCAGCCGCGGCCGTCCTCGGTCAGGCCCAGAAAAACCAGTTCGGCCTGCGGATCGGCATCGGCCAGCGTGCCCCAGTCCAGCCCGCCTTCGGGCGCTAGCACCGGGTCCAGCCCGTCCAGCCGCAGCAGGCGCGCGCGCCAGTTCATCAGGCCGGCCAGCTTGTCCGGATCGGAGCGGACATGATCCGCCCGGTCGAGCGCGCTGCCGGCAAAGGCGATGGTGGTTCCGTTCATGCGGCTTTCTTTCCACGAAACAGGTCTGCGATCACAGCCTTGGGGAAATCCCTTTGCACCGGATAGGCTTCGGAGGGCATGTATTGCGTATAGAGGCCCGCGCGGTTGCCGACGCGGTGGTTGATGAAGGCGATCGTGCCGGCGGCCCCGGCCCAGCCATAGGTGCCCGCATCCACGCCGATGCCCACACGCCCGCCCGCACCGAAGCCCGCCCCCGCGATCATCGTGCCGTCGGTGGCAGCGCCGGGCGGAAGCAGGTTGCTGGTACCCAGCCGTACCGCCGCTTCGCTCATCACCCGCCGCCCGTCGATCGTGCCATAGCCCAGCAGCATGGTGAGGAAGCGGTCATAATCGCGCGGGGAACTGACCAGCCCGGCGCCACCGAACGGGAACGCCGGCGGATCGAGGTAGATCGAGGACTGCGCCGGATCGAGCGGCACCACGAATCCGCCGAGCACGCCGTAGTTCGAGGTCAGCCGGCCGACTTCGCTCTTCGGCACCTGGAACCACGAACTGTCCATGCCCGTGGGGCCGAAGATGCGATCCTGCAGGAAGCGCTCGAACGGCTGGCCCGATGCCACCTCGATCACGCGTCCCAGCAGGTCGAGCGCGACCGAATAGCTCCATTGCGTGCCCGGTTCATAGACGAGCGGCAGGTCGGCCAGCCGGTCCGCGAATTCGGCCAGGCTACGGGGCATGGCGGCGGGCTGCTGCATGCCCGGCACCGGCAACCGCGTGATCTGGCCGGGCACGATGCCAGCCTGTTCGTAGGCGGTCTTGATCGGTCCCTTCTGGATGATCGAATAGCCCAGCCCCGCCGTGTGGGTGAGCAGGTGACGGATCGTAATCGGCGTTTTCGCGGGCCGGAGATCGGTGATCGAGCCGTCCGGCGTCACCTGCACCTGCATTTTCGCGAACTTCGGCAGGATGTCCGACAAGGGCTGGTCGAGGCGCAGCTTGCCTTCGTCGATCAGGATCATCGCCGCCATGCCGGTGATCGGCTTGGTCATCGAATAGACGCGGAACAGGCTGTCCATGGTGACGGGGGCGGCTTCGCCCTTCGTCTCCACGCCGCGCGCGATACTTTCCGGCGGGGCGCTGCCCCAGCCAAGCGCCGCGATCATGCCCGGCAGCTTGCCACCGGACACGTAGCCATCGAGCAGTTGCGTCACCGCCGGCCATTGCGCCTCGGCCGCCGCGCTGGCGAAAGCGAACCGGGGAAACAGAGCGCCGCCGAGGCCGATGAACAGGCCACCACGCATGATCTCGCGTCGGGAAAGGCCCCGGAACGGGGGCAGAACTTCGCTTCGCATGGGGTCGTCTATCGCCTCTCGCTCGTCCTTACGCTTCGGCCAGCGCCAGTTGCGCCGCCTTGGCGAACACCGTGGGCAAGCCGGCCTCCCCGATCCCGGAGAGCGGCCACCATTCTCCCTCCGCCAGACTAGCACCACCGGCAGCATCGCAAAGCATCAATTGCAATTCGAGATCGAAATGACTGAAGGTGTGTCGGACCAGTCCGCCCGAGCGCCAGGCTGCGGCCAGCGGCGGTTCGCCATGGCCATCTGCGCGCGCGTTCCAGCCATCGTCCGGCAGGGCGCGCATCCCGCCCAGCATCCCCTTCCCCGGCCGCCGCACCAGCCAGACCGCGCCATCGCGCACGATCCAGAACGCGCGCCCGCGCCGCGTGGGACGCGCCTTCTTCGCCGCCTTGACCGGCAGCCGCTCCGGCTCGCCCTCGGCATAGGCGCGGCATTCGGGGCGCAGCGGGCACAGCAGGCAGCGAGGGGCCTTCACGGTGCAGACCGTCGCACCAAGGTCCATCATCGCTTGCGCGAAATCGCCCGCGCGCGCTTCGGGCGTGATCGCGTCGGTGGCATCGCGAATCGCCGGCCGCGCGCCGGGCAGCGGCTCCGCAATGGCGAACAGCCGCGCCACCACGCGTTCGACATTGGCATCGACCACCACCGCGCGCCGCCCGAAAGCGATCGCGGCAACGGCGGCTGCGGTATAGGCGCCCAGCCCCGGCAAGGCGCGCAGGGCTTCCTCGCTATCGGGGAAGCTCCCGCCCATCGCCGCCACGGCGCGGGCGCAAGCCAGCAGGTTGCGGGCGCGGGCGTAGTAGCCCAGCCCCGCCCAGGCCGCCATGACATCGGCATCGTCCGCCGCCGCCAGATCGGTCACCGCCGGCCAGCGCTGGGTGAACTTCGCGAAATAGGGGCCGACGGCGGCCACGGTCGTCTGCTGGAGCATCACTTCCGACAGCCACACGCGGTAGGGGTCCTGCGCTGGCTCCCCCGGCAGCCGCCGCCACGGCAAACGGCGCGCATGGACATCGTACCAGGCGAGCAGATCGCCGGCGATCGTACCCGCACCCGAATTCGTCTCGCCACTGGTCTGCATCGCGCCGCTATGGCATGGCAGCAGCCAATATGGAACGCGAAGCAGGAAAGCCCCGGAACGCCCCGCAAAAGACCGGCCAAAAAGCCGGCAAGCCGTTCGAGCGCGCGCGCGGCGGGGAAGCGCGGCAGATCGCCGACCTGATGCCCGCGATCGGGCGCACCGCCTTCCGCCGCTTCGGCTTCGTGCAGAGTTCGGTGGTCACGCGCTGGCCCGAGATTGTGGGATCGCACCATGCCCGGCACTGCGCGCCCGAATCGATCCGCTTCCCGCCCGGCGAAAAAGCCGATGGCATTCTCCAGCTTGTCGTCACGCCCGCGCACGCGCCGCTGATCCAGCACGTCATTCCGGAGATCATCGAGCGGGTGAACCGGTTCTTCGGCTATCGCGCGGTGGCGCGCGTCAAGATCCGGCAAGGTCAGGTTCAGACGCCGCGCGGGAATGACGGCGCGCGGACCGCGCCGCCTTCGCTGAAGCCCATTCCCATGGAGCTGGGGGAATCGCTGCGCGACATCGGCGATCCGGAACTGCGCGCCGTGCTGGAATCGCTGGCGCGCAACCTGGGCGGGAACACTTCGGACGGCAATCAGGACGGGGAAAAGACACAGTGATGCGATTGATCTTGCGGACGCTGGGCATGCTGGCGCTGGCTGTGGCCGGGCTGGCGACACTCACCGCCGCGGGGCGCCTGCCGACCACGACGCGCGCGCCGACCACCATCGTCACCCGCACGGCCACCGAAAGCCACATCCTGGGCAACCCCGCCGCGCCGGTGAAGCTGGTGGAATACATCAGCTATACCTGCCCGCACTGCGCCGAATTCCATCATGAATCGCTCGCGCAGCTCCAGATCGGCTTCATCGGCAACGGCAAGGGTTCGGTCGAGATCCGCAGCTTCGTGCGCGATCCAGTGGACATGACCGTGGCCTTGCTGACGCATTGCGGACCGCCGTCGAAATTCGTCACTCTGCACAACGCCTTTCTGGGCCGGCAGGCCGACTGGATCGGCCCCATGGTCTCCGCCAACGCCGCCCAGCGGCAGCGCTGGACCGCCGGCGATTTCGCCAGCCGCACCCGCGCCATCGCCAGCGATTTCCATTTCTACGAAATCATGGCGGCACATGGCTTCGACAGGCCCGCCATTGATCGCTGCCTTGCCAACAAGGCCCTGGCCGACAAGCTGGCCAAGGGCACGCAGGACGCGATGGACAAGGATTTCGTCACCGGTACGCCCAGCTTCGTGCTGAACGGCGTGCCGCTTTCGGGCACCTACACTTGGGAGGCTCTGAAGCCGCAGATCGAAGCCCGCCTGCACTGATCCGCCCCGCGCGCGCTTCAATCCGGCTTCAATCCGGCGCGCGGATCGGCTAGCCCTTCCTTTCAGCGACCCTTCCAATCCCGGGAACAGCATTCATGAAACCTACCCGCGCCCGCCTTCTCCTGCTTGCCCTGCCGCTCGTGCTGGGCCTTTCCGCTTGCGGCAAGAAGGACGAGGTCGGCGTCGGCGCCGAAGCCGCCGCGCCGATCGCCAAGATCGCGCCGCCGGCCGGCAAGGCGTGGACCGACATGATCTCCGCCACGCCCGATGGCGGCTACCTGATGGGCAACCCGCAAGCGCCGCTCAAGCTGATCGAATTCGGCGCGCTAAGCTGTTCGCACTGCGCCGCCTTCTCCAAGGAAGGCTTTCCCAAGCTGAAGGACGATTACGTCGCCAGCGGCCGGGTGAGCTACGAGCTGCGCCTGTTCATGCTCAACGCGCTCGACGTGCCGGCGGCGCTGCTCGCCACCTGCGGTTCGCCCGAGGCGGTGATCCCGCTCAGCGAACAATTCTGGGACTGGCAGCCCAACATGTTCACCAATCTCCAGAAGGACGAGGCCCGCTTCAAGTCTCTGGCGGAACAGCCGCCGGCCCAGCGCTTCGCCGGCATCGCCCAGCTTGGCGGCATGACCGACTTCTTCGCCGCGCGCGGCATCGCGGCCGATCAGGCCTCCAAGTGCCTGTCCGACACCACCAAGGCCACCGAGCTGGCCAATCGCACCGACAAGGCGACCAAGGACTTCAACGTCACCGGGACGCCCACATTCGTCCTGAACGGCAAGAATCTGGAAGTTGCAAGCTGGCAGGAACTGGAACCGCTGCTACAAAAGGCTGGCGCGCGCTAAAGGGGAGCGCGCGCAGAAGGGGGGCCGATGGAATTCAGGCGCTTGAAGCTGACCGGCTTCAAGAGCTTTGTGGAACCTGCTGAACTCCGGATCGAACCGGGGTTGACGGGTATTGTCGGCCCCAACGGTTGCGGAAAATCGAACCTGCTGGAAGCAATCCGCTGGGTCATGGGTGAAAGCTCGGCCCGGTCGATGCGCGGTGGCGGCATGGAAGACGTGATCTTCGCCGGCACCACCCAGCGCCCGGCGCGCGCCTTCGCCGAAGTGACGCTGACCGCCACGACCGATCCCTCCGGTCCGTTCGGCGACGAGCTGGAAGTGGTGCGCCGGATCGAACGCGGCGCGGGCAGCGCCTATCGCGTCAACGGCAAGGACGTGCGCGCCAAGGACGTGGCGCTGGTCTTCGCCGATGCCGCCACCGGCGCGCACAGCCCGGCGCTGGTCAGCCAGGGCCGCATCGCGGCGGTGATCGCCGCGCGCCCCGCCGAACGGCGCATGATGCTGGAGGAAGCGGCGGGGATCGCCGGCCTCCACGTCCGCCGGCGCGATGCCGAACAGAAGCTGCGCGCCACCGAAACCAATCTTGAACGGCTGGTGGACCTGCTCGCCGGGCTGGAAGGCCAGATCGCCACGCTGCGCCGGCAGGCCCGCGCCGCCGATCGCTACAAGGCGGTGAGCGAACGCATCCGCGTGGCCGAGGCGCGCATGGTCTTTGCCCGCTGGCGCGATGCGGCGGACGCGGCGGACGCGGCGCGGCGGGAAGCGAAGGCCAGCGAGGAGGCCGTCGTCAGCGCGCAGGCCGCCGCGCGCGCGGCCCAGCTGGCGCAACATGCCGCCGCCGCCGCGCTGGCCGAAGCGCGCGACGATCTGTTCGATCGCCGGCAGGACGCGTCGGCACATGGCCAGCGCATGGCCTCGCTGACCACCCAGCTGGAGGCGGCCGAGCAACGGCTGGCCGACCTTGACCGGCAGCTGCAGCGGCTGGACGACGATCGTACCCACGCCGACCGCATGACCGAGGACGCGGCCGAAGCGCTCACCCGGCTGGAAGACGACATTGCCGCCGCCGAAGCAACGCTCGCGGCGGACGAGGCCCAGCGGCCGCGCCTTGCCGCCGCGCAGGACGATGCCGATCGCGCCGCGCGTTCCGCCGAAGTCACGCTGGCGCAGCGCGTGGCCGAACAGGCCGGAATCGATGCCGACTGGCGCGTGGCGGAAGCGGCCGTCACGGCGGCCCGCCAGCTGTGCGAACGGCACGACGCCGAAGCGGCGCGGCTGCGGCAGCAGGTCGATCAACTGGCGCGCGAGGGCGATCCCGGCGCGCAGATCGCGGCGGCAGAGGCCCGGCGCGCCGAAGCAGCCGCCGCGCTCGCCACGGCGCAAGCGGAGCGGACGGAGCTGCTGGCGCTGCGCGAAAACCTGACCGCCGAACGCGATCACGCCGGCAGCGCGCTCGCCGCCGCGCGCGCCGAACTCGCCGGGGTGGAGCGCGAACACGATGCCCTCGCCCGCGACAAGGCCGCGCGCGAACGCCAGGCCGCCGGCGGGCACGGCACCACCGCGCTGGCCGCGCTGCGCGTGGCGCCGGGCTTCGAGCGCGCCGTCGCCGCCGTGCTGGGGCGCGATGCCGGCGCGCCGGTAGGCCCCGCCCCGGCGGATGCCGACGGGCGCTTCTGGACCGGCGCGCAAGTCGATGCCGCGCTGCCCTATTCGCTGCTGCACCATGTGCCGCAGTGCCCGCCCGAACTGGCGGCGCGCTTCGGGCTGGTGCGCGTGGTCGATCGCGACGAGGGGCAGGCGCTTGCCCCCGGCGAATGGCTGGTGACGCGCACCGGATACCTGCGGCGCTGGGACGGCTTTGTCGCGCGCGGCGAAGGCGCGGCCGAAGCGGCCACGCTGGAAGCGGAGAACCGGCTGATCGACCTCGCCGCGCGGCTGCCCGCGCTGCGCGATGCAGTGAGCGAAGCGGAAGCAGCTGCCGAGACGGCGCGCGCGGCGCTGGCCGACGCGCAAGCCCGGCTGGGCACGGCCGAACGCACCATGACCGCGGCTGCGGATGCCGAGCGCGCGGCGCTGCGCGCGCTGGACCAGGCCGAAGCCGCCCGCGCCCGCGCGGAAGCCCGCCGCGCAGAACTCGATCGCGCGCTCGCCGAGCTGGCCGAGCGCCAGGCCGATGGCGCAACCGAGCTGGCCAGCGCCGAGGCCAAGCGCGCGGCCCTGCCCGATCCCGCTGCCGGGCGTGCCGCCGTCGAAGCGGCGCGGACGCGCAACGATGCCGCGCGGGCGGCTCTGCAGACGGCTTCGGCGGCCATCGCCGCGCTGGAGCAGGGACTTGCCGTCGGGCGCGAGCGGCTGGGCACGCACCGGGCGGACATCCGCAACTGGCAGGCACGCGCCAGCGACGCGGCAAAGCGGCTGGCGGACATGGCGGGCCGGCGCGAGGAGGTGGAACGCGAACGCGCGATCAGCGCCGCGCGGCCCGCCGCCTTGCTGCGCGAGATCGAGGATGCCGAATCGATCCGCACGCGGCTGGGCCAGGAACTGGCGCTGGCCGAAGCCGCACTGACTGGTGCGGATGCCGCCGCGAAGGCCGCCGACGCGGCGCTGGGCGCGGCCAACGAAACGCTCGCCGCCGCGCGCGAACGGCGCGCCGGCGCGGTGGCTCGCGCCGAGAGCGACGACACACGCCGGCAGGAAATGGCCAGCCTTTCGGGCGAACGATTCCAGTGCCCGCCACCGCTGCTGCCCGAACGCTTCGACTTCGCCTCTGGCGATATCGGCAACGCGGCCGAGGAAACCACGCGGCACGATCTGCTGATCGCCGAACGCGAACGCATCGGCCCGGTCAACCTGCTCGCCGCCGACGAACTGGCCGAGGCTGAGGACCGCCACGGCGCCAGCATCACCGAACAGGCCGAACTGACCGAGGCGGTGCACCGCCTGCGCGGATCGATCGGCAATCTCAACCGCGAGGGGCGCGAACGCCTGCGCGCCGCGTTCGAGGCGGTGGACGGCCACTTCCGCCACCTGTTTTCGCGCCTGTTCGGCGGCGGCGAGGCGCATCTGGCGCTGGTGGACAGCGATGATCCGCTGGAAGCGGGCCTCGAAATCTTCGCCCAGCCGCCGGGCAAGCGCCTGCAATCGCTGACGCTGCTGTCGGGCGGCGAACAGGCGCTGACCGCCGTGGCGCTGATCTTCGCGCTGTTCCTCACCAACCCCGCGCCGATCTGCGTGCTCGACGAAGTGGACGCCCCGCTCGACGACGCCAACGTCGAACGCTTCTGCGACATGCTCGACGCGATGGTCAGCGAAACCCAGACCCGCTACCTCATCGTCACCCACAACGCGGTCACGATGAGCCGAATGCACCGCCTGTTCGGCGTAACCATGGTCGAAAAGGGCGTCTCGCGGCTGGTCAGCGTGGATCTTGGCGCGGCCGAGGAATTGCTGGCGACGGCCTGATGGAAGACGTGCCGGACATTTACGATCCGGCCTTCGTCAAAGCGGTGTTCGACCGCTGCTCGCGCCGCTACATCGCGTTCAGTTTCGTCTGTTCGCTCGGCTTCACGGAACGCTGGCGGCGACAATGCGTCGCCGCGCTGGCTTTGCCGCGGGGCGCGGCAACGGGCTATGATTTCATGTCAGGCACGGGCGAAGTCTGGCCGCACCTGCTGGGGGCGAATCCGGAAATCGAACAGATCGTCGCGGTCGACATCTCCTCGGGCATGCACACGTTGGCGATGGAGCGGCTCCATGCGATGCGCTCGGACCGGATCGCCTTCATCGAGGATGACGTGCTGGCCAGCGATCTGCCCGATGCCAGCGCGGACTTCGTGGCGTCCACGTTCGGCCTCAAGACCTTCTCGCCCGCCCAGCACCGCCGTCTTGCCGCGCTGACCGCGCGGGTGCTGAAACCCGGTGGACGGTTCGCGTTCATCGAGGCGTCGGATCCGAGGGGCTGGTTGCTGCGGCCGCTGTACCTTTTCCACCTGAAGACCGTGCTCCCGGCAATTGAACGCATATTCCTGCGTGGCGCCCAAGATTTCGCGATGATCGGTACCTACAGCACACAATTCGGGAATTGCCGGCAATTCACCGGCATGTTGGAAGGGGCGGGTCTTATAGCCAGCTATCGCAGGGCGTTCTTCGGTTGCGCAACGATGGCCTTCGGACACAAGCCCCTCTAGGCGCTCGAACCGTCCCCATCGCGCCAGCCAATCAGCCGTCATCCAGCACGTAGCGCGGCCCGCTTCCTTGCTCCCCGGCACGGTCCTCCGGGTTGTAGAGGCGGCAGCGCGCCAGACTCAGACAGCCACAGCCGATGCAGGCGTCCAGCTTTTCGCGCGTGCGCTCCAGCGTGGCGATGCGGCGGTCGATCTCGCCGCGCAGCGAACGGCTGATCCGCGCCCAGTCGCGCGCGTTGGGCGTGCGCCCCTGCGGCAGCGCGGCCAGTTCGCGCTCGATCTCGGCCAGGCCCAGCCCCAGCTTCTGCGCGATCAGGATGAAGCTCAGCCGCCGGATGTCGGAGCGCAGGAATCGCCGCTGGTTGCCGCTGCTGCGCACCGATTCGATCAGCCCGCGCTGCTCGTAATAGCGGATGGCGGACACGGCGAGGCCGGTACGCCGCGCCAGCGCGCCGATCGGGATCAGGTCGTTGCGGTTCATGCAGACAGCCTAATCGCTGCTTGACCTCAAGTCAGCTTGAGATTGCATCGTCACGAGCATCGATTCGCAACCATCCCCGAAAGGACACAAAACGATGCAGCCCGCCCGCCTTGAACACATCAACATCACCGTCAGCGATCCCGAACGCATGGCTGCCTTCCTGGCCCGGCTGTGCGGGTGGGAGGAACGCTGGCGCGGCCCTTCGCAACTGGGCGGCTGGACCATCCACGTCGGCAGTGCCGATACCGACTATCTCGCGCTGTGGACGCCCGACGAGAAGCGGCCGATGCGCTTCGCCAAGGGCCTGCCGCTCAACCACATCGGGCTGCTGGTGGATGATCTGGACGCGGCGGAACGCACCGTCATCGAGGCCGGACTCGTGCCCTTCAACCATGCGGATTACGAACCCGGCCGGCGGTTCTACTTCTTCGATTGGGACGGCATCGAATTCGAAGTGGTCAGCTACACCTGACCAGCCGCACCCACCACGAGGCAGGCCGCCGCCATGAGCAGGCCGGCAAAGCGGTTCGAGCGGAACCGCGCCAGGGCGCTGTCGCCGTCATCCGGCCGCAGCGTCCCGGCCTGCCAGGCGAGATGCGCCGCCACGGGCAGCAGGGCCAGCAGGGCCACGGGATCGGGCCGCACCAGCCACACCGCGCCGCACCAGCACGCCACCGCCATGGCATAGAGCGCGCCCACGCCCGCCTTCACGTGCCGGCCCAGCGACAGCGCGCTCGATCCCACGCCCACGAGCGCATCGTCCTCGCGATCCTGGCAGGCATAGATCGTGTCGTAGCCCATGCACCAGGCCCAACATCCGGCATAAAGCAGGCCCAGCCCACCCAGCCGGTCGAACCCGGCCACTTCCACCCAGCCGACCGGTGCGCCCCAGGTGAAGACCAGCCCCAGCCACGCCTGCGGCCAGCCGGTGATCCGCTTCATGAACGGATAGGCCGCCACCAGCGCCAGGCTGCCCAGCGCCACCGCCTGCGCCTGCCAGCGCAGTTGCAGCAGGACCACCAGCCCCACCCCGCACAGCGCCAGCAGCCAGACCCACGCCGCCTTCGTCGAAACACGCCCGCTCGCCACCGGCCGCGCCGCCGTGCGCGCCACCTGCCGGTCGAGATCGGCATCGACGATGTCGTTATAGACGCACCCCGCCGCGCGCATCGCGATCGAGCCGAGCAGCAGCCACAGCACGATCGGCCAGCGCGCGGCTCCCCCCGCCAGCAGCACGCCCCAGGCGCAGGGCCAGAACAGCAGCCACCAGCCAATCGGCCGGTCGAACCGCGCCAGCAGCGCGAAATCGCGCAAGCCCGGCGGCAGATGCGCAACGAGGCCGCGAAGTTCGCTATCGGGAACGATCTGTGCGGAGGTCATGGCGACGCTATAGCACCTCGTCCTTCCCGGGAAAGCGGGGATCTCGGTCGGTGGCATCGAGGCACGAGATCCCCGCTTTCGCGGGGATGACGAAAGATGCTTGCGACGATAAGGAGCCATGATGCCCGCCACCCCCGCCTGGCCCCCACGCAGCGCGCCGCGCCTGTTCGTCGAAATGCCCCTGTCCGAAGGCATGACCCTGCCGCTCGACGGCGGGCAGGCGCACTATCTCGCCAAGGTCATGCGCGTAGCGCCGGGCGATGCGGTGATCCTGTGCGATGACGTGACCGGCGAATGGCTCGCCACAGTCAATGTCGCGGGCAAGCGCGATGTGACGCTGACGGTCGAACGGCGCCTGCGCACGCGCGAAGCGGTGCCCGATTTCTGGCTGTGCCCCGCGCTGCTCAAGAAACCGAACTTCGACCTCGTGCTCGAAAAGGCGACCGAACTGGGGGTCGGCACGATCCGCCCGACGATCACCCGGCGCTGCGTGGCGGACAAGCTCAACCCCGAACGCGCCCGCGCCATCGTGACCGAGGCGGCCGAACAATGCGCGCGCACCGCGCTGCCCGCGCTGGCCGATCCGGCGAAGCTGGAGGCGCTGGTGCGCGACTGGCCGGAAAGCCGCACCCTGTTCTTCGCCGACGAAACCGGCGGCGCGCCGGCCGCCGCCGCCTTTGCCGCGCACACCGGCCCGGCGGGGCTGCTCATCGGCCCGGAAGGCGGATTCGACGATGCCGAGCGCGCACTGATCCGCGCCCATCCCGCCGCCGTGCCCATATCGCTTGGCCCGCGCATCCTGCGGGGGGAAACCGCGGCCATCGCGGCTACCGCGCTGTGGATGGGAATTTCCGGCGACTGGACCGGCTGAGC
Organism: Novosphingobium sp. EMRT-2; assembly: GCF_005145025.1. Lineage (NCBI taxonomy): Bacteria > Pseudomonadati > Pseudomonadota > Alphaproteobacteria > Sphingomonadales > Sphingomonadaceae > Novosphingobium > Novosphingobium sp. EMRT-2. The sequence continues at coordinate 2,993,459 of NZ_CP039695.1, read as the reverse complement.
CTTCCATTTCCGGGATAGTGTATTTCCGATTTCGCGCTGGCCAGAAGGCCTTGCAGGCACTAACGGAACGCGCATGAGCACGCGGCAAGTTTCAAATAGCAACGATCCCGTCATCGAAAGCCGCGAGCAGCTCGTGGCCCCCATGCAGCGCGGTGAAAAACCACGCGAAAACTGGCGGATCGGCACCGAGCACGAGAAGTTCGTCTATAGCACGCGGGATTATCACGCCCCTTCCTATGCGGAACAGGGCGGCATCCGCGACCTGCTGATGGCGCTGACCGAATACGGCTGGGAGCCCATCATCGAAGGCGGCAACGTGATCGCCATGGGCGGTGCCGACGGCACGGTCAGCCTGGAGCCGGCAGGGCAGTTGGAACTCTCAGGCGCGCCGCTGGAGAACCTGCACGAAACCTGCGCAGAAACCGGCCGCCACCTGGCGCAGGTGAAGGCCATCGGCGACAAGCTCGGCATCGGCTATCTCGGCCTTGGCCTGTGGCCCGACAAGCGCCGCGAAGACCTGCCGATCATGCCCAAGGGCCGCTATGAGATCATGCTGCGGCACATGCCGCGCGTCGGATCGATGGGCCTCGACATGATGCTGCGCACCTGCACCATCCAGACCAACCTCGACTACGCGAGCGAGGCGGACATGGTGCAGAAGTTCCGCGTCAGCCTGGCCCTGCAACCGCTGGCGACCGCGCTGTTCGCCAATTCGCCGTTCCTCGAAGGCAAGCCCAACGGGTTCCTCTCGTACCGCAGCCACATCTGGTCGGATACCGACCCGGCGCGCACGGGGATGCTGCCGTTCGTGTTCGAGGATGGCTTCGGCTACGAACGCTATGTCGACTACATGCTCGACGTGCCGATGTACTTCGTGTTCCGCGACGGCAAGTATATCGACGCCGCCGGCCAGTCGTTCCGCGATTTCCTGGATGGCAAGCTGCCCGCGCTGCCCGGCGAAAAGCCGCTGAAGTCGGACTGGATCGACCATCTTTCCACGGCCTTCCCCGAAGTGCGGCTCAAGAGCTTCCTCGAAATGCGCGGCGCCGATGGTGGCCCGTGGAGCCGCATCTGCGCGCTGCCGGCGCTGTGGGTGGGCCTGCTCTATGACCAGACCGCGCTCGACGCGGCCTGGGATCTGGTGAAGGACTGGGACATGGACGGGCGCGAGCGCCTGCGCTCCAGCGTGCCCAAGCTGGGTCTGGACGCGCCCCTTCCGGGCGGCGGCACGTTGCGCGACATCGCCGGCGAAGTGCTGCGCATCGCGCGCGCCGGGCTTTCGGCGCGCAACCGCCTCAACGCCGCCGGCGACAACGAAACGGGCTACCTGCTCCCGCTCGACGAGATCGTCAGCACCGGCAAGACTCCGGCCGAACGGCTGCTCGATCTCTACCACGGCGAATGGGGCGGCGACGTTTCCAAGGTCTACGCCGTCAAAAGCTTCTGAATCGGAAGGACAAGAGCGATGATTCTGGTCATGGGCAGTTTCCGCCTGCCGGCGGCGAACTTCGACAAAGCGCTGCCCATGATGGCAAAGGTGATCGCCGCCACGCGGGAAGAGGACGGCTGCATCCTCTATGCCTATTCGCGCGACGTGGCCGATCCCGAAGTGATTCGCGTCAGCGAAAAGTGGCGCGATCGCGCCGCGCTCGACGCCCATTTCAAGACCGCGCACATGGCGGCCTGGGCGCAGGAACGCGCCGAACTCGGCCTTTCGGACCGCGACATCCGCATCTTCGAAACCGACGAGGGCGTGGCCGTCTAAGCAGTTATTCCGCCGGCTGAAGCTCTACCCGTGCCGGCATCACGCGCCGGCGCAGACGGTTGAACGCGCTGGTCAGCAGGCCGTGCTCGTCCATCCACGCGTGATAGGCGCGGTACTTGGGGTCCGAGGCGAGCAGGTGCTTCTCCTCGGTCTTGGCGCGCCAGTAATAGACCGCGCTGACCAGCCCCAGCGTGACCGTGTTGCGCACCGCGTCGGTCATCGAATGGTTTACGGTCAGGAACGGCAGCGAGGCCAGCCACCAGTAGGCGTTCTTGGACACATAGGCAGGATGGCGGGTGATGGCGTAAGGCCCGTTGGTGAGCACGCCGCGCCAGGTGAGGTTGGAAAAGCGCAGGCCGAACGCCACGGTCGCCCATGCATAGGCCGCGGTCAGCAGCACCAGCGCCGCCCCCCAGATCCACAATAGCGCGGTGTGGCCCTGCAGCCAGAAGTCCCACTCGGCCCCGTTGGCGCGATAGTCCAGCACGTCGCCACCGCCCATCAGGATGAACGGCGGATAGCAGATCAGCGCGGAAAGCCAGCCGCCGAGATAGGGGTTCGCGGTGCGGATCTGCGCATCCAGCGGCTTCATCGTCAGCAGATAGCCGACCATGGCGATCTGCACGTCGACCATGAACATCGTCTCGATCGTCATGCCGGCGATACGCACCGGATCGTGGGCCGCCAGCGACCAGTCCGCCCGCACCACGGCGGCGAACCCGCCGGGCAGGATCGAGATCATGAAGGCGCAGAAGAAGCCCTTCACCGTCCAGGCGCGCAAGTGGTGATAGACTTCCTCGCGTGCATAGGGTTCGCGCCCCATCAGCATCGCGCCGAAATGCCAGGCGCCGTCGCGCGGGTTCACCAGCACGCGATCGAGCCACAGCACATAGGGGACGGAGGCCAGAAACAGCAGCGGGGCTGTGGTTTCCAGCACGTCCATCGCGAACAGGTACTGCCCGCGCCAGTACCAGCGCCCCAGGCAATAGACGAAGCCGATCAGCGTCCACGTCGCCCACAGCCCGGCCAGCTTGGTGATCGCAATGTCCATCACCTCGCGCAAGGGGCGCGGGCTGGACCAGTCGATCCCGGTGGAGGCGCGGCGGTGGACCTTGTCGACCAGCAGCGAATAGAGGACCATCGGCGTGCCCGAGAAAAGCAGCGCGAGAAGCGCGGCGGACGGCCCCACCATCGGTTCGCGCGGCCCCGGCAGGCCGAACATGTCGACGATGGCGGGCCAGTTGCGGCAGACCAGCACCCAGAACGCCAGACCGGCAAGCCCCGACAGGCCGACGCCAACGGACACATCGCTGTCCGGCCGGCTAGCCGGAACGAAAGGGGCTTGGGGCCGTGTTTCGGCCACGGAACCGTGCGCGCTCATGCGCGGCAGGTTTAGCGTTCAAGCATGAGCAAAGCGTAAAGGCCGGCCTTGGCCAGCCTCACGCCCGATCAGCGAAACGCCGTGATGCGGCCGTTGTTGTCCAGGATATAGAGCGTCTGGTTGGCGACCACCGGCGGCAGCGATACCGCGCCGGAAACCTTGCCCCATTCGCTCGCCTTCCCGTCGGTGACCGATTGCGTGAACACCTCGCCGCGCGAATTGGCGACCCACAGGCGGTCACCCGCCAGCACCGGGCCGGTCCAGAAGATCGGATTGCTCTTCTTCTTCTCGCTGCCCCAGCGGCGGAGCTGGGTCAGCCAGCGCACCTTGCCGGTACCCTTGGCGATGCACAGCAGCTTGGCTTCGTCGGTCAGCGTGAAGATCCATTCTCCGGCGATGGCCGGGGTGGAAATGCCCGCGAGGTTGAGTTCCCACACGCGCTGCCCGGTGACGAGTTCGTAGGCGGCCATGCGCCCGCCCTGCCCCAGCGCATAGACGCGGCCACGCTCGATGATCGGGTCGGCGTCGATGTCGGTCAGCGTCGAAACGCTAGTGGCGATGCTGGTGCGCGCCAGCGCATCGGACCAGAGCTGGCGGCCGTTCTCGTAACGGTAGGCGACCAGTTCGCCCGAGCTGTAGCCCGCGACGATCGTGCCCTGCCCGGCAGCCGGCGCGGCCACGCCGAACACGCCGGTCTGCGCGACCGAGGCGGATTCGTTCCAGAGCAGCGCGCCGTCCTCGATATTGAGCGCGACGATCTGGTTGTCCTGCGTCATCACATAAACCGCGCCGAAGCTGACCGTGGGCGAGCCGCGCAGCGGCCCGGCCGGCTTGACGCGCCACTTGATCGCGCCGTCCTTGGCATCAAGCGCAGCAACTTCGCCCAGGCCCGTCGTCACATAGACGCGGCCCTCGTTGTACGAAGCACCGCCGCCGAACACGGAACCGCTGTTCTCGGGCAGCTTGAAGCTGGCCCGCCACAGTTCCTTGCCGGTATTGGCGTCCATCGCGCGGACCACGCCTTCGGTGTCCATCACAAACAGCTTGCCATCGCCGATCACCGGCGAGGCGGCCAGCCGCTGCTTGACCGAGGAACCGGCGATGTTGGCGGTCCACAGGCGCTGGGGCGTGGCACCGAGCGCGAGATGGCCATAGGACTTGCTGGCCGTGCCGCCGCCCTGCGCCCATTCCGTGTTCACTTCGGCCGGCGGCAGCACCACCTGCATCCCCGAAATCGCGGTATCGACCTTGGTGCCCGCCTCGATCCGCGACAGGATCGGCACGCGCTGCCCCACCGTCGGCGTGGTCTTGACCTTGTTTTTGCCCGCACACCCGCTGACCGCGACCGCCAGGGCGATCACCCCGGCCATGCCCGCGCGGCGAACCAGCCGGCGGCGCGCGGCAATACCGCCATGTTCCTGCACCGGATTGCGCATCATCCCCGTCATCCCCGTCAAACTGGTGTTACTGGGCGCCGGCGTCGGCCGGCCCCTGCTGTGCTTGGCCCTGCGCAATCAGAGCTTTCGGATCATCGATGGTATCCACGCCCAGCGTGCCGGCCAACTGGCGCGCGCGTTCCCGGATCGAGGCCGGAACGGTCTTGTCCTTGGCCATCGCCGCGAACAGCGGCCCGGCCAGATCGTTCTTGCCCTGCTTCAGGTAGGCGAAGCCGAGCAGTTCGCCCGCGCTGCCGAACCAGGCGTTGCCCGGCACGGCCAGGGGCTTGAGCCGTTCCACCACCTTTTCCGGCGGCAGCTTGTCCATGGTGATCGCCACTTCGCGGATCGTGGCGAGATCGCGGTAGGCCTGCGGCGCGCTCTGGTCCGCGGCGACGGCGGCGAGCAGCTTTGCGGCATCGTCGGTCTTGTTCTGCTGGGCGGCGATGCCGGCCTGCGTCAGTTGCGCGGCGGCGCGATAGCCCGGCCCGCCATCCTTGACGAGCGGCGCCATGCTGTCGCTGCTGGTCTGCACCCGGCCGGCTTCGAGCTGGTCGAGCGCGATCGTCATCCGTTCGCCCTGTTCGCCCGCGACCGTGGCCTTGTGATAATCGTACCACAGCCAGCCGGCCAGGCCGACCAACCCCGCCACCACCAGCGCGCCCACCGGCTTGCCATAGCGGCGCAGCGCGTCGAACACCTGGTCCTCGCGCAGCGCATCATCGACTTCGCGCAGGAACACATCGCCTTGCGCGGCCTTGCGTTCGGCAAGCTGATCGGAGCGGGACTGCGGACGGGTAGGACGAAGGGCCAAGGCTGCGCTTTCGGCGGACAGTTAACGGAAGTGCCGGGTGTTTAGCGGATAGACCCGCCTTTTCAACGGGAATGATTCTGGAATCCCGTGGGTGAACCCCCGGTGAAGCGGGAAACACTTGGTAATCATGGCCATCGTAAGGCGCGCATCAAGGAAACTGCGCAAGGCCGAGCACGCCGCCATAGAGCGCGGCATAGCGCGCGACCATCGCCGTCTCGTCGAATTCCGCGCGGGCGCGGACCTGGTTGGACGCCCCGATCCGGCGGCGCAGCCCCTCGTCCCAGGCGAAGGCGGCCAGCGTCGCTTCCAGCGCGGCTTCGTCGCCCGGCGGCGTGATGAAATCGCGATTCTCGTCTGAAACTATGTCCCGCACGTCCCCCACGGCGGGGCTGGCGATGGGCAAGCCCGCCGCCATCGCCTCCACCACGGACAGCGGGAACTGCTCGCTGTCGGACGAAAGCGCGAAGATATCGAACAGGCCGACCGCCCGCGCCGGATCGTCCACATGCCCCGGCAGGTGAACGCGATGACCCACTTCCAGCGCGACCGCCTCCGCCATGATCGCCTCGCGGTCCGGCCCTTCGCCCACGATCACCAGCTGCCATTCGGGCGGCAAGGCGCGAAAGGCGCGCACCAGCCGGCGCAGGTTCTTCACCGGGCGCAGGCCCGCGAGCGTGCCGACCCATTTTTCGCCGGGCCGCTTGACCACGCGCGGCAGCGCATCGGGCCTGGGCTTGCGGCCATAGGCGGCGGTATCGATGCCGTTGGGAATGCGGTGCACCTTGCCGGAGGGCTGGTGCCACGCCTGCAGCGCCACGCCTTCCAGCTGGCGCGACGGCACCACCAGCGCGCTCGCGCGGGCCAGCGCCACGCGGCGATACCAGTTGCGCGCGGGCTTCAGCTTCTCCGCCTCATCGGCATTGAACCCGTCTTCGTGGTGCACCAGCGGCGCCAGCCCCATCGCGGGGCCGAACAGCGCGTGGGCCATCACCGCGTCCATCGCGCCCCAATTGTAGGTCAGGATCAGGTCGAAACCCCGCATCGCGCGGGCCAGCGTCTGCAGCCGGCGCACGCCGAACCGACCGGCCAGCCGCGGAAAGCCGAACGGGGAATGCGCGGAAATGCCCTTGGCGATATGCGCCATCGCGCCCATCGCGCCGGGTTCGGCCGAAACGATGCTGTGATCGATGGCGGGGCCGAAACGGTTGATCAGCGCCACGCTGCGGCGCTCCTTGCCGCCCGCACCGAAGGTCGAATGCAGGTGCAGAAGGTGCAGGCGCCGCCTGCCGCCGTCGCTCATGAGACCCGGGCGAGCAGCCGGTCGATCGCCGCGACCGCTTCGGGTTCGTCCAGCGTGGGGGCGTGGCCGACGCGCTCGACCGTCACAAGCTCCATGTCCGGGTGGCGCGCGACCATCCGGTTCGCGGTGCCGGCAGAAAGGATGTCCGACAGGGCGCCGCGCAGCAGCAGGGCGGGACGCCCCGCCAGCGCATCGAACAGCGGCCACATATCCACCTGCGGCGTCGCCCCGGCCGGCGCGTCGAACGGCTCGGCGATCTTCATGTCATAGTCGAACGCAATCCGACCGCCGCTGCCCAGCGCCATCACGCGCTTGGCATAGCGGAGCCAGTCGGACACGCCGTAATCGGGATAGACATCGGCCTGGCTTTCCTGAAGCGCGCGCGCGGCGTGCATCCAGGTTTCGAAATTGCGGCCCTGCCCCACGTATTCGCGGATGCGCTCCAGCCCGGCCTCTTCCACTTCCGGACCGATATCGTTCAGCACGAATCCCGCGATCCGGCTGTTGTCCCGGCCCGCCAGCAGCATCGTCAGCAAGCCGCCCAGCGACGTGCCGACTGCCACGAACCGGGCGATGCCGTGCTGTTCCAGCAGCAGCTCGACATCATCGAGATACTGCGCCGGATTGTAGGTCATCGGATCCTTGGCGTAATCGCTGTCGCCCCGGCCGCGCATGTCCGGGCAGATGACCCGCCATTGCCCGGCAAGCCGCGCCGCCACGTCCTCGAAATCGCGCGCATTGCGGGTCAGGCCCGGCAGGCAAAGCACCGGCGGCTTGTTGTCCGGCCCCGGAAAGTCCCGGAAATGCAGGCGCAGCCCGTCGCGGCTGGACCAGCTGCGATTCTCGAAATCCGCCATCGCCTGAAAAACCGTTCCTTGTTCAACGCCCCCACGCGACCGGCGCCATAAGCCGAACATCCGCCCGGCTCAAACACCATTATCCCGTATCCGCGCCCAATATCCCGCGTCCGCGAGCGGACCCGCTTGCCTGCGGACCGCCCAGAGACCACTATCGCTTGATGCAACCCAACCCGCAAGACGCGATCTACACCGCTGATCCCCATATCCTTTCGCTGGCCGGCTGGCTGGGCGATCCGGTGGCGCCAGCAGACTTCCCCGGAACGACGCTGCGCTTCCGCAACGATCGCGCGGCGCGGGACGTGGGGCTGGCCGATCTCGACGATGCAGCATGGATCGCGCATTTCGGCCGCTTCGCGCCATTGCCCGGCAATCTCCCGCAGCCGCTGGCGCTGCGCTACCACGGCCACCAGTTCCGCGTTTACAATCCCGAACTGGGAGACGGGCGCGGCTTTCTGTTCGCGCAGATGCGCGATCGGCGGGGCCGGCTGATGGACCTTGGCACCAAGGGTTCGGGGCAGACCCCCTGGAGCCGGCAGGGCGATGGCCGCCTCACGCTGAAAGGCGCGGTGCGCGAGGTTCTGGCAACGGAAATGCTGGAAGCGCTGGGCGTGGCGACCAGCCGCACTTTCTCCGTGATCGAGACCGGCGAATCGCTGTGGCGGGGCGACGAACCCTCGCCCACCCGCGCAGCGGTGCTGGTCCGGCTCAGCCACGGCCATATCCGCTTCGGCACGTTCCAGCGGCTGGCAGCGCTCGATGCGCCTGCCGAAATGGAACAGCTCGTCGATTACTGCCTGGCCAGCTTCCCCGGCCCCGCCCTTCCCCCCGACGCGCCCGAGCCAGACAACAAGGCGGCGCGGCTGCTGCACCAGGTGGTCGAACGCATGGCCGACATGGCCGCCAGCTACATGGTCGCGGGCTTCGTCCATGGCGTGTTGAACACCGACAACATGAACGTGACCGGGGAGAGCTTCGACTATGGCCCCTGGCGCTGGCTGCCGACGTGGAATCCGGCGTTCACCGCCGCCTATTTCGATCATTCGGGCCTCTACGCCTTCGGCCGCCAGCCCGAGGCGATCCACTGGAACTGCGGACAGCTGGCCGTCGCGCTGCGCCTGCTTTCGGAAGCTCCGCCGCTGATCGCGGCGCTGAACCGGTTTCCCGATCTCTACCAGCAGGCGATGGCGCGGCGCTGGTGCTGGCGGCTTGGCGTGGAGCCGCGCGGGCTGGAGGAAGACAGCGCGCTGATCGGCGCCTGCGAAGCGGCCATGGTGGCGCAGGGCATCGGGCCGGACGCCTTCTTCTTCGCCCATCGCGGCGGGCGCGGACCGTTTGCGGCCGACGATGCGGGCGCGGCGCTGAAGGAGGCGCTTGGCCCCTACCGGTCGATGGTCGACGATCACCCCTACTGGTTCGACGAAGCCCCGCAATCGATGCTGATCGACGAAGTGGAGGCGATCTGGGAACCGATCGCCGAAAAGGACGATTGGAGGGCATTGCACGCCAAGGTTGCCGCCGTCCGGCGCATGGGGGAAGCGCTGGGCACCGCGCCAGCCCCGCGCGGTCATGCGGGACCGGCTTGAAAATATGGTAACCAATTTCCTGCTAGAGCGTTGCCGATAAAGCAAAAGCGAATGAACCGATGACCGCTCCTTCCGGCAACGATGCCGAGATCGTCTCCCGCGAACCCGCGACCGGCGCCGAACTGTGGCGCGGGCCGGTGGGTGACGTGGACGCGACCGTCGATCGGGCGCGACAGGCGTGGTCGACGTGGGCCGCCCTGTCGCTTTCCAACCGCGTGGAATTGTGCCGGCGCTTCGCCAACGAAGTGCGCAAGGAGCAGGAGAACCTGGCCGCGCTGATCGCGCGCGAAACCGGCAAGCCGCTGTGGGAAGCCCGCGCGGAAGTCGAAAAGGTCGTCGCCAAGGTCGATATCTCGGCGCGTGCCTATGGCGAACGGTCTGCCCAGCGCAAGTTCGACGGCGCGCTGCAGGGCACCGCCGCGTTGCGCCACAAGCCGCATGGGGTGATGGCGGTGCTGGGGCCTTACAATCTTCCGGCGCACCTGCCCAACGCCCATATCATCCCGGCGCTGATCGCGGGCAACGCGGTGGTGTTCAAGCCATCGGAAAAGGCCCCGGCCACCGGCGAACTGCTGGTGCAGTGCTTCCACCGCGCCGGCATTCCCGCAAACGTGGTGCAACTGCTGATCGGCGGCCCGGATCAGGGCCGCGCGCTGGCCGAACACGACGGGGTGGATGGCGTGCTGTTCACCGGCTCTGCGCACACCGGCATCGCCATCAACCGCCGCCTGGCCGGCAACCCCGGCAAGATGCTTGCGCTCGAAATGGGCGGAAACAACCCGATGGTGGTGTGGAACACGCCCAAGATCGCCGATGCGGCGGTGCTGGCCATCCAGTCCGCCTTCGCCACGTCGGGCCAGCGCTGCACCTCGGCTCGCCGGCTGATCGTGCAGGGATCGTTGTACGAACCGCTGATCGACGAGATGAAGCGCCTAGGCAGCCGGCTGATCGTCGGCGCGCCGTTCGATGAGCCGCAACCGTTCATGGGGCCGGTCATCGACAACGAGGCGGCCGACGGGCTGACCGAAAGCTTTGTCTATCTGCTGTCGAACGGCGGGCGGCCGATCCTGCACATGCGGCGGCTGCGCGAAAACCTGCCCTTCCTGTCGCCGGCGATGATCGACGTGACCGACATGGCCGAACGGCCGGATGTCGAACTGTTCGGGCCGCTGCTGCAAGTGATCCGGGTCGATGATTTCGATCAGGCGATCGCGGAAGCGAACCGCACGCGCTTTGGCCTTACCGCCGCGCTCGTCGGCGGATCGCCCGAGGAATACAACCAGTTCTGGGCCAATGTCCGCGCCGGGGTGATCAACTGGAACCGGCCGACGAACGGCACGTCGCTATCCGCGCCGATGGGCGGCGTTGGCCTGTCGGGCAACCATCGCCCCAGCGCCTATTACGCGGCGGACTATTGCGCCTATCCCGTGGCATCGGCGGAGATGGAGCAACCGCGCGCCAGCATGGGCGTGGGTCTGCGCGAAAACTGAAGCCGGGCTGCGGCCGGCGCTCAATCGTGCCGGTCGAACCGCACCAGCGCCGTATCGACCGGACCACCGGGAACGACCGCCTGGTTGCGCAGGTTCTGCTGCGACAGATCGGGGTCCACCATCAACTGGCTTTCCAGCGCCTGGGCCATGACCGGATCATCGGCATCCGCACGGTGCGGGCCATCGTCCTGCGCGCAAGCGGCAAGCGCGAACGGCGCGGCAAGCAGCGCGATGAACGGCAAGGGACGAACCATTCCCACGCCTTGCCTCCGCCATGGTTAAGGAAGCGTTCGCCGGAACGCGAAAGGGCGCCCCGGCCTTTCGCCGGAGCGCCCCTGCCCTGCCCATGGTGCGACCCGAAAGGCGGCAGGTTTTCAGCGGCAGCGCGATCCGCTGCGGTCGATCTCCCGCCCCAGCAGCGCGCCGCCGGCGAGTCCCAGCACGGTGCCCACGGTGCGATCGCCGCGACCGGCCACGCCGCGCCCGATCAGCGCGCCCGCCGCGCCGCCGATGAGCAGGCCGGTGGTGCCGTCCGAACGGCGGCAATAATAGCGTCCGTCACGCCCGCGCCACGAGGGGCCACGGTAGTAATCCCGGCGGCCGGCATCCCGGTAATAGCCGCGATCCCCGCCGCGCCAGCCTTCATGCCAGCCGCGATCACGGTGATTCCAGCCTTCGCCCAGCGCATCCGCCACCGACGCGGCGGGCGCGGACGGAACCGCCATGACCGTGGCCGAAGCCGGCGCGGCAAGCGCCAGGGAGGCGGAGGAGAGAGCGGCGGCAATGGCCGCACGGGTGATGATTCTCATGTCGGTCTCCTGTTCATTCGGCCTTTCGCGGAGAACCGCCCGGCCGTTACGAAAATCGCTACCGATACGGACCTGAATGGACGGCAACCGTTCCGTCAGACTTCGTGAAACAGGATGAAACGAACCGTCACATCGGCAAGCCGTTGAATATTTTGTGCTTGGCCGGCGCGCTCGCCAATGCGAGAGGCACGGCATGTCCCAGCCTTCCTCGCACCATCGCACCGGTCTGATGCTCGCGGTTGCCGCCTACGTGATCTGGGGCTTCCTGCCGCTGTTCTTCCGCATGCTCCACCATGTGCCGGCGGTGGAGCTGGTGGGCTGGCGCGTGGTGTTCACGCTGCCCCTGTGCCTGGCGATCGTGGCCGCGCGCGGACAGGCGGCGGACGTACGCGCGGCGCTGGCCGACCGCGCGGTGCTGCTGCGCCTGTGCGCCAGCGCGCTGCTGATCGGTGCGAACTGGCTGCTTTACGTGATCGCTATCAACAACGGCCACGTCCTCGCAGCCAGCCTTGGCTACTACATAAACCCGCTGCTCAACGTCCTGCTCGGCACGCTCCTGCTGGGCGAGCGGCTGACCCGCACGCAGTGGACCGCCGTGGCCATCGCCGGCCTTGGCATCGCGCTGGCGCTCGCCGTCAGCTTCGCGCTCTACGGCCTGGTCCGCAAGCTCACCCCGGTCGGCTCGGTGCCGGGGCTGACGATCGAGACTTCGGTACTCTACCTGCCCGCCATCGCCGTGGTGGCCTGGCAGGCGCACAGCCCCGCCGGATCGAGCCTGGGCCAAGACGCCGGCACCACCATCGGCCTTGCCGCCTCGGGCGTTGTGACGGCGGTGCCGCTGCTGCTGTTCGCGGTGGCGGCGCGGCGGCTGGACCTTTCGACGCTGGGCTTCGTCCAGTTCCTTTCGCCCACGCTGGCGTTCCTGCTAGGCATCTTCGTGTTCGACGAGCCGCTCGATCCCGTGCGCCTCGCCTGCTTCGTGCTGATCTGGACCGCGATCGCGCTGTTCAGCTGGGACATGCTGCGCCGCCGCCAGCGCGCGCCGGCCTGAACCGTCAGCCTAAGCCAGATGCATCGCTTTGCATCGTCATTGCGAGCGCAGCGAAGCAATCCAGGGTGGCGCGCGAGACTCTGGGTTGCTTCGCTGCGCTCGCAATGACGAGGTATGGCCAAAGACGGCCTATACGCTACAGCGCCGCCGCGAAGCGCAGCTTTTCGCCCGCCGCCGCATTGGCGAGCTGGCGTTCCCACATCACGCGGTGCCCGCGCACGATGGTCCCCACCACCTGCCCGGTCAGCTCCATGCCGGTGTAGGGCGACCAGCCGCAGCGGCTTTGCAGCCAGTCCTCGGTCACCGTCCACTTCGCCTTGAGATCGACGACCGAGAAATCGGCGTCATAGCCGGTGGCGATGCGGCCCTTGCCGACCAGGCCGAACAGGCGCTGCGACCCGGCGCTGGTCATGTCGATCAGCCGCGCCAGCGTCATCCGCCCGGCGGCGACGTGATCGAGCATCAGCGGCAGCAGCGTCTGCACGCCCGGCATGCCGCTGGGGCTGGCGGGATAGACCTTGGCCTTCTCCTCGATGGTGTGCGGCGCGTGGTCGGACCCGATCACGTCGGGCACGCCCTGCCGCAGCCAGTGCCACAGCCCGTCGACATGCGCGCCGGAGCGGATCGGCGGGTTCATCTGCGCATAGGTGCCAAGGCGCGGATAGGCCTCCTCCCCGCGCAGGGTGAGGTGCTGCGGCGTGACCTCGCACGTCGCCACGTCGCGGTGCTGCGCGATCAGCTCCAGCTCGGCGGGCGTGGTCACGTGCAGGATATGGATCGGCCGCTTCGCCGCGCGCGCCAGCCGCAGGATGCGCTGCGTGGCCAGCATCGCGCTTTCATCGTCGCGCCACACCGGATGGCTGGAGGCATCACCTTCGACGCGATGGCCCTTGCGCGCGTTCATCCGCGCCTCGTCCTCGGCATGGATGGCCACGCGCCGGCTGCCGTGGGCGAGCACGCGGGCCAGATCGGCATCCTCCGACACCAGCAGGCTGCCGGTGGAGGCGCCCATGAAGATCTTGACGCCGGCGGTGCCGGGAATGCGCTCCAGCTCGCCCAGATGCTCGGCGTTCTCCGCCGTGGCGCCGACATAGAAGGCATGGTCGCACCACATGCGATGGTGCGCGCGGGCAAGCTTGTCGGCCACGCGATCGGCGGTATCGGTATTGGGATTGGTGTTCGGCATTTCGAACACCGCCGTCACCCCGCCCATCACCGCGGCGCGGCTGCCGCTTTCCAAGTCTTCCTTGTGCTCCAGCCCCGGTTCGCGGAAGTGGACCTGGCTGTCGATCACGCCGGGCAGCACATCCAGCCCGGTGCAATCGATCCGCTCCGCCGCGTCCGGGTACGCCCCCACGCCCACGATCTTCCCGTCCCGCACCGCGACATCCGCGACGACCGGCCCGGACGGCGTGTGGACCGTGCCGTTCGACAGGACGAGTTCGGGGGCGACGTTCATCGAAGGCACTCCAAAGCTGAACAAGTTGACAAAGTTGACACGGTCCAGGGCAAGACCGTCCACCGCCCGCCGCTGCGCCTGTGGCGGGAGGCGGAACGGGCGGGAGGCGGCGTCATGCGCGCTGCTTTGCCATAGGTGGGGGGATTAGGACAGGGGGTGTTGGAGGGGGCGCCGTGCTTTGGCGGGGAACGACCAATTCGCGCCATCCTCCAGCCCCCACTTGCATGTCTGCCTACACTGAAACCTGTCACTGGCACATGTCCGAGCATCCGGACCATGGCATTGAATAATGCTCATGCGACCTGCTACTGCCCTAGCTGGCGGTAGCTTGTGTCGCTATATACCGGGCAGAAAGTGAGGTATCTGCGATGGCCAAGAAAGGGCAGCATGTTGTTCCATCATCTGGTGGATGGAGCGTCAAGAAGGCTGGTGCATCGAGAGCATCGAGCACGCATGCGACTCAGCAAGAAGCGATTGCGGCCGCCACGCAGATTGCGAAAAACCAGCGGACTGAGCTTTACATTCATGGACGCGACGGACGCATTCGCGAACGGAATTCCTACGGCAACGATCCACATCCGCAGAAGGGATGAATACTCCGCCGTTCGAATATTCCGTCTTCGTCAATTGCCCGTTCGATGAAGAATTTGCGCCGCTTCTTCAAGCGATTGCCTTCTGTTTGACAGACATGGGGTTTTTCCCTCGATTGGCGCCCGAGAACGCGGACAATGCGGCGAACCGACTTGACCGGATCATCGATCTGATCCGCAGTTCAAAGTTTGGGATCCATGATCTAAGCAGATGCAAGTCTACTTCGGTGGGCGAGTACGCACGGTTAAATATGCCATTCGAGCTTGGCTTGGATCATGCGTGCGCTCGATTTGGTGGCGGGCACATGGCCGGGAAAGCCATTTTGATCCTTGAAGAGAGTCGATACGATTACCAGAGGGGGCTGTCCGATATATCTGGTTGGGACATACACGCCCATGATGGTGACTTCATCAAAGTTGTTCGAATAGTGGTGAGCTGGCTGATGCGACAAGCCGGTGCAACTCCAGTCGGACCTGCAAAAGTCCAGGGCAACTATCTCACTTTTCAGGAGTGGTACTGGGAACGTGAAATGGCCCGTGGTGCTTCAGACGATGACATCAAAGCCTATCCCACGGTTCAAGTCGTTGCCGCGATGCGCGAATGGGTTGAGGCGGGTCGGCCCTCATAACGATCAAACCGCAAGTCGCATTTACCGATCAAATCACGACCATCAGCCACCGCCGAGCGCTAGCCATCACATACCTTCGCCGTGTTCACCCATATCGAGTTTGTCATAGAAATCGCACGACTGAGGCCCCATTTCATCTCGTATCTGCTTCATTCCGCGCCTCGCACTACGGTCTGCTTCCTCCCTTACGTTGCCTTCAAACTGTCCGGTAGTCTTTAGGCACAGTAAGAGTGCTTCATACTCGATAACCTCGTCGCAAGAGATGGCGACAAACCACATTTGAGCCCCGGCACGTAATCTGTCCGCCACAAACTTGTTGCCCTTCTTGCGTGCATGTGAACTAAGGCGGCCTCTCACACCTCGTTTAGCTGACTGCGAAATCCCGACATACACTAGGCGCAAGTTATTGGGCCAGCGCCCTAAATAACGATCGTAATCATCACAAGGCGTTACTGCGGTTGATTGATCGATTGCCTCACCTATTGCGTAAAGTCCAGGCCCCGTCGGAGCTGATTTATAATTTTCAAGGAGGATCGGATCTCTCTAGTCTAGGGCCAGTCAATCTTCCCTCAATCACTTGCAGGTGCACCGCTTCGCGCTTGTCACGTCTAGCGTGCTGAAGCGATTGGACAAATATTGAACGTCAGTTTTTGACAAGATCAGTCATTGGACGGATCACTGAGGAACGCCTGCTTTGTCCCAAACCTCGTCATCCGGCCAGTCACACCACAACCACTTGCACGACGGGTGAACGACGCCGACAATCTCGCTGCATCCCCCTACCTGTCCCCCTTCCACACCTCCCCGTCCTTCATCACGAACCGCACCTGCCGCAGCGCGGCGATCGTGCGGGTGGGGTCGCCGGCCACGGCGACGAGGTCCGCCAGCAGGCCGGGCCTGACCGTGCCCAGGCGGTCGTCGAGGCCGAACAGTTTCGCGTTGCCCGAGGTCGCGGCGATCAGCACTTGCGCGGGCGGCATGCCGGCGGCGGCCATCAGCTCGGCCTCGCGCGCGTTGTCGCCGTGGGCGAAGACGCCGACGTCGCCGCCCATGCAGAACGCGACGCCCGCCGCGCGGGCGCGGGCGAAGGCGGTGCGCGCTTCCTGCACCATGGGCGGCGCCGGCTCCGCCCCGTTCCAGCCGCGATAGCGCGCGATCGCGTCGGTGGCGGCGAGCGTGGGGCAATAGCCGGTGCCGTGCTGCTTCATCAGCGCGAAGACCTCCGCCGTGCCTTCGTCGCCATGTTCGATGGTGTCGACGCCGGCCAGCACCGCGCGGCGCATCCCCTCCGCCGTGCCGGCATGGGCGGCGACCTTGCGCCCGGCGCTGTGCGCGGCCTCCACCGCCGCCGCCATTTCCGCCTGGGTAAAGGTCGGCCGGCTCGGCTCGCCCGCGCCCCAGCGGTAATCGGCGTAGAGCTTCACCACGTCCGCCCCCGCGCCGATCTGGCGGCGCGCGGCGGTGACGAGCGCCAGCCCGTCAGCCTCCTCCGCCCCCAGCGGCACGGCCACGCCCGGCTCGAACCCGCGCGGGCCATAGGCACCGGGCGCGACCAGCGCGCGCGTGGCCACCAGCATCCGGGGTCCCGGAACGATGCCCTGCGCGATCGCCTGCTTCAGCCCGACATCGGCATAGCCCGCGCCCTCGGTGCCGAGATCGCGCACGGTGGTAAAGCCGGCCAGGAGCGTCGCCCGCGCGGAAACGGTGGCGCGCGCGGTGCGCAGCGCCAGCGGCTCGTGCAGCACCTGATCGTCCCACGGGGTTTCGTTGTAGGGGTGGAGGAACAAGTGCGAATGCCCCTCGATCAGGCCGGGCAGCAGCGTGGTGCCCGGCAGGTCGATCACCCGCGCGTCGGCCGGGGCGGCGATGGCGGGGCCGACCGCCTCGATCCGGTTGCCGCGCACCAGCACCTGCCAGCCGCGATGCAGCTCCGTGCCGGTGCCGTCGAACACCGCGTCGGGCTTGAGCAGATAGGCCCCGCGCGGGGCTTCCTGCGCGGAAACGGGAGACGCCAGCAGGGCGGCGATGAGGGCAAGCAGGGGGCGGGCGAACGGGCGGGACATGGGCGGACTTCCTCTCGTCAGGCGGCGATTTGAGCGGGCGCGGCGGGAAAGTCCAAGCCCTAAATCGTGGGACGTCGGACGGCCCACCCCGCTGCGACTAACGCCGCCTGCGGCGACGCAAGTCTCGCGCCCCTCCCGCATGCGGGAGGGGGTTCCTCTCTTCTCCCCTCCCGCTTGCGGGAGGGGCTGGGGGTGGGCATCGACCGCATCCCTCTTGATTCCCTCCGCACCGGTCTCCAGATTCGCGGCATGACCGCCACCCGCCTGTTCGACCGCGCCGTGCTCCGCCTTTCGCCGCAGGAGGCCGGCGAGGACGTGGCCGGCTTCCTCCAGGGCCTCGTCACCAGCGACATGCAGGGACCGCTGCCGGTCTGGGCCGGGCTGCTGACCGCGCAGGGCAAGGCGCTGTTCGACTTCATCGTGTGGCGCGACGGCGACGACCTGCTGATCGATTGCGAGGCCGGCGCGGCGGACGCGCTCGCCAAGCGGCTCTCGCTCTACCGCCTGCGCCGCAAGATCGCCATCGCCCGCGACGAGTCGCTTGCCGTCCACTGGCGCGCGGGAGAGGGTGAAAATCCCGACCCGCGCCTGGCCGCGCTGGGCCAGCGCTGGCTCGCCCCCGCCGATCCCGCCGACCAGCCTGCAGACGCCATATGGCGCGCGCACCGGCTGGCGCTGGGCGTGCCCGAAGGCGCGGACGAACTCGGCAGCGACAAGACGCTGTGGCTGGAAGCCAACGCCGGCGATCTCAACGGCGTGAGCTTCACCAAGGGCTGCTACGTGGGGCAGGAAAACACCGCGCGGATGAACTGGCGGCAGAAGGTGAACCGCCGGCTGGTGGTGGTGCCGCTGGACCGCTCCGACGAAGCGCGGCGGCGCGTGGCCTATCCCGACCTTGGCCTCGCCGTGGATCACCTGCGCGTGGAAGACCTGCCCGCCGATCTCGCGCCCGCGTGGATGGCGCTGGCGCCAGAAGGGGCCGGGGAAGACTGACCCGCCGCTAACCCTGCTGCTGCACGATCCCGGCGCGTTCGGCCGCCTCGACCAGCATCGCCTCGGCATGATCGCGCGCGGCGGTGCGCGGCAGGCCCAGCGCGGCGGACAGAGGCCCGCCCATCTGCGCGTCCCCCAGCGCCATGAGCGTGAGCGTGAGCGTGGTGGCATGCATCTTCGCCGCCTCAGGCTCGTTCAGTTCGGTGACGAGATCATGGATCGCATCGACGATCGGGTCGAGCGCGTCCTCGTTGCCCGAAAGCAGCATCCACGAGGCAAGCGCGCCGGCGCCCTCCTTGTCGAAGGCGTCGAAGGTCAGGTCCACCACCTCGCGGGGGGAGCCGACGCCGGAGCGCGTGGCGATCACCGCTTCGGCGATCGTGCCGCAGATGGCGGAGGCCAGATGCGCCGCCAGCGCCTTCTGCAGGCCCGAAGCCGAGCCGAAATGGTGCAGCAGGTTGGCATGCGTGCGCCCGATTCGGGCCGCCACGGCCTTCAGCGTCACGGCCTGCGGCCCCGCTTCGATCAGCAGCGCGCGCGCCGCTTCCAGCGCGGCAACGCGGCTCTCCTCGGGGCTGAGACGTTTCCTTATTGACATTGATGTAAGTTACTATACCTTGAGCCGCATGAACGCAATCACCGATCCCATCGCCGTAGAACGCGCCGTTGCCGAGGGCAAGGTTGCGCCTACCCCTTCCGACCTCACCATCACCGTGCGCGACCGGCGCTTCGGGCGGGACGAGAAGCCCGGCCGCTGGTGGCTGGCGAACGACCCCGTCGCCACCGCCTGGCACAACGCGCTGTCCGCCACCTTCCCGCGCGGCGAAGCCTTCTTCATCGAGGCGGTGAAAGCCCATCGCGATGGCGTGCCGCCCAAACTGGAGGCGGAGATCCGCGCCTTCGTGAAGCAGGAAATCAACCACACCCGCGAACACATCGTGTTCAACCGCGCCGCCAGCGAAGCTGGCTACGACATCGACAAGATCGACAAGCGCGTGGAGGAAATGCTGGCGCTGACCAAGGACCGCCCGGTGATCCTGAACCTGGCGGCGACGATGGCGCTGGAACACTATACCGCGATGATGGCGCACGAATTCCTCGCAAACCCGCAGCATTTCGCCGGGGCCGAGCCGGAAACCGCCGCGATGTGGCGCTGGCACGCGATCGAGGAAATCGAGCACAAGGGCGTGGCCTACGACACCTGGCTGCACGCCACGCGCGGCTGGAGCCGGTGGAAGCGCTGGAAGGTCAAGTCGCTGATGATGGTAGTCGTCACCAAGAACTTCTTGACCCACCGCGTGCAGGATACGCTGGACCTGCTGGCGCAGGATGGGTTGACCGGCGCGAAGTGGAAATGGCGGCTGGCCGCCTACCTGCTGTGGAAACCCGGCGTGCTGCGCCGCATCTTCCCGGCCTGGGTCAGCTATTTCGTGCCCGGCTTCCACCCGTGGCAGCACGACGACCGCAAGCTGATCAACAAGGTCGACAGCGAATTCCCCGACGCGCGGCTGGCGACGGCCTGAAATCGGCGCGACGGAGACGCCGCTCCTTTCCCTTGCCGGACCGCACGCCTAAGCTGCTGCGGTTTCGGCAAGGCAGGAGGCGACCGGCATGATCGACCATATCGGCATCGCGGCGAAGGACTACGCCGCCTCGCGCCGGTTCTATGACGCCGCGCTGGCTCCGCTGGGCATCACCCCGATGATGGAACTGATCGCCGCGGAAACTGGCGGTTACGAAGGCGTCGGCTATGGTCGCGATGGCAAGCCCTTCTTCTGGGTATCGAGCGGCGGCCCCAATGGCGCCGGCGTGCACATCGCCTTCACCGCGCCCACGCGTGCGCTGGTCGATGCCTTCCATGCGGCGGCCATGGCGCACGGTGGGCGCGACAATGGCGCGCCGGGCCTGCGCCCGCACTACCATCCCAACTATTACGGAGCCTTCGTGCTCGATCCCGATGGCGTCAACGTGGAAGCGGCGTGCCACGCGCCGGAATAGGCCGGCGCTTCAACTTTCGGCCGCTTCCTGCCGCAGATCGTAGGCGCGCTGCGCGGCGGCGACTTCGACCATGCAGGTTTCCGCCCATTCCAGCATCGAGCGGCAGGCGGCCATCAGCCCGCGCCCCAGCGGTGCGATGCTGTAAGTGACGGTGACCGGCACGGTCGGTTCCACCGCGCGCAGCACCAGCCCGTCGCGCTCCAGCGCGCGCAGCGTCTGGGCTAGCATCTTTTGCGAAATCCCGCCGATGCGCCGCTTCAGTTCGCTGAAGCGCAAGTCCTCCTTGCCCAGCAGCAGCAGGATCAGCACGCTCCACTTGTCGGCAATGCGATCCAGCAACTGCCGCGTGGGGCATTCGGCGGCATAGGCATTGCCGCGCCGATCATGGGCGCGCCGGCTGTCGCCGCCGGGCTCTAGAGTTACCGCGAGGTGACCTGGTATGGATTCCGTGCGTTCTTGCATGGGAAGTTTCCATAGCGCAGCTGGTACCCATTGGAAACCATGCGAGGAGACAGGCCATGGCCATTGCAGTTCTGGGCGCCAGCGGACGCGCCGGGTCGGAGATCGTGAAGGAACTGGTCGCGCGCGGCCATGAGGTGATCGCCATCGCGCGCAAGCCCGAAGCGATTCCCGCGCTGCCGGGCGTGACCGCCAAGGCCGGCGACGCTTCTGAGCCGGCGGCGCTGGCCGAACTGATCCGGGGCGCAGATGCGGTGATCAGCGCGATCCATTTCGACGTTCCCGCCGCCACCCTGCTCTCGGCGCTAAAG
This sequence comes from Novosphingobium sp. EMRT-2, assembly GCF_005145025.1. Lineage (NCBI taxonomy): Bacteria > Pseudomonadati > Pseudomonadota > Alphaproteobacteria > Sphingomonadales > Sphingomonadaceae > Novosphingobium > Novosphingobium sp. EMRT-2. Next base: position 2,972,468 of record NZ_CP039695.1, on the reverse strand, counting down.
CAGGCCGGCGTCGGCCGTCTGCTGGTGACGGGCGGCGCGGCCAGTCTGGAAGTGGCGCCGGGGGTGCGGCTGATCGATACGCCGGAATTCCCCGAAGCGTGGAAAGGCGCGGCACAGGGCGGGATCGCCTTCCTAGACGCGCTGAAGGGCGAGACCGAGATCGACTGGACGTTCTTCTCCCCCGCCGCCTTCATCTTCGAAGGCCCGCGCCTTGGCACCTATCGCGGCGGCAAGGACCAGCTGGTGACCGACGACAAGGGCGAGAGCCGGATCAGCTTTGCCGACTATGCCATCGCCATGGTCGACGAGCTGGAACAGCACCGCTACCCGCGCGCGCGGTTCACTGCCGGCTATTGAGCTGCCGATTACATCCTTTGCATGCAAAGGCCGCTGCCCACCCCCAACCCCTCCCGCACGCGGGAGGGGGGCGAGACTTGCGCCGCCTCAGGCGGTGTTAGTCGCAGCGGGGTGGGCTTTCCGCATCCGCCCTACCCGACTGGCCGTCAGGCGGCGCGCATCACCTCGATAGAATCACCAGCATCTCCGCCTTCGCTCCCGCCGTTCACCGGCGCGGCAAGGTGCAGCACATAGGCCGCGGATGGCGCCGCCCCGCGCCGCGCAAGGCTGAACCGGGGACGGACATCGCCGGTGGGCACGAAGCCCGCCTTGGTCAGGACGCGGCCCGATGCCGGGTTATCGAGGAAATGGTGCGCGCCGAGCCGGCGGTGCCCCAGCGTGGGCGCAAGCGCCAGAACCGCCCGCACCGCTTCCGTGGCATAGCCACGGCCCCAGTGCTGCCGCGCGATCCAGTATCCCAGTTCGGCCCCGCCGTCCTGGTCGGTCAGCCCCACGCAACCGATCAGCCTGGCCCCGGTCGCGCCGGGCAGCGTCACGAAGAAGTGCGGATGGCGCCGCGCCTGCGGCTGGCTGGCGAAGGCGCGCGCGTCGGCCGGGCTGTAGGGCCAGGGCGCGCGAGCGAGATTGCGCACGACCGATTCGTCGTCGATCAGCGCCAGAAGCTCGGCCCAGTCCTCGGGCCAGCCCGGCCTCAGGAATAGGCGTTCGCTGCGAATGAACATGGCACATCTCCTTCATCCGCCCCTCACGCGCCCACTAAGCACATGAAGTGACAGCATTGTTTCGCGTTGCGCCGGAACGATGCGGAATCGCGTCCTGCAGGCGGCCATGGGCCACCGGCGCGGCGATCCGGGTTTCCGGCGCGGCGGGATGAGGGAGAAACAAAAAAAGGGAGACGGGTCGGCCCCTCTCCCTCGTTCGGCCGGCCTTCCTGCGAAGACCGGCGGGGCCATCCCGTCAGGATGGCCCTTTATCGACCATCCGATTACTCGGCGGCTTCCGCCATGGCATCGACCGACACGTACTTGCGGCCGAGCTTGCCGGCGTGGAAGCGTACGCGGCCTTCGGTCAGCGCGAACAGGGTGTGATCCTTGCCGATGCCGACGTTGGCTCCCGGGTACACCTTGGTACCGCGCTGGCGGATGATAATGTTGCCGCCGATCACTTCCTGACCGCCGAACTTCTTCACGCCAAGGCGGCGACCAGCCGAATCGCGACCGTTACGCGAAGAGCCGCCTGCTTTCTTGTGTGCCATCTCGTCTTACTCCGGATCTCGAATCAGGCCACGGACACGATGCGCAGCAGGGTAAGCTGCTGGCGGTGACCGTTCTTGCGGCGATAGTTGTGGCGGCGGCGCTTCTTGAACACCACGACCTTTTCCGACTTGGCCTGCGCGATGATCTCGGCCGAAACCGTGATCTTGGCCGCGTCAGCCAGTTCGCCGTCCTTGCCCGCAAGGAGGACGTCACCGAGGGTGATCGTTTCGCCGGCTTCACCCGCCAGCTTCTCGACCGCGATCTTGTCTCCGGCGGCCACCCGATACTGCTTGCCGCCCGTGCGCACTATTGCGAACATGGTTCTACTATCCGTCTTTCAAGTCTGCCCGTCTTCACGTCTGCTCGCCAGACCCCGCACGAATCGGCGGATAGCGGGCAACACACCGGCACCCCACCGTGGGCAGGGTCCCGGAAAGAGAGGCGCGGATAGTCCAAGGTGGGCCGCCTGTCAACGCGAAAGGCCGGTGCGGCGGGCGGAAATTGCGCGCGCCGGGCCACAGCGCACGACGAAGGCCAGCGCAGGGTAGCGCTGCGGGGTGGCCAGCGGCCGTGCCCATGCTATGGCGTCGGCATGCTTCGCCCCGATCCATTCCGCAAGCCCCCGCTCTCGCCCGCCGCCCTCCGCCTCGGCGTCCTCGCGATCGCCGCGCTGGCGGTGCAAGGATGCGCGGCGCGCGGACACTATCCCTCACTGGCCCGCCGCCCGGCCGAAAGCGCCTATGGCACGGGTGTCACCGCTCCCCAGCCCGCCCCTGTTCCCGCGCCATCGGCCGCCAGCCCCGCGCTGCTCGCCCGCCTGGCCACGCTGCGCGATTCCGCGGCGAAGGCGCATCGCGATTTCGAGGCGCTGCGCCCTGCCGGCGAACGCGCGGCGGCGCAGGCGGCCGGCGCGGCACCAGGCGCGGAGAACTGGTCGGTCGCGCAGGGCGCGCTGGCCGCGCTCGATTCGGCCCGGTCCAGCCTGCTGCTGCCGCTGGCCGATCTCGACACTATGTTGGTGGAAGCGACCAAGGCCGCCGTCGACGGCCCCGATGCCGATCTCAAGGCGGTGCGCAAGGTGCGCGATGAAGTGGACGGCTGGCTGGCGGACGAGAACCGCTCGCTCGATTCGCTGCGCGGCCGCGTGCGCGGATAGCTACCAGCGCGCGAGGTCGGCGTGGTCCTGCGCGCGCGGTTCGATCCAGCGCCAGCCGGCGGCGGTCTTTTCGCGCTTCCAGAACCAGCTTTCGCCTTTCAGGTGGTCCATCGCAAAATCGGCGGCGGCGAAGGCATCGCGCCGATGGCGCGCGGCCGCGGCGACCAGCACGATCGGATCACCCGGCACCATCAGGCCCACCCGGTGCAGCAACAGCAGCCCCTCCAGCGGCCAGCGCCGTTCGATCGTGACAGCGAGATCGGCCATCCCCGGCTGCGTCATCGGCGGATAGTGCTTCAGTTCGAGCGCTTCCACGCCGCCGTCCCCGCGCACTTGTCCGAGAAAACTGACGACGCCACCGGCCTGTGCGTGACGGCCGATGAAGGCGTCCATTTCCGCCGCGGGATCGAACGCCGATTCGCGCAAGACGATCTCGGCCACGTCAGCCGCCCGAAACCGGTGGCAGGAAGGCCAGTTCGTCGCCCTCCGCCAGCATGACCCCGCCGTGGTCGCTCAACAGCCGGCCGTTGAGCGCGATCCGCACGCGATCGCCGAGCAGTTCCACCGCCAGCGCCGGATCGAGCGCGGCCAGAATCGCCTCGAGCGGGCCAGGCGCGACCACGCGCTCGGGCGCGCCGGCGACGTCTTCCAGACGCCCGAGAAACACCAGCCGCGCCGCCATGGTCAGCCGCCGGTCATCGACATATGGCGCGACAGCGCCGGCGCCGCGCCGGGCCGATCGATGACGAAGCCGTGGCGTTCGGGCTTTTCGCCCATGGCGCGTGCCATGGCGACCGCGAGCGCGGCATCGGGATCGTCGGAACGCAGCGCAGCGCGCAGGTCCACCTTGCCTTCGCCGCCAAGGCACATGAACAGTTGCCCGGTGGCCGTCACCCTCACGCGGTTGCAGCCGTCGCAGAAATTGCCGGTCAGCGGCGTGATGAAGCCCAGCCGCCCGCCCGTTTCCGCGATATCGACATAGCGCGCCGGGCCGCCGGAACGCGCCTCGCTCGCCGTCAGGGTCCAGCGCGCGGCCAGATCGCGCCGCACCGCATCGAGCGGCAGGTAGTGATCGAAGCGGTCGCCCTCGACCTCGCCCAGCGGCATGACCTCGATCAGCGTGAGATCGTGGCCCTGCCCGTGCGCCCAGGCGACAAGATCGGGAATTTCCGCCTCGTTCAGCCCCTTGAGCGCGACGGTGTTGAGCTTGACCCTGAGGCCCGCCGCCTTCGCCGCCGCGATGCCTTCCAGTACCTGCGGCAGACTGTCGCGCCGGGCCAGCTGCTCGAACAGCGCGCGATCGCGGGTATCGAGCGAAACATTGATGCGCCGCACGCCCGCCGCCGCGAGGTCCCCGGCGAATTCGGCCAGCCGCGTACCGTTGGTGGTGAGCGTCAGCTCCTCCAGCCCTTCTCCCAGCTGGCGCCCCAGCGCGCGGACCAGCTCGATCATGTCGCGCCGGACCAGCGGTTCGCCCCCGGTCAGCCGCAGCTTGGTGACGCCACGCGCGATGAAGGCCAGCGCCAGCCGGTGAAGTTCCTCCAGGGTCAGCACCTCGGCCCGGGGCAGGAACTCCATCCGCTCCGGCATGCAATAGGCGCAGCGCAGATCGCACCGATCGGTAACCGACAGCCGGAGGTAGGTGATCCTCCGCGCGAAGCGGTCAACCAGGGGTGCGGGGAGAGGTGCGGGCGTGCTCACTTTTCCAAGTATACGAAATCACGCGGATAAGATTCAAGGTTCGCGCCGGCATCGACGAAAATAGTCTGTCCGGTGACCGAGGAGGCCGACGCCAGGTAATGGACCGCGTCGGCTATCTCGTCGGCGCCGGGCAGGCGGCGAAGCGGCATGATCTCTTCCAGCCGGCGCCACTGTTCGGCATCGTAATCCTGCGTGGGCAGGATCAGGCCCGGCGCCACGCCGTTCACGCGCACGCGCGGCGCCAGCGAACGCGCCAGCGTGCGCACCGAGGCGTGCAGCGCCTGCTTCGACAGCGTGTAGCTGAGCTGATCGGGCACGGGGTTCACCACGCGCTGGTCGAGGATGTTGACCACCGAGCCATCGCCTTCCCCCAGCGCCTCAACGAAGGCGCGGGTCAGCAGCATCGGCGCGAACAGGTTGACGCGGAAATGATGCTCCAGCGCGGAAGGCGTCATCGTCGCGATGGTGTCGTCGTGGAAGACCGAGGCCGAATTGACGAGCAGGCGCGGCGCGCGCCCGGCCTGTTCGCGCAAGTCCGCCAGCAGCCGTTCCGCGCAGGCCGGATCATCGAGATCGCCCGCCAGCGGCACCACGCGGGCGCCGATCCATTCGAGCTGGGCGGCAAATTCCGTGTCGAACGAGCCGGCGTGGTGCGCGTGGAGCGCCAGGTCCCACCCCGCAGATGCCAGCTTGCGCGCGATGGCGGCGCCGATCCTGCGCCAGCCGCCCGTGACCAGCGCAAGCGGCCGCGGCGCTGGCCCGTCCTCGCTCAACCGCGCCGCTCGCGCGTGAGCGTGATGCCGATTTCCTCGCCGTTCTCGCTGATCGCCAGCTTGACGATCTTCACCGCGATCCGTTCGATCCGCGTATCCTGCAGGAACAGCGTTTCGCAGATGTGGTCGGCCACCGCCTCGATGAGCTTGAAATGGACGTCCTTGGGCAGCCCGTCCGAGGCGGCGAATTTGAGGTCCATGTAGTTCTTGCTCGCCGATAGCGGGCAATCGGGCGAATAGCCGTCTCGCGGCGTCAGCCAGGCCTGGATGGAGATGCGCAACGGCTGCGGTCGCCCGGTCTCTTCCGAGTAAATCCCGGTGAGCACGTCGGTTTCGATGTTGGCGACTTCGAGGATGAGGCTGTCAGACACGGCGCGGCATTTGGCAGCGCGCGCGGGAAAAGTCCACCGTTACGCGCCTTGCGCGTTCCACCGCGCGAAGATCGCGGTCGGCAGCAGGCGTCCGTCGTCGCCATCCTCGCGAATCGCGAGGTCGCCGTGTTCGATCGTACCGGGCAGATCGGCCAGCGCTTCCGCCAGCAGGCCGGCAATGGCGAGCGAGGACATGCGCACCGCATAGACCGTCAGGAACAGGAAGCGGCTTTCGGCGTCGAGCAACTGCCGGCAATCGGCGATCAGGCCCGGCAGGTTCTCTTCCAGCCGCCAGACCTCGCCATCCGGCCCTCGGCCGAACTTGGGCGGATCGAGGATGATCCCGTCATAGCGCCGCCCGCGCCGCACTTCGCGCGCGGCGAACTTGGCGGCATCGTCGACGATCCAGCGCACCGGCCGTTCGGCCATGCCCGAAAGCGCGGCATTGGCCCGCGCCTGCGCCACCGACTTCTTCGAGGCATCGACGTGCGTGACCGGCCCGAACGCCGACAGGGACAACGTGCCCACGCCGGTATAGCCGAACAGGTTGAGCGTAGAGGCGTCGGACTTGCCTTCCAGCCGGTCCCCCATCCAGTCCCACACCGGGGCCATATCCGGAAAGAAGCCGAGATGGCGGAACGGCGTGCAGGAGGCGGTGAAGCGCACCTCGCCCCGCGTCAGGTCCCAGCCTTCGCGCGGCACCGGCCGGTCGAACATCCAGCGCCCGCCGCCATCCTCGTCGGAACCGGGGACGAATTCCCCGTCCGCCGTCCAGTCGGCCTGGCGCGGCGTCCACAGCGCCTGCGGTTCGGGCCGGATGAAGCGGTAACGCCCATAGCGTTCCAGCTTACGCCCGTGTCCGCTGTCGACCAGCCCGAAATCGGGCCAGCCCTGCCCGATCATCAGGCGGGGCGCGGAATCAAGCCGGGCCATGCGCTTTCCCGCGTCCCGTCAGCCGTGGCGCGGCGTGGCGCGCTCGGCGATCCACGCGGCAACGGTGTCGTAATCGCCCGGCAGGTGCGCGCAGGATTCCTCGCGCTCGAACAGGTCGCCCATCCGCGTCGGCAGCGCGGGGCGGACGCCGGTGGCGCGTTCCACCGCATCGCGGAACTTGGCGGGATGCGCGGTCGCCAGCGTGACCACGGGAACGCCGGCGGGGATGCCCTGCGCCGTGCGCGCACCGTGCAACCCGATCGCGGTGTGCGGATCGAGCACTTCGCCCGTCGCCTCGTGCGCCCAGCGCATCGCGTGGGCCATATCGTTGGCGTCGGCGCGGGCGCTGGTGAACAGCGCGGCGATGCTTTCGCGCTGGGCGTTGGTCAGCTGCATCGCCTTCGTCGCCTCGAAGCCTTTCATCTGCGCGGCCAGCGCAGCGCCATCGCGCCCGGCGGCATCGAACAGCAGGCGTTCGAAATTCGACGAGACCTGGATGTCCATGGAAGGGGCGGCGGTGGGCGTGACGGTGCTGGCCGAATAGTCCCCGCTCGAAAGGGCGCGGTGCAGGATGTCGTTGACGTTGGTGGCGACGATAAGCCGCTCGATCGGCAGGCCCATCTTCGCGGCGACATAGCCGGCGAAGACATCGCCGAAATTGCCGGTCGGCACGCTGAAGGCCACCTTGCGCTGCGGCGCGCCAAGCTGGAGCGCGGCGGCGAAGTAATAGACCACTTGCGCCATCAGGCGCGCCCAGTTGATCGAATTGACCGCGCTGATCGCGAAGCGGCCGGTCATCGCCGCATCGTTGAACATGCGCTTCACCATCGCCTGCGCATCGTCGAAGCTGCCGTCGATGGCGATGTTGTACACGTTCGGCGCCAGCACCGTGGTCATCTGCCGGCGCTGCACGTCGCTGACCCGGCCGTGCGGGTGCAGCATGAAGATATCGACCCCGGCGCGGCCCGCCACCGCGTCGATCGCGGCGGAACCGGTATCGCCCGAGGTGGCGCCGACGATGGTGATGTGGTGATCGCCGCCATCGGCCTTCGGGCGGCTGAGGAATTCCTCGAACAGCAGGCCCAGCAGTTGCAGCGCCACGTCCTTGAACGCCAGCGTGGGGCCGTGGAACAGTTCCAGCACCCACTGCTTCTCGTCGAGCTGTTTGAGCGGCGTCACCGCGACATGGGCGAAACGGCCATAGGCCTGCCGGCACAGCTCCAGCAGCCGCTCCGGCGTCAGGCAATCGCCGACGAAGGGCTGCATCACCCGCGCCGCCAGTTCGGCATAGGGCAGCCCCGCCATCGCGGCGATGTCCGCCTCGGTGAAGGTCGGCCAGGTTTCCGGCACGTAAAGCCCGCCATCGGACGCAAGGCCCGCCAGGGTCGCGCCCTGGAAGTCGAGCGCGGGCGCGTTGCCGCGCGTGCTGATGTACTTCATGGCAGAATCCTTACATGCCCCGGCTTGCGGCGCGGTTAGCCGCGCCGGCCCGGCCCGGCAAGCCGCTTCGCAAGCGCAAGGGCATAGATTACCGCCGCGACCGTGGCGAACAGGAACCACTGCACCGCATAGGCCAGGTGATTGTTGGGAATGTCGCGCGGGTCCGGACGGGCCAAAGGCGCCAGCCCGGCCTGTGGCGGATCGGCGATCAGGCGCGCGCTGTGCTGCGGACCGGATGCCACAATGCCACCGACTTTGCCGCCCGCCCACGACACCGGCGCCGGCTGCAACGCCCATCCCAGCGCGACATCGACCTGCCCGCCGCCGTCGATCCGGCAGGTGGCAACTTGCGCCACGCCCTGTTCCCCCCGCGCGCTGCGGCCGGCGATGGCGGTGGTGGCCAGCACCTGGTCACACCACACGGTGCTGCGGCGATACAGCGCGGCTTCGATCGCCTGCGGATCGCGCGGCCACTCCACTTCGGCGCTGTCCACGCGCACCGCGGCGTAGCGCGCGATCAGCGCTTCCTTCCAGGCCCGGCGCTGCAATTGCCAGAGGCCGAGACCGATCATCGTGGCGACGGCCACGAGCACGACCAGCGTGGGCACGATGGGGATGCGGCGGATCATGCTTCGCCCGCCGCACGCAACCGGCGCACCAGCCGCACCGCCTTGGCCACGCGCAGCGCCAGCGTAAGCACGCCGGCCGCCAGCAGAGGCCAGACCAGCGCCAGCACCCAGACCGGAAAACGCACCATATCGTCCAGCCTCAACGCCGCCAGGATCAGTAGCACCGTGACCGGCAACACCACGGGGTAAAGCTGGCGCCCCTGCAGTTCGTGGCTGGCGAAATCCTGCCCGCAGGCGCGGCAGCGCGGGGCGAACGTCGCCGGCCCGGCGAACAGCGTGCGCGCGCCACAGCGGGGGCAGGAAGCGGAAAGGGCAGCCCGGAGAATTCCGGACTGCCCTTTCGATTCCGCCTGATCGGCCGGATGCGGCATCAGTGGGTCGGGTAACCCCAGCCGCCCCAGACGTAGATCGCGACGAACAGGAACAGCCACACCACGTCGACGAAGTGCCAGTACCACGCGGCGGCTTCGAAACCGAAGTGCTGGCGCGGGGTGAAATCGCCCTTGTAGGCGCGCACCTGGCAGACGATCAGGAAGATCGTGCCGACAATCACGTGGAAGCCGTGGAAGCCGGTGGCCATGTAAAAGGCCGAACCATAGGTGTTCTTGCCGAAGGCGAACGGCGCATGCGCGTATTCGTAAGCCTGGATCGAGCTGAACAGCAGGCCCAGCAGGATCGTGGCCCACAGGCCCTTCTTCAGGCCGTCGCGATCACCGTGGATCAGCGCGTGGTGTGCCCAGGTGAGCGTGCAGCCCGAGCACAGCAGGATCAGCGTGTTGAGCAGCGGCAGATCGAACGGGTCCATCACCGCCTCGATCGCCTTGGGCGGCCACTGGCCACCGATCACGTCGACGTTGATGGTCGAGGGGAACAGCGAGAAATCGAAGAAGGCCCAGAACCAGCCGACAAAGAACATCACTTCCGAAGCGATGAACAGGATCATGCCATAGCGCTGGTGCAGCTGCACCACCGGGGTGTGATCGCCCGCGTGCGCTTCCTTGATGACCTTGCCCCACCACGAGAACATCGTGAGGAGAACGCCAAGCAGGCCCAGCAGCATCACCGCCTTGCCACCGGGCAGGCTGTGCATGAAGAGCACGCCGCCGCTGGTCATGGTCAGCGCCGAAAGCGCGCCGGTGAGCGGCCAGATGTCAGGCGGCAGAATGTGGTAATCGTGGTTCTTAGCGCCAGCCATGATGGTCTGATTCCCCCAAATTTCTCATGGCATCCGGACATGATCCAGACGCATCTCAAGATCGGCCTTTATCGCCAGCGAACGGCGCGGTCCAGTGGCTTTCGGCCCCTTTCCCGACTTAGCGCCACCACTCTACTTCGCCGCCGGCACGGGCGCGGTCCCGGCCGCCTCGTGGAAGGTGTAGCTCAGCGTGATTTCGCCGATATCCTTGGCGTTGGCATCGTCCAGCATCGCCGGATCGACATAGTAGATCACCGGCATCCGCACTTCCTGACCCGGTTCCAGCCGCTGTTCGTTGAAGCAGAAGCACTGGATCTTGTGGAAATAGGCACCGGTCTGTTCGGGCGTGACGTTGAACGTGGCACGCCCGATGATCGGGTGGGTGGAAGTGTTCTTCGCGATGAAGAACGCGATCTTGCGCTCGCCGATGCGTCCGTCCTGCGTCACCTGTTCTGGCCGGAACTGCCAGGGCATGCCGCTGGCCACGTTGGCATCGAAGCGCACGCGGACGGGGCGCGCGGTGACCTTGACCGAATCGGCCTGCGCAACGGTGGAGCGCTGCGTGGTGCCGTTGAAGCCGGTCGCCTGGCAGAACAGGCGATAAAGCGGGACCGAGGCGTACCCCAGCCCCAACATCGCCAGCGCCCCGCCCGCCGCGATCAGCGCGACCTTGCGGTTGCTGCCACGGCTTTGCGTCGCGGTGGCCACGGTCACATCTGCCCCGATGCATGGACGCTCATCTTCGCGATCGTGATCGCGAAGAACAGCACCGCCAGCGCACCGAGAATCAGGCCCAGCACCTTGCTGCGGGCACGCTGCCGCGCGCGATAGGCTTCGCTTTCGGCGGGACTCAGGTGATCATCATTGGGGTTCATGCTTGCCAGCCTTGCACCGTGGCGATGCGATCGGCAACCAGCATCGCGAAAAGCACGAAGAGATAGAGCACAGAATAGGCGAACAGGCGCTTTTCGGGCTTCATGCCATCGTCCGGCGCGCTGGTGCGCAGGCCGACGCGGACCGAGAGCGCCACGAACACCAGCCCCAGCACCAGCGCCGAGAGGCCATAGACCAGCCCCGTGCCGCCGATGAACCACGGCACCAGCGTCAGCGGCAGCAGGAACACGGCATAGGCTAGGATCTGGCGGCGCGTGGCCTTTTCGCCCGCCACCACCGGCATCATCGGAATGCCGACCTTGGCATAGTCCGTCTGCACGAACAGCGCGAGCGCCCAGAAATGCGGCGGCGTCCAGAAGAAGATGATCAGGAACAGCAGCACCGGCATCAGCGTGACATGGCCCGTCACCGCCACCCAGCCGATCAGTGGCGGAAAGGCGCCCGCCCCGCCACCGATGACGATGTTCTGCGGCGTGCGCGGCTTGAGCCAGACGGTGTAGATCCACGCATAGTAGAAGATCGACACCGCCAGGATCGCCGCCGCCAGCCAGCCGTTGGCCAGCCCCATGACCATGACCGAGGCCCCCGCCAGCGCGAAGCCGAAATCGCGCGCGGATTCGCGGTCCATGCGCCCGGCCGGCAAAGGCCGTTCGCGCGTGCGCTTCATCCCCGCGTCGATATCCGCTTCCCACCACTGGTTGAGCGCGGCGGCCCCGCCCGCGCCCACGGCGATGCACAGGATCGCGGTGAAACCCAGCACCGGATGGATTTCCCCCGGCGCGGCGAGCAGGCCGCACAGGCCGGTGAAGATCACCAGCGTCATCACGCGCGGCTTGGTCAGCGCGAAGAAATCCCGCCAGTCGGCAGGCAGCGTCAGGGTTTTGGCGGCATCCATCGTGCGCGCGCTATAGTCCCGCGCGCGCGGAAGGGAAAGCCGGTGAGAACAATGCGCCACCCGCGCGTCAGCGCGGTGGCTTGCAGGGCTTGCCGTTGTACTCCAGGCGGTTGCGGGCATAGACCGTCCCATTCCAGCGGATCACCGGACAGCAGAAGCCGGGGCCGCCGACCTCGATGTCCGGCCAGCCACCGACCCCACGGGCCGCCTTGAAATCGGGGATGCCGACCTCGTTCGCCATCAGCTTCCAGCCGCCGTTCGCCTGCCCGGCCACGATCCAGAAGGCGGCCCCGGTATTGCCATAGCAGAACAGCCCGCCTTCCACGATCACCGCATCGGGGTGGCCATCGCCGTTGAGATCCCGGCGCTGGTCGATCCGGCCGGGTTCGTAGGTCGCACCATCGTCGTTGCCATCGTTGCAACCGCTTTCCCAGCGCCCGTGCGCCTGCCGGAAGCCGGCGGCGGCGAAGATCGCGGCGTCGCCGGTCACCGGACCGCGCGGTGCCGCCTGTGGCCGGGGCGGCGCTCCGGCGGTGACCGTCTCGGCCGGACGATAGACCGTGCCATCGAAGCGCAGTTGCCCGGTCCGCCCGCCACTGGTGGCGGACAGCACGAACCAGCCGCCGAACGCGGTGCCGGTGGTGGCCACCGTGCCCTGCCCCTCCAGTATGCGCCGCCATTGGCCATCGGGCGCCTGCGTGGCGATCGCGTACCAGCGGCCATCCGGCTTGTAGCAAGGGCCGGCATCGATGAAGAGCGCTTCCTTGCGCCCATCGGCATTCATGTCGACGAAGGTGATGCGCGGGCTGGCCACCGCGCCACAGCGGTTGGTGGGATGATCGCCGTTCGCACTGATCGGAAACCCGCCAGCGGCATAGAGCTGCATCGCTTTCGTCCGCGTCATCGCCGCTTGGATCGGTGCGGAAAGGACCAGCTCCATCGCGAGAACGCCCGCCACCGCATACCCGACCTGCCTCATCGCCCGCCCCCGATCGCCGCAACGAAAGTTATAATCCCACGCCGCGCGGAAAAGGCCAGCGCAAAAGAAAAGAGGCCCCGGATCGCTCCGGAGCCTCTTGTCATGGTTCAGGCGAAACCGCCGATCAGTGCGCCGCCTTGGCGTCGATCACCGGCAGGGTTTCGAACTGGTGGAACGGCGGCGGGCTGGACAGCGTCCATTCCAGCGTCGTCGCGCCTTCGCCCCAGTAGTTGGCTTCGGCCTTCTTGCCGGCCAGGAAGGCATAGGCGATGTTGATCAGGAAGATCACGATGCTGACCGACATGATCATGTAGCCGTCGGTGGCGACCTTGTTCCAGTGTTCGAACGCCGGAGCATAGTCGGGGTAGCGACGCGGCATGCCGTTCGCACCCAGGAAGTGCATCGGGAAGAAGATCAGGTTCACGCCGACGAAGAACACCCAGAACTGCAGGTGCGCCAGGAATTCGGAGTGCATCCGGCCGCTCATCTTCGGGAACCAGTAGTAGAACCCGGCGAAGAGCGAGGTGACCGCGCCCAGAGACAACACGTAGTGGAAGTGCGCCACCACGTAGTAGGTGTCCTGCAGGTTGTCGTCGATGCCGCCGTTGGCGAGCACCACGCCGGTCACGCCGCCCAGCGTGAACAGGAAGATGAAGCCGATCGCCCAGACCATCGGCGACTTGAATTCGAGGCTGCCGCCCCACATCGTCGCGATCCACGAGAAGATCTTGATGCCGGTGGGCACCGCGATGACCATGGTCGCCGCCGTGAAGTACATCTTCGTGTTCACGTCGAGGCCGGTGGTGTACATGTGGTGCGCCCACACGATGAAGCCGACGACGCCGATCGCGACCATGGCGTAGGCCATGCCGAGGTAGCCGAACACCGGCTTCTTCGAGAAGGTCGAGATGATCTGGCTGATGATGCCGAAGCCCGGCAGGATCATGATGTACACTTCGGGGTGGCCGAAGAACCAGAACAGGTGCTGGTACAGGATCGGGTCACCGCCGCCGGCCGGATCGAAGAACGTCGTGCCGAAGTTGCGGTCCGTCAGCAGCATGGTGATCGCGGCGGCAAGAACCGGCAGCGACAGCAGCAGCAGGAACGCGGTGACCAGCACCGACCACACGAACAGCGGCATCTTGTGCAGGGTCATGCCCGGCGCGCGCATGTTGAAGATGGTGGTGATGAAGTTGATCGCCCCCAGGATCGAACCCGCGCCCGCAAGGTGCAGCGAGAAGATCGCGAAGTCGACGGCCGGCCCGACCGAGCCCGAGGTCGAAAGCGGGGCATAGACCGTCCAGCCGGTGCCCGCGCCGTTGCCCACGCCGCCCGGCACGAAGGCCGAGAACATCAGCGAGCAGAAACCGACGAAGGTCAGCCAGAACGAGATGTTGTTCATGCGCGGGAAGGCCATGTCCGGCGCGCCGATCATGATCGGAACGAACCAGTTGCCGAAGCCGCCGATGATCGCCGGCATGACCATGAAGAACACCATGATCAGGCCGTGCGCGGTGATCAGCACGTTCCACAGATGGAGCTGCTGGTCGAAGCTGGGATTCTTTTCGCCCAGGAAGCTGGCGACGGCGCCGAGATACTGGATGCCCGGCTGGGCCAGTTCGGCGCGCATCACGCCCGACACGGCGCCGCCGACGATGCCCGCGAAGATCGCGAAGATCAGGTAGAGCGTGCCGATGTCCTTGTGGTTGGTGGACATGAACCAGCGAGCGAAGAAGCTCGGCTTGTGATCGTGATCGTGCGCATCGTGGTGATGATGCGCATCGAACCCTTCGTGGTCTGCGGGAATGGTGGCCATGACGGACTACCCCTTTCCTGAATTACGCGGCCGGCGACGCGGAAGCGTCGGCGGCGGGAGCGGACGCATCCGCGGCGGGAGCGGCGGCGGCCGGAGCGGCGGCAGGCGCCGCTTCCTTCGGACCGACGGTGCCGCCCTGAGCCTTCACCCAGGCTTCGAACTGCGGCCGGCTGACGGCTTCGACCACAATCGGCATGTAGCCGTGGCGAACGCCGCAGAGTTCGGAACACTGGCCGTAGTACACGCCCGGTTCCTTGATGAAGAGTTCCTTCTCGTTGATCCGGCCCGGCACCGCGTCCAGCTTGAACCACAGCGAAGGCACGGCGAACGAGTGGATCACGTCGGCGCCCACCGTCTGCATGCGGATCGGTTCGCCATAGGGCACGACCATGCGCGCGTCGGCGCCAAGCTGCGGCGGCTCGCCACGCTTCAGCGCTTCCTCGTCCGGCAGCATGTTCGAGATCACTTCGAAGCCGCCGTTATCGGGATAGGTATAGCCCCAGTACCACTGGTAGCCCGTGGCCTTGACCGTAAGCGCGTTCTTCGGCGCCGGCGTGTACTGCGCGGCGAGAAGGCGGATCGACGGCACCGCGATGACCACCAGGATCAGCACCGGAAGCAGCGTCCAGATCACTTCGATCAGCGTGTTGTGGCTGGTCTTCGAGGCGACCGGATTGGCGCCGCGACGGAAGCGCGCCATCACGAACAGCAGCAGCAGCAGCACGAAGAGCGTGATCACGGTGATGATCGGCATCAGCACGTAATCGTACATGCGCAGCGCCTGCTGGCCCGTGATCGAATACTGGTCCTGGAAGGACAGCGCGCCGGCAACCGGCTGGCCCTTGCCCGGCGTGGGCTTGGCCGGCACGTAGCTGTTCGTTTCGGCACCGGCGTCGGCCTTGGCGGCCGGCTGGACGGCATCGGCGGCGGGCGCCGTGGCGGCCGCGACAGGTGCGGCGGCAGGCGCCGCCATAACCTGCGGGGCGAACGCCAGCGCCGCTGCGACGCCAAGGGTCCGGATCGCTTTGCCCATGGCCTGGGCGGTATCGGCTAGACTCATCGTCGAAAGTTCCGCTTCCCTGTGTACGCCCCGCCCTTGACCAAGGACCAAAGCGTATCCCCTCTGATCGCCCCAAGTAGGACAATTTGTCCCGCCTATACGCGGCACCTCACCATCCCTCAAGCGCCTAGACCCATATTTTTCCGACTGGCCGACGGGCGCCGCTTTGCCGTGCGAAAATGCTTGCCGCGCGGGCGCGCGCGGGCCATTTGCGCGGTTCGCCGTTCCACGGCTTGCGGGCCGGCGGGACGGGCGACCATCAAGGCCGAATCCGGCATCATCGTGCGAGGCATCATGCAGGAAGAAGACGTCCTTTCCGAATTCCGGGCCAGCCAGGCCCTGCTCGAAGGCCACTTCCTGCTCTCCTCGGGCCGGCACAGCGCCTTCTACCTGCAGTGCGCGCGCGTGCTGATGGACCCGATGCGCGCCGCGCGCCTGGCCACCGCCACCGCGCAGAAGCTGCCGCGCGACCTGCGCCAGCAGATCCAGAAGGTCGTCTCCCCCGCGATGGGCGGCGTGATCATCGGCCACGAAATGGGCCGCGCACTGGGCGTGGACGCGATGTTCGTGGAACGCCCCACCGGCACCTTCGAGCTGCGGCGCGGCTTCACGCTGCAGCCGGGCGAAAAGGTGCTGATGGTCGAGGACGTGGTGACCACCGGCCTGTCCAGCCGCGAGGCGATCAAGGCGATCGAAGCGGCCGGGGGCGAAGTGATCGCCGCCGCCGCGCTGGTCGATCGGTCGGCCGGAGCGGTCGATCTGGGCGTGCCGTTCTTCCCGCTGGTGGCGCTGAACTTCCCGACTTACGCACCCGAAGAACTGCCGCCCGAACTGGCCGCGACTCCGGCGGTCAAGCCGGGCAGCCGGGCGCAACCCTGATGAGCGGGCCTGCGGCCAACGCGGCGCTGACGCCGGGCCGGCTGCGGCTGGGCGTCAACATCGATCATGTCGCCACCATCCGCAACGCGCGCGGCGGCGATCATCCCGATCCGGTGCGCGCGGCGGAAATCGTCGCGGCGGTGGGCGGCGACGGGATCACCGCGCACTTGCGCGAGGACCGGCGCCACATTCGCGACGAGGACCTCGCCCGCATCCAGGCCGCCACCGACCTGCCGCTGAACTTGGAAATGGCGGCGACCGAGGAAATGCTCGAAATCGCGCTGCGCCACCGCCCGCACGCGGCCTGCATCGTGCCCGAACGGCGCGAGGAGCGCACGACCGAGGGCGGGCTGGACGCCGCCGGCCAGCACAACCGCCTGGCCCCGATCGTCGCGCGCCTGTCCGACGCGGGGATTCGCGTCAGCTTGTTCATCGCGCCGGAAGCGCGGCAGATCGAGGCCGCGATCCGGCTGGGCGCGCCGGTGGTGGAACTGCACACCGGCGAATATGCCCATGCGACGGGCGAAGCGCGCGCGGTCGAACTCAAGCGAATCGCCGACATGGCGGCGCTGGCGGCCCGCAACGGCATCGAACCGCACGCCGGGCACGGCCTGACCTACGACAACGTCCAGCCGGTCGCGGCGATTCCCCAGCTCGCCGAACTCAACATTGGGCACTACCTGATCGGCGAGGCGATCTTCGTCGGACTGGAAAACGCTGTGCGCCGGATGCGCGACCTGATGGACGAAGCGCGGTGATCATCGGCATGGGCTCCGACCTTTGCAACATCGAGCGCATCCAGGCATCGCTGGACCGCTTCGGCGCACGATTCGAGGCCCGCGTGTTCACCGACGTGGAAATGGCCAAGGCCAACCGCCGTCCCTTCACCCGCGCCGGCACGCTGGCCAAGCGGTTCGCGGCCAAGGAAGCCTTCTCCAAGGCGGTGGGCACCGGGTTCAAGGCCGGGGTCTTCATGAAGGACATCGGTGTGGTCAACGCCCCCTCCGGCGCGCCGACACTGGCGCTGACCGGCGGCGCGGCGGCGCGGCTGGCCAGGATCACCCCCGCCGGGCACGAGGCGGTGATCCACCTGACGCTGACCGACGATCATCCCTGGGCGCAGGCCTTCGTGGTGATCGAGGCGCGCCCGCTCCGCCCCGACGCCCCCAGCGCGCAAGGTGACGCTTGAACGAAACGACCGAATCCGGACCGGACCTGCCTGAAACCTCCCCTTCTCCCGGGCCGGCAACCACCCCGTCGGACGAGGATCGCGGGGTTAACTGGCTGCTGGAACTGCGCGGGCTGGCGCTGATGCTGCTGGCGGTGGTGGGCTTTCACAGCCTGATCGCCAAGCCGTTCTACATCCCGTCGATCTCGATGATGCCCAACCTGCTGGTGGGCGACCGGCTGGTGGTGAGCAAGTATCCCTATGGCTGGTCGTGGGTATCGGCCAGCTTCCACATCCTGCCGCGCGGGATGACGCGGATCCTGCCGCGCACGCCCGCCTATGGCGACATCGTGATCGTGGTGCCGCCCGATCGCGACGAGGACTATATCAAGCGCGTGGTGGCGCTGCCTGGCGATCGCATCGCGGTGGTGAACGGGCAGATCATCCTGAACGGCAAGCCCGTGCCGCAGCAGGTCGAACCGCCGCTGGAACTGCCGGTCGACCTCAACCAGCCTTGCGATCCCGACGACTTCCCCGGCCTGCGCTATCGCGCGAACGATGGCCGCTGGTACTGCGAACTGCCGATTCTGCGCGAAACGCTGCCCAACGGCGCGACCTACCGCGTGATCGACCATCGCCAGCAGCCGCTGGACAACTATGCCGAGGTCAAGGTGCCCCAGGGCTACGTTTTCCTGATGGGCGACAACCGTGACCATTCCGCCGACAGCCGCGCGCCGATCGAGGAAAAGGGCCTGGGCGGCCCTGTCCCGCTGGCCGATGTGGGCGGCCGTGCCGAATTCCTCACGTTCTCGCTCGATGGCAGCGAAGGCTGGAACCCGCTGTCGTGGTGGCGCGCCTTGCGCGATGGACGCGCCTGGACCAGTCTGCGCCCGGAAATTGCGAAAACGGGGCGGAAGGACCGATAGGCCATGGCGAACGGTGAGGAAAAGGGGCGGTCCGGTCCGACCGACATCCGCGACGATCTGGTCCGCAGCGAGGCGAAGAAGGCCTTCGTCTGGATCGGCGTCGCCGCGCTGCTTGCGCTGGCGGTCTATCTGGCGCAACCGCTGCTGGTGATCTTCGGCGGCGTGGTCTTCGCCGCGATGATCGACGGCGGGCAGCGACTGCTGAGCCGCGTGTTGCCGATCCGCCGGGGCTTTCGCATCCTGATCGTGCTGCTGGCGGCGCTGGCCTTCCTGATCTGGCTGGTGATGTTCGCCGGCAGCCAGATCGCCACGCAGGCCGCGCAGATGCCGGCGGTGATCGAGACGCAGACCGCGCGCGTGCTGGCGTGGGGCCACGCCCACGGCATTTCCGTCAACCAGGCCGACTTCTCCAACGTCGCGGAAAAGCTGATCGGCGGCGTCGGCCCCGTCACCCGCGCGCTGGGCGGCATCTTCGGCGGCTTCGGCACCGCGTTCCTGATCATGATCCTGGGCATCTATTTCGTGCTGGAGCCGGACCTCTACCGGCGCGGCATCGCCTGGATGATGCCCGAGGGAAGCCGGGAGCATTTCCACGGCACCGCCAACCGCATGGGCAAGGCGCTGCGGATGCTGCTGTTCGGCCGCCTGATCGGCATGGCGGTGGAAGGGGTGGCGACCTGGGCGCTGCTCGCGCTCTATGGTGTGCCGATGGCGGCGCTGCTGGGCCTGCTCACCGGCCTGCTGGCCGCGCTGCCCAACATCGGCGCGCCGATCTCGGGCATCCTCATGGTGCTGGTCGGCTTTTCGGGAGGTACCGACATGGGCCTCTTCTGCATCATCGTCTATGTCGTGGTGCAGACGGTGGACGGCAATATTATCGTGCCGATGGTGGCGAAGAAGACGGCCGACCTCGCCCCCGCGCTGGTGCTGGGCGCACAGTTGATCTTCGGCGTAATGTTCGGCCTGCTGGGCCTGCTGCTCGCCGATCCGATCGTGGCCATGCTGAAGATCGCGCTGGAACGGCAGGCCGAGCGCAACGACCGCCCGGCCACGGATGGTTCCGGCGAGGAAGGCTGAGAAGTTCTCCGAAATGGCGCGCAAGTTCCTGTATCTCATCGCTGTTCTGGTCGTGCTGGTCATCGTGGCGCTGGCCGCGATGCGCATCTGGTCGCTGGAACTGACGCGGTTCGCCTTCGTGCCGCGGGGCGGCTTCGAACAGAAAGGCCCGCTGCCCGATGGAGCCTATAAGGCGCCGGGCATGTGGTTTTCGCGCCCCGGCATCGCCAACGATCCGGCGCAGCTTCACCCCGAAGGCATCAAGACCGAGGTTGGCCGTTCGCGCGCGGTGGTGTTCTTCGTCCATCCCACCAGCTATCTCGCGCGCGATCACTGGAACGGGTCGATGGAAGATGCCGACTCGAACCGGCGCGCCGCCTCGTTCATCCGCGCCATGGGCAGCGCCTTCAACGGCGCGGCGCAAGTGTGGGCGCCGCGCTATCGCCAGGCGACGTTCGGCGCGTTCCTGACCGACAAGCCGGAAAGCGCCCGGGCGCTGGCGGTGGCCTACCAGGACGTGAAGGCCGCGTTCGCCAGCTTCCTGCAGCAAGTGCCGGCTGACGCCCCGATCATCCTGGCCGGGCACAGCCAGGGTTCGCTGCACCTGATCCACCTGCTGCGCGACAGCGTGAAGGGCACGCCGGTCCAGCAACGTCTGATCGCCGCGTATGCCGTCGGCTGGCCGATCTCTGCGCGGCACGATTTGCCGGCAATGGGCCTGCCGGCCTGCGCCGGGCCGGACGACACCGGCTGCGCGATCAGCTGGGAAACCTTTGCCGAACCGGCCGAACCGGCGCTGGTGTTGGACGCCTTTCATGCCCGCACCGGGCTGGACGGGCAGCGCGTGGGCAAAGAGGCTCCGCTCTGCACCAACCCGCTGACCGGCCGCCTGGGCGGAAGCGCGCCGATCGCGGCCAATCTCGGCACGCTGCAGATGGACGAGAACCCGACCGGCGGAAAGCTGATCCCCGGCGCCGCGCCCGCGCATTGCGACGAACGCGGGCTGCTGCTTATCGGCGACCCGCCCAACGTTGGCCCCTATGTGCTGCCGGGCAACAACTATCACGTCTATGACATTCCGCTGTTCTGGGCGAACCTGCGCGCCGACGTGGCGCGGCGGACGGCGGCATGGGAAAAGTCGCACTCGGTCCCGGCGCGATGATTACCACGTTCACCCCCGATTTCCGCGCCGCGCTGCCCGAAGGCGGCGTGCTGCTGGGGCTGGACACCGGCACCAAGACGATCGGCGTGGCGCTGTGCGATGCCGGCTGGCGCTTCGCCACGGCGGGCAAGACCATCGTCCGGCGCAAGTTCGCACAGGACAAGGAACAGCTGCGCGCGCTGGTGAAGGAACGGCAGGTACGAGGGCTGGTGATCGGGCTGCCGCTCAACATGGACGGCAGCGAAAGCCCGCGCAGCCAGGGCGCGCGCGCAATGGCGCGCAATCTCGACGATCTGGGCCTGCCGATCCTGCTGTGGGACGAACGCTGGACCACCCAGGCCGCTGAACGCGCGATGATCGAACAGGATTTCAGCCGCGCCAAACGCGCCGAGCGAATCGATTCGCACGCCGCCGCGCTGATCCTGCAAGGCGCCATCGACGCGCTCGCGGGCGGGGTGCTGTAAGACCGGGCGGCACCCGATCGGTCCCACATTGCCACTTGTCATTGCTTCCGGCGACCGGCACAGCATCCGGGATGGAGGACAAGAAAAACACGTTCCCGCCTCGGTTCAGCGTCCCGCCAGGGGTTGGCATGGACCCGGTAAAGAGCAGCAAGGCCCTGACACGCCACGGCCACAGCGGCTTTCTGGGCATGGAATACGTCGGCCACGGCGAAGACTGGTTCGAGCTGGCACTGCCATGGCGCAAGGATCTGGTGGGCGTGGAGGAAACCGGCGTGCTGGCTTCCGGCCCTATCATCAGCCTGCTCGACAACTGCACCTCGATGTCGGTCTGGGCGCGGCGCGGCGAATTCCAGCCGCAAGTGACGCTGGACCTGCGCATCGACTATGTGCGTGCCGCCACGCCGGGGAAGACGATCGTCGCCCGCGCCGAATGCTATCAACTCCGGCGCAGCATGGCCTTCGTGCGGGGCATCGCGCACGATGGCGAACTAACCGATCCGGTGGCGCACGCCGCGGGCATCTTCATGCTGGTGGAGGCAAGCGGATGGATGAAAGCGTGACCAGCCCGGACGACGCCGCGCCCCTGCCCGCCGAACACCCGCTGCACTTGCCGCCCTATGCCCGTGCCATGGGCATGGAAATCGACCACATGGAAGACGGCGTGCCGGTGATCGGCATGGACTTTACCGAGCGGGCGGTGGGCCGTCCGGGCTATCTCCATGGCGGCGCGATCGGCGGGATGCTGGAAATGGCGGCGATCACCTCGCTGCGGGCCGAACTGGACCGCACCGGCGCCGCGATGCGGATCAAGCCGGTCAACATCAGCATCGAATACCTGCGCGGCGGGGTGGATCACCGCACTTACGCCATGGGCCGCGTGACCCGCGCGGGCCGGCGCGTGGCCAACGTGCGCGTGGAAGCGTGGCAGGCCGATCGCGACAAGCCGGTGGCAAGCTGCTGGATGAACTTCCTGCTCGCGCCGAAGGCCGGATAGGGCCTACCCGAGAGTCAGCTCGATCACGATTCCCTGATCCGGAGCGATGGCGCCGGGCGGCAGGCGGACGGCATCGGCGCGCGCGCGGGCGAGAATGGTCGGCGGCACGTCCGGGCCAGCGATCACCGCGTCGGCCTGCCCCAGCAGGCGCGCCTCGCGCAGGGTGAGATCGTCCGGATCGTCCGACCGCAGTGCGATGGTGAAGCGCCCGGAAAGGCCAGCCGAGGCGGCGGCGAGCCACCGCTCCACGGCATCGGCCGGCGGCTCCGCCAGCGGATCGAGCGGCCCGCCCTGCTCCAGCGCGGCATCGAGCGCCCGGCGGCGGTCGCCCGGCGAGGGCCAGCGCGCGCGCACCGCTTCGCGTGCGGCATGGAGCGCCAGCGCCAGCGCGCCCAGCCCTTGCGGCAGCAGCCGCTCCAACCGCAGGCGCAGCGCCTTGGCGAGCCCGGC
Organism: Novosphingobium sp. EMRT-2; assembly: GCF_005145025.1. Classification (NCBI taxonomy): domain Bacteria; kingdom Pseudomonadati; phylum Pseudomonadota; class Alphaproteobacteria; order Sphingomonadales; family Sphingomonadaceae; genus Novosphingobium; species Novosphingobium sp. EMRT-2. The sequence continues at coordinate 2,949,914 of NZ_CP039695.1, read as the reverse complement.
GGAGGCCCCGCCCGTCCCCACCGCGATCAGCACCGGATCGCGATCGACCAGCGACGGCACGGTGAAATCGCACAGTTCCGGCCGGTCGGTGACGTTGACGAGCAGGCCCGCGCCCCGCGCGCGGAGGGCGTCGGCGCGGGCAGCGGTTTCGTCGTCATGGGCAATGAAGGCAAGCCGCGCGCCGGTATCGATGCCCTCGGCCAGATCGTCGACCACGATACCGCCGGCCCGCTGCACCAGCCGTCGCTTGGCCGCCGCCGCTTCGCCCTGCCCCAGCACGACGACGGGCTGGCCGGCGATGCGGTGGAACAGGGGCAACGATTGCATGGCGCGTCAGCCTTCCAGAAATTCGGGCACGCGTTCGGCCGCGAGGATGGTGGCCGGATCGATGCGATCGGCCACAACCGCCCAGCGGCCGCCGTCGACCATCACTTCGGGCACCAGCGGGCGCGAATTGTAGGTGTTGGCCATCGTCGCGCCGTAGGCGCCGGCGGTGCGGAACACCGCCAGATCGCCCCGCGTCACGCGATCGACGGCGCGCGCCATGGCAAAGGTATCGCTCGATTCGCAGATCGGCCCGACGATGTTGGCGGTGAAGCGTTCGCCATCGGGCGTGACCGCCGCGAAATCGTGCCAGGCATCGTAGAGCGCGGGACGGGCAAGATCGTTCATCGCCGCATCGACCACCACCCACGGGTGGCTCGCGCCTTCCTTCACGCGGACCACGCGCGTCATCAGCACGCCGGTGTTGCCGGTGATGACGCGGCCCGGCTCGAACATCAGCGTCACGTCCCAATCGCGCGTCACGCGCTCGACCATCGCGGCATAGTCCGCCGGCTGCGGGAACACCTCCCCTTCGCGGTAGGGCACGCCCACGCCACCGCCCAGGTCCATGTGCGTCACCGCGTGGCCGGCCGCGCGGATGGCGCGCATCAGGCCGCCGACCTTGGTGAACGCCTGCTCCAGCGGCTCCAGCTTTGCCAGCTGGCTGCCGATGTGCAGCGCCAGCCCGCGCATGGCGATGCCCGGCGTTTCCGCCAGCCGGGCATAGATCGCAGCCGCGCGGTCAAAGGGCACGCCGAACTTGTTCTCGGCCTTGCCGGTGGAAATCTTGCCGTGGGTGCCGGCATCCACGTCCGGATTGACGCGCAGCGCTGCCGGCGCGACCGTGCCCAGCGACGCGGCGAGCGCGGCGAGTTCCAGCCCCTCCTCCTCGCTTTCGAGGTTGAACTGGCCGATCCCCGCTTCCAGCGCGCGGCGCATTTCCGCCTCGGTCTTGCCGACGCCCGAAAAGACGATGCCGTCCGCCGCCATGCCCGCCGCCAGCGCGCGCTCCAGTTCCCCGCCCGAAACGACGTCCGCGCCATAGCCTTCGGCGGCGAGCACGCGCAGCACAGCCAGGTTGGGGTTGGACTTGACGGCGAAGGCGATCTTCACGCGCGGCAGCACCGCCAGCGCATCGCGGAACACGCGCGCATGGCGCGTCAGCGTGGCGCGCGCATAGACATAAACGGGCGTGCCCACGGCCTGCGCGATCGCGGGCAGAGGCACGTCCTCGGCGTGGAGAACGCCGTCGCGATATTCGAAATGGTCCATGATTCGGCCTTGAAAGAGAGATTACTGCTCGGGCGGGAGATCGAACGGATCGTCCTCGCGCTCCTGCGAGCGCTGCCGGGGTTCGATGCCGCGTTCGGGCCGCGCCTGCACCGGCGCGCGCAGCAATTCGTCGGCCACCGGACGGTCCTCGCGCCCGAAAGGCGGTTTGGGCAATTGCTGGTCCGCCAGCGGTTTCAGCGGACGCTGGTTGCCGCAGCCGGACAGGGCAAGCCCGGCCACGCCCAGCGCCAGCGCGGCGCGGATCACTGGTGCAGCCCGACGCAGGCGCCTGATCTCGCCCATTTCCATACCGTCAGTCCTCCAGCCCCAGCGCCACGCGCGCCTCGGCCACGCGCTTCCTTACCTCCACCGGCGCGGTTCCGCCATGGCTGGCGCGCGCGGCGACCGATGCCTCGACCGATAGCGCGGCAAAGACGCGCTCATCGATCCGCGTGTCGATCACCTTGAGGTCCGCCAGGGGCAACTGGTCGAGCGCCACGCCCCGGCTTTCGGCGAGCTTCACCGCGCTGCCGGTGATATGGTGCGCCTCACGGAACGGGATGTTCGCCTGTCGCACCAGCCAGTCGGCCAGGTCTGTCGCCGTGGCATAGCCGAGTTCGGCGGCCGCGCGCATCCGCGGGGTTCGGAACGCGGCTTCGGCAACCATGCCCGTCATCGCCGCGATCGACAGCGCGAGCAGCCCGGCCGCCTCGAACACCGGCGGCTTGTCGTCCTGCATGTCCTTGGAATAGGCGAGCGGCAGGCCCTTCATTGTGATCATCAGCGCGGTCAGGCAGCCGGCGATCCGCCCGGAATGGCCGCGCACCAGCTCGGCCGCGTCGGGGTTCTTCTTCTGCGGCATGATCGAGCTGCCCGTGGAAAGGCTGTCGGGCAGCGTGACGAAGCCGAACGGCTGGCTGGCCCAGATGATGAACTCTTCCGCCAGCCGCGACAGGTGCAGCGAACACTGCGCCGCCGCCATCAGGTAATCCAGCGCGAAATCGCGGTCGGACACCGAATCGAGGCTGTTGTCGGTCGGCCCGTCGAAGCCAAGCGCCTCGGCCGTGCGGAAGCGGTCGATGGGAAAGCCGGTACCGGCCAGCGCCGCCGCGCCCAGCGGGCAGCGGTTCATCCGCGCGCGCGCATCGGCAAAGCGCGACCGGTCGCGCCCGATCATCTCGTAATAGGCCATCAGGTGATGACCGAGCGTGACCGGCTGCGCGGTTTGCAGATGGGTGAAGCCGGGCATGATGCTGTCGGCATGTTCCCCGGCGCGCATCACCAGCGCCACCTGAAGCGCCTGCAGCCCGGCATCGGCCTGTTCACACGCATCGCGCACCCACAGGCGGAAGTCGGTCGCCACCTGGTCGTTGCGGCTGCGCGCGGTGTGCAGCCGCCCCGCCGCCGCGCCGATCAGTTCGGCCAGCCGGCTTTCGGTGGTCATGTGGATGTCTTCGAGGTCCCAGTCCTCGGGCACGCCGTTCGCTTCGTATTCGGCGGCGACCGTGTCCAGCCCCTCGGCGATCAACGCGGCGTCGTCCGCCGAGACGATGCCCTGCGCGCCCAGCATGGCGACATGGGCCTTGGACGCGGCGATGTCCTGCCGCCACAGCGCCTTGTCGAACGGGATCGAGGCGTTTATCTCGCGCATGATCGCCGACGGGCCGGCGGCGAAACGCCCGCCCCACATCTGGTTGGAGCCTGAATTGCCCGTCATCCCAGTCATCTTCCGTTCGTCAAAGGTGTTGATCCTGTCGGCCACGCTGACGGCGGGCCTGACGCTCGCGGGGTGCGATAGGAAAAGCCCGGAGACAGCGCAACCGCAGAGCGGGGGCGAAAATGCCCCGAAGGACGGATCGGGCGGCGAAACCAAGGGCGAGTTCAACGGCACGCTCGACATCAGCAAGCGCGGTGAGGCGATCCCGGACCTCACCTTCTCCGACACCGAGGGCAAGACGCTGCGCACCGCCGACCTCAAGGGCAAGCCGGTGCTGGTGAACCTGTGGGCGACGTGGTGCGGCCCCTGCGTGCTGGAAATGCCGATGCTGGACCAGCTGGCCGCCAAGGAAGACGGCAAGCTGCGCGTGCTGACCATCTCGCAGGACATGGGCCAGCCCGAAAAGGTCAAGGCGCTGTTCGCGGAGAAGAAGTTCGCGCGGCTGGAGCCCTGGCTCGACCCCAAGAACGACCTGGGCTTCCACTACAACACCGGCTTGCTGCCCACGACCGTGCTCTACGACAAGGACGGCAAGGAAGTGTGGCGCATGATCGGCGCGCACGACTGGTCCAGCCCGCGCACCGACGCGCTGCTGGCGGATACGCTGGCGGGCAAGTGACGCCCGCTTGAGGGGCGGCGGCAAGCGGAGTAGGTTCGCCGCATGACCGCGCTCAAGCTCAAGATCCAGATCACCTGCGGCGCGGAAATCGCCATGGGGCCGGGCAAGGCCGACCTGCTCGACGCGATCGCGCAAGAAGGATCGATTTCCGGCGCGGGGCGGCTGCTGGGCATGAGCTATCGCCGCGCCTGGCAACTGGTGGACGTGATGAACCGCTGCTGGAACGAACCGCTGGTCGTCACCTCCCCCGGCAGCGCGCACGGCGGCGGCGCGCGCGTCACCCCGTTCGGGACCGAGGTGCTGGCGCATTACCGCGCCCTGCAGGCGAGGGTGGACGCCGGCGCGCGCGGCCCCGATTTCACCGCGCTTTCCGCCGCTCTGCGCAGCGAGCCCAAAGCCACGCAGAAGGACTAAAGCGCGCGGCCGCAGGCTTTGTCCGGCATGGCAAGGTCGGCTCGGGTGGTGAACTCGGGATCGGACAGTGCCCTCAGGAAGGCGACCAGCACGGCCATGTCCTCCGACGTGGCCGGCCGGCGGTGGCGGCGGATGGCCTCCTCGATCGTGCCCGCGCTGCCATCGTGCCACCACGGCCCGGTGAGCAGCACGTTGCGCAGCGACGGCGTGCGGAACCGCGCGTGATCCTCGGCCCGGCCGGTCGCCTCGAACAGCCCCTGATCGGGCGCGGCGGGATCGACCGGATCGAGGCGGTGATAACCCCGGTCGGTGAACAGCGGGCCGACGTGGCAACCCGCGCAAGCGCGCGCGAACACCGCCCTGCCCTTCCGCGCATCCGGTGACAGCGCGCCGCGATCGAACGCGCTGCCGAACGACACCAGCGTCCGTTCGAACGCCGCCACCGCGCGCGCCACGTTGGCGGGATCGATCCGGCCCCCATCGTCCGGAAAGGCGCTGCGGAACTGGCGGACATAGCAATCGTCGCGCCCAAGGCGCACGGCGATCTCGCCTTCCAGCCCCTTCATGCCCATTTCGACGGGGTGCGTGCCGAACACCGGCACCGCGACCTGCGCTTCCAGCGTGGCCTGCGCCGGGTCCGCGAAGGTCAGCGGGGCGATCCAGCGCACGTTGGCAAGGCCGGGCACGTTGCGCCGGCCCGGCTCGCCGGTAACACCCGGATGCGTGCGGTTGCCGTCGGCGAAAGCGCGCTTCTGTTCGTGGCAGGTGGCGCAGGCCATGGTGCCATCGCGCGAAAGGTCGGCATCGTAGAACAGGCGCCTGCCGAGTTCCACGCGCGCCTGTTCGATGGCGGGGGGCATAGCCGGCTCGCCCGCAGGCCGGGTCGGCACGGGCAGTCCCGTCGGCCATGGTGGCCTGCCCGCCGCAACCAACGCGGTCAGCGCCAGCAGGCCCGCAGCCAACCTCGCCATTCGCAACCGCGCCGGCCCCATCAGGGCAGTTTCACCGCGAGAACCGTGATCGCATCCGCGCCGTTCGCGGCGATCTGCAGGGTGTAATCCCCCGTCTCCAGCGGAAAATCGACCATCTTGCGGATGCCGGAACAATCCGGCCCGTGGCCGTGCGCGGTGGAGGCGACCGCCTTGCCCTCGGCCACGAGATCGATCCACGCCCCCGATCCCAGCGCGATGCGGTAGGTGCCCGGCGCGCTGACATGCAGGCGGACAAGCCCGCCGAAGCTGACCGAGCCGCCCGGCTTTTCCGGCCGCAACGGATAGCGCACCGCCGGCGTCGGCAGCAGCTTCACACGCGCCGCCTCGCCGATGGCCAACATGGCGGCGGGCAGCCCGGCCACATCCGTGGCGGCGACGCGGTCGCCCGGGCTGGCCCATGCCGCCAGTTCCCCAGAGGGCGCCACTGGCGCCGCGCAGACCGGCGGCTGTTCCTGAGCCAGAACCGGACCGGCCAAGGCCATCGACGCCAGCAGCACACACCCAACCCTAAATCCCCGCACGATCGATCCCCGCATTGTCATCCTATATTTCAATGAATATAGGTTCAGCCACAAACCGCAAGAACGATCAACAGGGAGTCTTCCATGCGCCGTTTTCCCGCGCCCGCCCTATCGGCGCGCTGCGTTCTCGCCATGGCGGCTTCGCTGATCGCGCTCGCCTCCGCCCAGGCGCGCGCCGAAGACGCTCCACCGCCCGCCGATGATAGCGCGAAGGCGTTCACGCTGGGCCAGATCGTGGTGACGGCCGCGCCCGCCCATGGCGTGGAGATCAGCGGCGAGACTCTGAGCGCCGCCGCCATCGGCCTGTTCAACCGCAACACGCTGGACGACGCGATCAACCTGATGCCCGGCGTCAACGGGTCCAATTCCGGCGGCACGCGCAACGAACGGCTGGTGTTCGTGCGCGGGTTCGACCGGTTTCAGGTGCCGCTCTCGATCGACGGCATCCGCGTGTACCTGCCCGCCGACAACCGGCTGGACTACGGCCGCTTCCTGACGCCCGACATCGCGCAGATCCAGGTGGCCAAAGGCTATCCTTCCGTGCTCGACGGGCCGGGCGCGATTGGCGGCGCGATCAATCTCGTCACCAGCAAGCCCACGCGCGCGCTGGAAGGCGATGTGCGCGGCACGCTGAACCTGGGGCGCGAAGCGGAGTATGCCGGCTATACGCTCTACGGCCGGCTCGGCACCGCGCACGAGAAATGGTACGCGCAGGTGTCCTATGCGCGCAATTTCCAGGACCACTGGGATTTGTCGGGCGACTACAAGCCCACCGCCACATCGGCCGAGGACGGCGGGCAGCGCGGCCTGTCGCGCAGCGAGGACTGGCGGGTCAACGTCAAGGCCGGCTTCACGCCCAACGCCACCGACGAATACGCGATCAGCTACACCCGGCAGGAAGGCGCCAAGAACGCGCCGCTGCACGTTACCGATGCCCCGGCCAGCCAGCGCTATTGGAGCTGGCCCTACTGGAACATCGACAGCCTCTATTTCCTGTCCACCACCGCCCTGGGCGATGTGGCGACGCTGAAGACGCGCCTCTATCGCAACACCTTCGACAACCTGCTGCGTTCGTTTGACGATGCAGCGCAGACCAGGCAGACGCTCGGGCGGGCGTTCAATTCCTATTACGCGGACGAAGCCTGGGGGGGATCGGCCGAACTCGGCGTGGACGTGAGCCACGCCGATCACCTGACGCTGGCGGTGCATTACCGGCGCGACAAGCACGTGGAATGGCAGCAAGGCTTCCAGTCCGGCGCGACCGAGCCGAAGCAGACGAACATCGAGGACACCTACAGCATCGCGGTGGAAAACCGGCTGATGCTGACGCCGCAACTGACCTTCGTGGCCGGCGCGAGCTTCGACTGGCGCGACATGAAGAAGGCGGAGGAATACGGCGCGCCACCGGGCGGCGGCGCGGCGCGGATATTCCAGTATCCGCACAGCAATGCCGACGGCTGGAACGCGCAAGGACAGCTCGTCTGGCAGGCCGGCGCCGACACGCGGATCAACGCCAGCGTCTCCTCGCGCGTGCGTTTTCCCACGATCTTCGAGCGGTTCAGCACGCAGTTCGGCACGGCGGCATCCAACCCCGCGCTGAAGCCCGAGCGCGCGACCAACGTGGAACTGGGGGGCAAGCGTCGGTTCGGCCCGGTGAGCGTGGAAGGCGCGCTGTTCTACAGCGACGTTAAGGACGCGATCGTGGCCGTGCGGCCGGAGGGCTTCCCTGCCGGCACCACGCAGCGCCAGAACCTGGGGAACGGCACCTACTACGGCGCCGAAATCGCGCTCAACGCCACGCTCGGGGAAACGCTGTCTCTCGGGGCGAACTACACATACATCCATCGCGATTTCGACATTACGCCGGCGACCGGCGTCACGGTGCCGCTGTTCGCGCTGACCGGCGTGCCGACGCACAAGGCGTTCCTCTATGCCGAATGGAAGCCCGTGCCGGCGCTCCGCATCACGCCCAGCCTCGACATCGCCTCCGACCGCAAGACCGCCAACACCGCCGTCACGCAATACTATGACACCGGCCGCTACGCGCTCGCCAACCTGCGCGCGGACTGGACAGTGCGGCAGGGGCTGCAGGTGGGCGTGGGCGCGCGCAACCTGTTCGACGACAACTATGCGCTGGTCGATGGCTTCCCCGAGCCGGGACGGAGCTTTTACGCCACGGCCAGCGTCGCGTTCTAAACGCCCTGGTTCACAGCACCGACGCGCCCACGCCGATGTCGGCGAAGTAACGCGCCATGGCATCGGCGGCGCGATCGGTCAGGGCAATGAACGCACGGCGGCGATCGGTATCGTCCTCCACCCGCCGGAACAGCCCGGCGTCGGTCATCTGGCCGATCCAGCGCAAGGCGGTGGTGGGGGGCACCCCCGAGGCGATGCACAGCGAGGTCACCGAAACGCGTGCGTGTTCCGCCCGCGCGGCGGTCAGATCGAGCAGCATGTCCCACGCCGGATCGGCGAACAGGTCTCCTTCGAAGAACCGGGCTCGCAACTGGCGCTGGCGGGCGATCCGCCGGATCAGGCGCGGATCGGGCAAGGGCGGCCGGATCGCCCGCGCCAGACGGCCGTCGTCGCGCTCGCGCGCGCCGCCTCCGTCCGCGGTATCGAAGCGGAAGGCGGAAACCTTGTCCTCCACGGTTCCGCCGCCGCCATCCGCATCGTCCTCTCCCGACAAGCGGGCGAGCGTGCGCGCGATTTCGCTGACCTGCTCGGTCAGGCGCAGCAGCGTCAACCGATCCTCGTCATCCAGTTCGCACACCCGGTTGCCCCGCCCCGCCAATCCACACCGTGCCAATCCACGACCCAGCGCGATCATGCGATCGGCGCGGCTGGGCGCCACGAGAATATCGGGCTGCGACTGATCGAGGCAGCCGAACACCGCTTCCAGCGAATCGAGACTGGTCGACACCACGACCTGCGCGCCGCCGCGCGCCGCGCGCATATCCAACTGCGACAAGGCGGCCAGTTCCGCCGCATCGACAACGGGGCAATCGACCAGCACGAGATCATCGACGGCGCGTTCGTCCGGATCGTCGAGAAGCGCGGCAAGCGTGTGCGACCGGGCCACGCGCAAGCCGGCGGCCGTGACATCGTCCGCCAGTTCGGCGCGCAGGAACGGCTGATCGGCAAAGATCGCGACCGCCAGCGGCGCGCGCGCGCGATCGGATCGGGCCGCCGTGGAATCATCATAGTCGAACCGCGTAACGCCCTGCCCCATGTTTCATCTCCGCCCTGCGAGATCAGAACAAGAAGGGAACAAAAGCGCGTTCGGGTCAACAGCGGATAGGTCGGATTTGGCGCAACAGCACGGCCCGGCGGGCTTCAGGGCCGGATTTCGATCGGGGTGCCATCGCCGACCAGCGACCAGATTTCCTCGATTTCGGCGTTGGATACCGCGATGCAGCCATCGGTCCAATCGCCCGGAACGCGGCCCCTGGGCAGTTCGTTCGGCTGGCCGTGGAGGAAGATCAGCCCGCCGGGCGAACGCCCCTGCGCTCGTGCGAACGCGACGTCCGCCGGCCCCGGATAGGAGATATGGAGCGACAGGTGATAGGCGCTGCGATCGTTGCCATAATCGATCGTATAATGGCCCTCGGGCGTGCGCTCGTCGCCCTCAAAGCGCTTGGGGCCGACGGGCTCGTCGCCCAGTTGCAGGCCTTCATAGACGCGATAGGGCCGGCCATCGGCAAACAGCGTCAGCCGCCGTGCGCCCTTTTCCACCAGCACGAAATCGGCGGCTGGACGATCATCGGGCACGGCCTGCGCCGACCCTCCCGCCATGAGCAGAAAGCCCAGCGGAAGGAACGGACGCAGGCGCATCGCCTTAGGGTCAGGACCCATTACTGGCGCGATCGAGGTTTGAAGCAAAATGGCTTGGTGCAAGGAGAGAGGGCGCAGGAATATGTCGATATTTCAATCCTTCTCGACGCTGCAGCGGGCCATTTTGGTCAAATCCCGCAGGGACGTCCAAATGGCTTCCATCTCGAACCGAAAGGCGCTTGCAAAGGCAGCCAGCCTTCGCGGCGCGCCTTTCGGCCCGACATGTTCGCCATTTGGACGCCTCGACCGCGCCAGTAATGGGTCCTGACCCTAGTCGACGAAAGGATCGCGCACGAGGATGGTGTCCTCGCGCTCGGGGCTGGTGGAAACGAGCGCGACCGGGGTTTCGATCAGTTCCTGCACGCGCTGGATATACTTGATCGCCTGCGCCGGCAGATCGGCCCACGAGCGCGCGCCGGCGGTCGTGCCGCTCCAGCCGTCCATTTCCTCGTAGATCGGCTCCACGTCCGCCTGATCGGCGGCATGGCTGGGGAAGTAATCGAGCACCTTGCCGCGCAGGCGGTAGCCGGTGCAGATCTTCACCTTCTCGAAGCCGTCGAGCACGTCCAGCTTGGTCAGCGCGATGCCGGTCACGCCCGAAATCGCGCAGGACTGGCGCACCAGCACCGCATCGAACCAGCCGCAGCGGCGCTTGCGCCCGGTGACGGTGCCGAATTCGTGGCCGCGTTCACCCAGGCGCTGGCCGGTTTCGTCCTCCAGCTCGGTCGGGAACGGTCCGGAACCGACGCGCGTGGTATAAGCCTTGACGATCCCCAGCACGAAACCGACCGAATTGGGGCCGAGGCCGGAACCGGCGGCGGCCGATCCGCTGACCGTGTTGGACGAGGTGACGAACGGATAGGTGCCGTGATCGACATCCAGCAGCACGCCCTGCGCGCCTTCGAACAGAATGCGGGCGCCGGCCTTGCGCACCTTCTTCAGGCGCCGCCACACCGGCTGCACGAACTGGAGCACGAACGGCGCAATGCCGCGCAGTTCATCGAGCAGCGCGGCGCGATCCACCGGCGGCTGGCCGAAGCCCGCGCGCAGCGCATCGTGGTGCGCGCACAGGCGATCGAGCTGCGCATCGAGCGCATCGAGGTGGGCCAGATCGCACACGCGGATGGCGCGGCGGCCGACCTTGTCCTCGTAAGCCGGGCCGATGCCCCGCCCGGTCGTGCCGATCTTGCCTGTCCCGGCCGCCGTTTCCCGCAAGCCATCGAGATCGCGGTGCAGCGGCAGGATCAGCGGGCAGTTGTCCGCGATGGCGAAGTTTTCGGTGTTGATGTCGACACCCTGGCCTTCGAGCTTCTCGATCTCGGCCTTCAGCGCCCAGGGATCGAGCACCACGCCATTGCCGATGATCGACAGCGTGCCGGTGACGATGCCGGAGGGCAGCAGGCTGAGCTTGTACACCTGATCGCCCACCACCAGCGTATGGCCCGCGTTGTGCCCGCCCTGGAAGCGCACGACGGCATCCGCCCGGCTGGCCAGCCAATCGACGATCTTGCCCTTGCCCTCATCGCCCCACTGGGCGCCAATCACGGTTACGTTGGCCAAAACGATGCCTTTCCTGTCGCGGACTCGGTGTCTTGAAAGTGTCTTGGGGAGTTCCCGCGGCGCACTAGGGGACACCGGGTGCAAGGGCAAGAGCGCACTGCCGGGAAAGACGCATGAGGCACAATTGCCGTGCGCCGGCCCCGCCACATCGCATACCTCACACCGCGTTGTCACACCTCGTAACCACTTCAGACTGGCGGTGCGGGCGGCGCACGATAGCATGGAGCGGTCTGAAATCGCGAAGTGCTGTCTCATGCGAAACCTCTTTCTTGGCACCCTGATCGGCACGGCCCTGGTGCTGACCGCCGCCGCCGAGGCCAGCCCCGGCGATCGCCTGCGCGCGATGATGGCCGGACGCCAGAACGGCGGACAGGGCGATCAGGCCTGGCGCACCCTGCCGGCGGCCGACCGGACGATCCGCTATGGCGACGATGCCGCGCAGACGATCGCGTTCTGGCCGGCGCGCGAGGCGGAAGGCCCGGCGCCGCTTGTCCTGTTCGTCCATGGCGGTGGATGGGCACACGGCAGCAAGGAGAACGCGACCGGCAAGGCCAAGGTCGAGCACTTCCCCGCGCTCGGCTATGCCTTCGCCTCGATCGATTACCGGCTGGTGCCGCAGGTGACGGTCGAGCAGGAAGCCGGCGATGTCGCCGCCGCGCTGGCGGCGCTGCTGGCGCAGGCCGATGCGCTGGGGATCGATCGGCACCGCGTGGTGCTGATGGGCCACAGCGCCGGGGCGCACCTTGTGGCGCTGGTCGGCACCGACGAACGCTATCTGCGGCAGGCCGGCCTTTCGTTCGCGGATGTGGCGGGCGTGATCCCGATCGACGGCGCGGCCTATGACGTGCCGCAGCAGATCGCCTCGGTCGGGCCGTATCAGCGGCGCATCTATGACGCGCCGTTCGGATCGGACCCCGCCCGCCAGCGCGCGCTCTCCCCCGCGTTGCAGGCCGCCGCGCCGAACGCGCCGCGCTTTCTACTACTCCATGTCCAGCGGCCGGACGGCGTGGCGCAGGCGGACGAACTGGCCAAGGCGCTGCGCGCCGCCGGAACGAGCGCCGAGACCGGCAGCTTCCCCGGCACGGGCCTGCAGGGCCATGTCGAAATCAACGCGAAGCTGGGCGATCCCGCTTATCCCGCCACCGCGCTGACCGACCGCTGGCTGAAGGCGACGTTCGGGAAGTAACGCCTAGGGTCAGGACCCTAGGCAACGTTGCGTGGGAATGCCCACCCCCAACCCCTCCCGCAAGCGGGAGGGGAGCGAGACTTGCGCCGCCTCAGGCGGCGTTAGTCGCAGCGGGGTGGGCGATCCACGCCGTCGTTCGCGAATAAGATAGTCGCCAAGAAGAAAGCCCCGGCGCGGCATCCCGCACCGGCGCTTTCCGCGCGACCCGCGAGGGCGGTTCAGCCCTGCCTGACCTGATGGACCGTATGCGGAGTACCATAGGCCGCCGCGCCGAAGGTTTCGGCGATCAGCTTGTTGGTATCGAAACAGACCTGCCAGTAATGATCGGTGTGGCAATAGGGGCGCACGCACAGCACCGTGCCGCGCTCGTTGAAATCGAGGATTTCCACGTCCGGCGCGGGATCGGTCAGCACGTTGGGGATGCTCCCCAGCGCCGCCTTGAGCCGGGCGATCGCGTCCAGTGCGTCCACCCCGAACGCCAGTTGCGCGGTGCGATCGACGCGGCGGTATCCGTTGCTGCTGAAGTTCTTGATGACGTCCGCCGAGACTTTCGCGTTGCCCACCACCGACATCACGTTGTCGGGCGTGTTGATGATCGTGTTGAACATCCCGATCTCGATCACCGTACCTTCGACGCCGCCGGCCACGACATAATCGCCCAGCTTGTAGGGACGGAAGATGATGATGAAGGCGCCGGCCGCAAAATTGCCGAGCAGGCCCGACCAGGCCGCGCCGATGGCAAGGCCGACGCCGGCGAGCAGCGCGGCGAAGCTGGTGGTCTGCAACCCGAAGTAGCCGAGGATCGCCACGACCAGCAGGATGTTGAGCACCACCGCCAGCATGTTGGCGATGTAGCGCTGCAGCGTGGCGTCGAAGTTCCGCTTGGTCAGCACCGCCGACAGCGCGTGGATGGCGAAGCCGATCAGCCAGCGGCCGACCATGTAGAGGACGAAGGCCGCGCCGATCTTGATCGCGCCTTCGGTAAGCAGCGGTGCCGCACTGGCCCAGAGCGCCGAGAGATCCATCATGTCTTCTCCAAGGAAGCAAGCAGCCTTCGCACGAAGGCCTTGCTCTCAGGATAGAACGACGGCGGCGGGCCGATAAAACGGAACTCTCTCCATTTCATCGGCAAAACCGGCAGGAAACGGCCGATTTTCGTCCAAAAATGGTCCATTCTCCCGCGGGTCGGCGGGGATGGCCGCGTTCACGTGGCGCGGACATCCAGCACGATGGTGGAAGGGTTGTCCTGCCAGCGACAACCCGGCGTGGGATGGTCCAGATTCCAGCGCCGCGCATAGAGGCGGCGGAGGGAAACCCCGGTGCCATGCCCAGGCCAGCGCCAGACCAGCCCGCCGAGCAGCGGCCGCAAGCCTTCCGCGCGCATGTCGGCGCGCATGATCGCCTGCACCGGCTCGATCAGCCCACGCTCGACGATCAGTTCGATGCGCACCGCCCAGCGCGGCATGTGCACCGCCGCTATCCATTTCTCGTCGGCATCGCGCGGCAGCGGGCCGCGATGGCCGGAGCCGTCGGGATAGCGCCGCCAGCCATCGGGAAAGACCACGAATTCGGCGCGGGGCAGATCGGTCATCACCTCCCCTCCGTCGCGGATACGGCCGGGAATACACGCTTCTCGCACGATCAGGCGATCGCCCGGCGCACAGCGCGAAAGGGGGCCGTCAGCGGGAGCGCGCCAGCGGGTCTGCCATCCAGCGAGAAGCGCGCGCGCCACCGCCGGGCCGGCGATAACGGGCACTTCCGCGCCGGCGGTCAGAGCGCCTCCGGGCCGTCCTTGCCCAGCACATGCGTGCAGCCGAGCGCGGCGGCGCTGTCGGCCTCGCTGAGTGCGGCGGCAGTGCGCCAGCCGATCGCGCGCAGCCGCGCGGCGGCATCGCGATCATGCCCCAGCGGCAGGAACACCATGTCCTCGCGCCGTTCCGAGGCGGCGAGCAGGCCTACCAGCGCATCCGGGTAGAGCGAGAAGCCGGTCGCGGCCTCGCCCTCACCCCCGCTGGCACTGGCGATACGGTAGGTGCCGCCCCGCCCCAGGACGCCGCGCACGCCTTCGGCATAGAGCGTGAAGCCGAACCAGGTCTGGTATTCGAAGCCGTGCCGTTCGGCCGGATCGAGCGTGAGCCGCGCCGCCCCGCCGAGCCGCGCCGCGATCTGGCGCAGCGCGGCGATGCGGCCCGCGAGCACCCCGCCGGCATCGATCGCCGCCAGCTTCTCGATCGCGGCATCGAAATCGCCGGTCGCGTAAAGCAGCGGAACATAGGCCTCGCCGCCGGCATCGATCAGCCCGCCGGCATCCTTGGTATCGAGTTCGCGCCGCACCGCCTCGATCTGGCCGGGGGCGAGCGGCATGGCCTTTTCGGCCAGCGTATCGACAAGATCGGGCAGCGTGAAATCGACGCTGATGTTACGCCCGCCGGCGGCCGCCAGCGCCTCGATCGCCAGCGCGACGATCTCGCTGGCGGCGGCGACATTGTCCGCGCCGATCAGTTCGGCGCCGCACTGGAAGCGCTCGCGCGCCGGGTCCAGCCCATCGCCCTTGATCGTCAGCACCTGCCCGGCGTAGCACAAGCGTAAGGGGCGCGGCGCGGCGGCCAGACGGGTTTCGGCGATGCGGCCGATTTGCGGCGTGAAATCGCTGCGCAGCGCCATCATCCGCAGCGAAGAAGGGTCGACGAAACGGAACATCCGGCGCGACTGGATGCCCGCCATGCGCGCGGCCAGGCTGCGCTCGAACTCGATCATCGGCGGCAGCACGCGATCATAGCCGTGGCCGTGCATGACGTCCTGAACGGCACGCATCACACGGGTGGCCGTCGCCGCTTCGCGCGGCAGCCGGTCCTCAAGCCCTTCGGGCAGCAGATCGGGGTCGCTGGTATCCATGGCGCGAGCCTTTAGGGGGTATTGGCGGTTATGTCGAACGGAAGGGCGCGTCATCCCCGCACAGGACCGTCATCCCAGCGCACGCTGGGATGACGTGTCCTTCCGTCCCGACGCTCAGGTCAGAACTTCAGCGCCTTGACGATGCGCACGCCCTGGACCTGGCGGGCTTCGGCCAGCACGTCCTCGCTGACCGGGCTATCGACCGAGAGCAGCAGTACGGCCTCGCCACCGGCCTCGCGACGGCCAAGGTGGAACGTGCCGATGTTGATCCCGGTCTTGCCGAGCAGCGTGCCGATCGAGCCGATGAAGCCCGGCGCGTCGGTGTTGACGATGTAGAGCATGTCGCCATCGAGATCGGCTTCGATGCCGATGCCGAAGATCTCGACCAGACGGGCCTGGCCGTTGCCGAACAGCGTGCCCGCGACCGAGCGTTCGCCCTGGCTGGTGCCGACGGTGACGCGCACCAGCGTGCGGTATTCGCCTTCGCGGTCATGGCGCACTTCGCGCACGTCCAGCCCGCGTTCCTTGGCCAGGAACGGCGCGTTGACCATGTTCACCGACTGCGAATACTGCTTCATCAGCCCGGCCAGCACCGCGCCGGTGATCGGCTTGGGGTTGAGCTGCGCCGCCGCGCCTTCGACCTCGATCGCGATCTTGGTGAGGTTGTCGTGCGCGAGCTGGCCGACGAGCGAACCGAGCTTCTCCGCCAGCGCCATGTACGGCCGCAGCTTGGGCGCTTCCTCGGCCGAGAGCGAGGGCATGTTGAGCGCGTTGGTGACGCCGCCGGTGACGAGGTAGTCCGCCATCTGCTCGGCCACCTGCAGCGCGACATTGACCTGCGCTTCGGTGGTGGAGGCACCGAGGTGCGGGGTGCAGATGAAGTTCGGCGTGCCGAACAGCGGCGATTCCTTGGCCGGCTCGGTCACGAACACGTCCAGCGCCGCACCGGCAACGTGGCCCGAATCGAGCAGGTCCTTGAGCGCCGCCTCGTCGACCAGCCCGCCACGCGCGCAGTTGATGATGCGCACGCCCTTCTTGGTCTTGGCGAGGTTTTCCGCCGACAGGATGTTGCGCGTCTCGCTGGTCAGCGGGGTGTGCAGCGTGATGAAGTCCGCCTTGGCCAGCAGCGTATCGAGATCGGCCTTCTCCACGCCCATTTCCACCGCGCGTTCGGGCGTGAGGAACGGATCGTAGGCAACGACCTTCATCTTGAGGCCCAGCGCGCGGCTGGCGACGATCGAGCCGATGTTGCCCGCACCGATCAGGCCGAGCGTCTTGCCCGTGACTTCCACGCCCATGAAGCCGTTCTTCGGCCACAGGCCTTGCTGCGTCTGCGCGTTGGCTTCGGGCAGCTGGCGCGCCAGCGCGAACATCAGCGCGATGGCGTGCTCGGCGGTGGTGATCGAGTTGCCGAACGGGGTGTTCATGACGACGACACCCTTGGCCGAAGCCGCCGGAATATCGACGTTGTCGACACCGATGCCGGCGCGGCCGACGACCTTCAGGTTGGTCGCGGCGTCGAGGATTTCCTTGGTCACCTTGGTCGACGAGCGGATGGCGAGGCCATCATACTGGCCGATGATCGCGATCAGTTCCTCGGGCTTCAGACCCGTGATCTCATCCACCTCGCAACCGCGCTCGCGGAAGATCGCGGCGGCGTTGGGGTCCATCTTGTCGGAAATAAGGACTTTGGGCTTGGTCATGCTTCTTGCTCCAGGCGTCATCCCGGCGAAAGCCGGGATCCCGGGCGGCTGAACGGAACCTTTTGTCCGGCAATCCGGCCCGAGATCCTGACTTTCGTCAGGATGACGAGAATGTGGTCAGGCGGCCTTCAGCGTTTCCCAGGCCCAGTCGAGCCAGGGACCGAGCGCTTCGATGTCGGCGGTATCAACGGTCGCGCCGCACCAGATGCGCAGGCCCGGAGGCGCATCGCGATAGCCCGCGATGTCATAGGCCGCGCCTTCCTTCTCGAGCAGGCCGGCGAACGCCTTGATGAAGTCCGCATCCGCGCCTTCGACCGAGAGGCAGACCGAGGTCTTCGAGCGGATGCCGCGATCGACCGCGAGGTGCGACAGCCATGCGCGTTCGGCGACGATCTTGTCGAGCGCCTCGGCATTGGCGGTGCAGCGCGCCTTGAGCCCTTCGAGCCCGCCGAGCCCCTTGGCCCATTCCAGCGCGAAGATCGCGTCTTCCACCGCCAGCATCGAGGGGGTGTTGATGGTTTCGCCCTTGAACACGCCTTCGGCGAGCTTGCCCTTCGAAATCAGGCGGAACACCTTGGGCAGCGGCCATTCGGGCGTATAGCTTTCCAGCCGTTCGACCGCGCGCGGACCAAGGATCAGCACGCCGTGCGCGCCTTCGCCGCCCAGCACCTTCTGCCACGAGAAGGTGGCGACATCGATCTTGTCCCACGGCAGGTCATAGGCGAACACCGCGCTGGTGGCGTCGGCGAAGCACAGGCCCTGGCGATCGGCGGCGATCCATTCGCCATCGGGTACGCGCACGCCGGAGGTGGTGCCGTTCCAGGTGAACAGGACGTCGTCCGACCAGTCCACCTTGTCGAGATCGGGAAGCTGGCCGTAATCGGCGCGCATCACGGTCGGTTCGAGCTTGAGCTGCTTGACCGCATCGGTGACCCAACCTTCACCGAAGCTTTCCCAGGCAAGCGTCGTCACGCCGCGCACGCCGAGCATCGTCCACATCGCCATTTCGAAAGCGCCGGTATCCGAACCGGGCACGATGCCGATGCGATGCGTGTCGGGCAGGCCCAACACTTCGCGCATCAGGTCGATGCAGTATTGCAGGCGCGTCTTGCCGATCTTGGCGCGGTGCGAGCGCCCCAGCGAATCGGTGGCCAGCTTGTCGAGGGAGTAGCCCGGCGGCTTCGCGCAGGGACCGGAAGAAAAGAACGGACGCGCAGGCTTGCGCGCCGGAATAGTCGTAGTCATGTCTGACTCTCCTTGCAGAGAGCTCGCGCGGCGTTGGGACCGCGTGGCCCGGAGCCGCACCTAACGGCGCGGGGCGGATTGTCAACCGGAACCGGCCCGCCGCAAAATTATCGTGCGGAAAAGCGGCGCCCGCGCGCCGAAGCCGGGAAAGCGCCGGTCGCCACCTTTCCCGCAGATGAACAATCTTTGTTTTGCAGAGAGTTACCACAAAAATAACCATTCCCGGTTATAAGCTGCCTCATGAAGATTCGCGGCCCTTCCCTGCTCATGGCGGCCTGCCTTTCCTCGGCGCTGGCCGGCTGTATCAGCGCGCCCGAACCGCAGCGGCGCGAACCGCCGCGCAGCGCGCTGGGCACCTTCCCGCCCGCCCCCGCCGCGCAGGCCTGCCTCGCCCGGCTGGGGCAATCCGATGCCGGCTTCACCCCCCTGCCCGACCAGTACTACGGCGCGGGCTGCTCCACGCTCAACGCGGTGCGCCTGACCTGGCTAGAAAGCGACGACCGGCGGCTGCAACTGTCCAACCTTGGTCCGGTCAGCTGCCCGCTCGCCACCACGCTTTCGGGCTGGGCGCGCTTTGGCGTGGACCGCGCCGCGCGCCAGATCCTGGGCAGCCCGCTGCTGCGCATCGAGACGATGGGCACCTATTCCTGCCGCACCGTGGCGGGCACCGCGCGGCTTTCGGGCCACGCCACCGCCAACGCGATCGACATCGCCGCTTTCCTGCTGGCCGATGGCCGCCGCGTGAGCGTGCTCAACAACTGGTCAGGCGGCACACCCGCGGAACGCGAATTCCTGCGCGTGATCCACGCCAGCGCCTGCAAGCGCTTCGGCACGGTGCTCAGCCCGGACTACAACGCCGCGCACCGCAACCACTTCCATCTGGAAATCGGGGCCAGCCGGCCCTTCTGCCGCTGATCCGGGACGGATTAGCCGGGACCGCTCCGCGCGGCCCGGCCAATCAACCCTTCGCGTCCTGCACGCTATCCGCCGCCAGCGTATCCGACCCGTCGGGGTAGATGAAGCCGAAAGCCGGCGCTTCGCGCAGGCCCAGCGAGTGCGTCGGCGCGTACCACACGCGCACCTTGCTCCAGTCGCCCGCTTCGGAAACATCGACCGCCAGCGCCTCGCGCTCGACCATGCCGGGGCGCGACCAGTTGGCATGGTTGAGCAGCACGCGGCGGCTGTCGAGCACCTTGCTCACCACCACGACATGGCCCATCGGCATCGCGCCGGTGGCGCGGAAGGCCAGCACCGCACCCGCGCGCGGGCGATGGCCCCGGGCATACGTGCCGGCGGCCTGATCCCACCACGTCCGCGCATTGCCGAACAGCTGCACGTCGGACACCGAGCGGGCATAGGTCACGCACTGGAGGCGGGCCTGGGCCGGGACAGCGGTGGCGATGAGAGCCAGCAGAGCGAGGATCGAAGCGTAGGCGGTGCGAAGCATGGCAGCTTCATAGCCAATTTCCGCAGCGCACAAACCTGTGGCCGCAACGAGTCGTCGTGCGGCAGACACCATCCACCCGGGGATGGTAACTGTGATTTAACGCACTGTGGAAAACCTGGTTCCCGGAGGCCCGGACTCGGCATCGCGCGATCACGCGGCGGCGATATGCAGCCCGTCCGCCTCGATCCGTAGGCGCACCGCCTCGGCCGCGTGCCGCGCGCCCAGCTTGCCCATCATCTTCATCCGGTGAATTTCCACGGTGCGCGGACTGATGTCGAGTTCGCGCGCGATGGCCTTGTTGCTGCATCCATCGGCCAGGCGATCGAGCACCTCCCGCTCGCGCAGGGACAGGCGCGCGATGCGCTGCCGGGCGTCGGCCGCGCGGGCGCGGTGCGCCCGGTGGTTGTCCGCCTCGCGCGCGGCGCGCTCGATCGCCTCGTTGAGCGGCGCGATCTCGTGCGGCAGGACCAGATAGTCGAGCGCCCCGGCCTTGATCGCGCGGACCACCGATTCCGTCTGCGGGCGCTCCGCCACGGCGATAACCGGTAGCCAGTGGCCGAACCGGTTCATCAGGCCAAGGAGCGACGGGATGCCTTCCCCCACCGGTTCATCATGCGCGATGACCAGGCCGCCGGACGGTGCGTGAGACATGAGTTCATCCGCGCTGGCGTAGATTTCGGCATGGTGCCCCGCAGCGAAAGCGAGGCGGGCAAGCCGGGCACGGCGGGCGGAGTCACTGTCGAGGACGTGGAGTGTGATGCGTTCAGCCATGACGGCATCACATCATCGAACAGGGCGATTACGCCAGCGACATCGACTTCAGAACGGAAGTGTAAGCGGCGACGAAATATAGTTAATATCTAATTTTACTAAGTAAATCGACATCGAAACCGGACGGAATTATCGCATATACCGCCAAATTCGAGAAAATATTGCGCCCTAATATCCGAATAATCCACAGAAGCAAGCAGCAAATGCCAACGGATAGAAAAGAAAGCGTCCGTAACTATACTCGGTGAAACTACTTATTCTATTTCGGAAGCAACAGCGGGCGGATCGAACGAGTAGTCAGGCAGCGAATGGAACGCCTGCCGCAACGCCTCGCTCCAGCTTGACGAAATCCGCATGAAGTAGGGATCTTCCCTGGTGATCCGGCGCTGGTGCAGCGGTTCGAACCGGTCGCGCTCGATCACCATCAGGTCGAACGGCAGACCCACCGAAAGGTTCGCCGCCAGCGTGGAATCGAATGAGACCATCAGCAGCTTCACCGCGTCCTCGAAGGTCATCGTCGGTTCGTAGCCACGCAGCAGGATCGGCCGTCCATACTTGGTCTCGCCGATCTGGAAGAACGGGGTATCGAACGATGCCTCGATGAAGTTGCCTTCGGGATAGACCATGAACAGGCGCGGTTCCATGCCCCGGATCTGGCCGGCGATGATGATCGAGGCGGTGAAGCGCGGTCCTTCCCCCGCCGGCCCGCCATCGTCCTGACGCCGTTCGATCACATCGCGCAGCAGATTGCCCACGATGGTCGCCACCTGGAACATGGTCGGCGCTTCCAGCAGCGAGGGACGGCGTTCGCCCGGCGCCTTGGTCCGTTCCTCCAACTGGCTGACCACCGCCTGCGTGGTGGCGAGGTTGCCCGCCGTCATCATCGTGATGATCCGTTCGCCGGGAACATGCCAGCTGAACATCTTGCGGAACACGGAGATGTTATCGACCCCGGAATTGGTGCGGGTGTCGCTCATCATCACGAGGCCCCTGTCGAGCACCATCCCCACGCAATAGGTCATCGTTCCCCCGTGTACGCCAAAAGGGAGCCAGCCGCCCCCGTCCCCCGGTATTACTCGTCTATCAGGTTATCGCACAGCGGGGGCAATCGCCGTCAACGTCCGCTGCGGATGAATCCCAAGGGTCAGGACCCATCACTGGCGCGGTCGAGGCGTCCAAATGGCGAACATGTCGGGCCGAAAGGCGCGCCGCGAAGGCTGGCTGCCTTTGCAAGCGCCTTTCGGTTCGAGATGGAAGCCATTTGGACGTCCCGCAGGGATTTGACCAAAATGGCCCGCTGCGGCGTCGAGACGGCTTGAAATATCGACATATTCCTGCGCCCCTCCTCCTTGCCCTGGGCCATTTTGCTTCAAACCTCGACCGCGCCAGTAATGGGTCCTGACCCTGAGTTATTGTTCCACACGCTGCTGTTCCACCGCAAGCTTGACGTGCATGGTTTCGTCAAGATCGCCATAGCGGATGCCCGTGATCGGGGCGGCATCGCGATAGTCCGCGCCCGTCGCCACGCGGACGTAGCGCACGTCGGGGCAGATGCGGTTCGAGATATCGAAACCGACCCAACCGAGATTGGCGACAAAGGCTTCGGCCCAGGCATGGCCGGCATCCTGATCCACCCGGTCATCCATCAGCAGATAACCGCTGACATAGCGCGCCGGGATGCCCAGCGCCCGCGCCGCCGCGATGAACACGTGGGCATGATCCTGGCAGACGCCATGGCCCGCCGCCAGCACGGCTTCGGCCGGCGTCGCCGCATCGGTGTGCCCGGCGGCGTAGGCGACCCGTTCGGCCACCAGCGCGGACAGATCGTGCAGAATCGTCAGCCTGTCATCCCCCTGGCGCGGGCTCTGGCTCTGGCTCTGACTTTGCCCCTGCGCCTGGCCCTGATTCTGCGCCTGTCCCAGCGCCGCCAGCAGCGCGCGCACGCGTGGCCCCGCCCGCGTCAGTTCGGTCGGCTGCGCGAAATGCCACAGCGGCAGATGGCCGGAATGCTTGCCCAGCACGCCGGCATTGTCGGCGGTATCGACCACGCCCCGGCAGCGGATGGTCACCTCGGTAGCGCCAGGCGTGAAGGCAATCAGCGAAACGTGATTGCAGTTGTGATCGTCGTATTCGGCTTCCAGCACGGCGCCCGCCAGCTCCATGTCCCACGACAGAATCGTCTGGCCGGACGTTGCCTTGGGCGTGAGCCGCAGGCGTTGCAGGCCATGCGCGGCGGGTTCCGAAAAGCGGTAATGCGTGGTGTGATCGATGGCGATGCGCACCGGCGATCCTTCTCTATTCGACGAAACGGTAGTCGCGCTGAATCTGGAGCGCGAGCTGGGTGTTGTGGGCGATGAACCGGCCGATGAATTCATGGAGGCCCTGATCGAAGATCGCATCGACCGTCAGCGCCTGCAGTTCGCTGTCGGCGTTGCGCAGGATGTGGTGGCTTTCCATTTCCTCGCCGTACTCGCGGGCGAGGCTGGCGAGGTTCGAGCGCAGCTTGGCATAGCAGAACGCCAGGCTGCGCGGGAAACGCCCGTCGAGCAGCATGAACTCGGCAATGCCGCGCGGGTCCATCCGCCCGGCGTTGAGCCAGCGGTAGGCGCGCTCCCCCGCAACCGAGCGCAGCACGTTCTCCCACTGCACGTTGTCGAGGCTGGACCCCACGTAGGACACGGCCGGCAGCAGGACGTAATACTTTACGTCGAGAATGCGCGCGGTGTTGTCCGCCCGTTCGATGAAACTGCCGATCCGCGCGAAATTGTAGATCTCGTTGCGCAGCATGGTGCCTTCCATGGCGCCGCGCACCTGCGTCGACTGGCGGCGGATGCAATCGAGCACGTCACCCAACCGCGTTTCGGTGACCGGACGGGCGAGCAGCTCTTTCACCTTCATCCAGCTTTCGTTGACGGCTTCCCACACCTCGCGCGTGATGCCGGTGCGGACCATGCGCGCGTTGGTGCGGGCGAGTTCGCACATCAGCAAGACGTTGCCGGGGTTCTCCTTGTCGCGCAGCACGAAATTGAAGACGTGCGGGCCGGTGTATTCCCTGCCGAACTTGGCTTCATACAGCGCCTGCAGACCCAGCGTGACGATCACCGAGCGCCATTCGTCGCTGGCGTCCTTGGCGTCGCGCGTCAGCGCCATGCGGAACCCCGCCTCGACCAGGCGCACGGTGTTCTCCGCGCGCTCCAGGTAGCGGAAGAGCCAGAAAATACCGTTTGCCGATCTGCCTAGCATTCCGTCTCCATGACCGTCCGATCCGTCGCCCCCAGCCGGGAGGCGGTATCAATCATCCAGAACCCAGCTGTCCTTGGTGCCCCCGCCCTGCGACGAATTCACCACCAGCGACCCCTTCTTCAGCGCGACGCGAGTGAGGCCGCCCGGCGTGATGTCCACCCCGTTGGGCGAAACCAGCACGAAGGGCCGCAGGTCCACATGACGCGGCGCAAGACCGGCCTTGGCGAGAATGGGCACGGTCGACAGCGACAGCGTGGGCTGGGCGATGTAGTTGTCCGGCCGCGCGCGCAGCTTGGCCTCGAACGCGGCGATTTCCTTCTTCGAGGACGTCGGCCCGATCAACATGCCATAGCCGCCCGAGCCGTGGACTTCCTTCACCACCAGTTCGGGCAGATGTTCCAGCACATAGGCCAGCGCCTCCGGCTCCGAACAGCGCCAGGTGGGCACGTTCTGGAGGATCGGCTTCTCGCCGGTGTAGAACTCCACGATCTCGGGCATGAAGCTGTAGATCGCCTTGTCGTCGGCAATGCCGGTGCCCGGCGCGTTGGCGATGGTGATGCCGCCCGCGCGATAGACGTCCATGATGCCCGAAACGCCCAGCACGCTGTCCGGATTGAAGGTCAGCGGATCGAGATATTCGTCATCGACGCGGCGGTAGAGCACATCGATCGGCTTCCACCCGCGCGTGGTGCGCATGGCGATGCGGCCGTTCTCGACGCGCAGGTCGCTGCCCTCGACCAGTTCCGCGCCCATCTGGTCGGCCAGGAACGCATGTTCGAAATAGGCGCTGTTGTAGATACCCGGCGTCAGCACCGCGACCACCGGCTTGCGCCCGCCCGACGCATCGAAAGCCGGCGGCGCGCAGGCGGCAAGGCTGCGGGCCAGACGGCGCGGATAGTCCGAAACTTCCCGCACGCGCACGCGGGTGAACAGTTCCGGGAACATCGCCATCATCGTTTCGCGGTTCTCCAGCATGTAGGAGACTCCGCTCGGGGTGCGGGCATTGTCTTCCAGCACCATGAAATCGTCTTCGCCCGTGCGGACAAGATCGATGCCGACAATGTGGGTATAGACCCCACCCGGCGGCGTGAAGCCCGACATTTCCGCAAGGAACGCCGCGTTGCCCTTGAGAAGCCGTTCGGGGAAACGCCCCGACCGCACGATTTCCTGCCGGTGATAGAGGTCGTGCAGGAAGGCGTTGAGCGCCCGGACGCGCTGTTCGATCCCGCGCGCCAGCTTGCGCCACTGGTTCGCGGTGATGATCCGGGGCACCATGTCGAACGGGATCAGCCGTTCCTCGGCATCTTCGGCGCCGTAGACGTTGAAGGTGATCCCGGTGCGGCGGAAGAAGGCTTCGGCCTCGCTTTTCTTGCGTCTCAGCAGGTCAGGCGGCTGCTCCTCGTACCACTTGCAATAGCCCGCGTATGCGGCGCGCACCGAGCCATCGGCGTCAAGCATCTCGTCATAGGACGATGGCGAGGAGTTTGTCATAAGCACATCCCGTCTGTGCCCATTGCTTGCATATGATTCGGGCTTTGCCAAGCGCTCTCATGTTGCACCTGCGAAATAAATTTGGCGCGAATTGGTGCAATTTGCGACGAAGGTTGGTCCGCAGGCGCCCCGGGGGTTTCCGCTTGCCTTGATGCCGATCCCGCCGCATTCTTAACCGGTCAATTAAAACAGAGTCGGGAGAGTGGCCATGCGCCGGATCCATCACCGCACCTGCCACATCTGCGAGGCGAACTGCGGCATCCTGGTCGAAACGGAAGACCGCGCCGTGCTGTCGATCAAGGGTGATCCGGACAATCCGCTCTCGCGCGGGCATATCTGCCCCAAGGCCACCGCGCTGCAGGATCTTCAGGAAGACCCAGATCGCCTGCGCCGGCCGGTCAAACGCGTGGGCGAAACCTGGCACGAGATCAGCTGGCAACAGGCCTTCGCCGAAATCGGCCAGCGCACGCGCGCCATCCTGGCCGAAGATCCGGATGCCTCCGCCGTCTATATCGGCAACCCGAACGCGCACAGCTATGGCAACGCGCTCAATGCCGAATACCTGTCCAAAGCGCTGCACACCCGCAACAAGTTCTCGGCCAGCACCGTGGACCAGATGCCGCATCAGGTGGCGAACCTGCGCCTGTTCGGGCACGCCAGCCTGTTCGGCATCCCCGATATCGACCGCACGCAGACGCTGATCATCCTGGGCGGCAATCCAATGGCGTCAAATGGCAGCATCTGGACCGTGCCCGATTTCCGCAACCGCGCGCGCGAACTGCGCCAGCGCGGCGGAACGCTGATCGTGGTCGATCCGCGGCGCACCGAAACCGCGCGCGTGGCGGACCGCCATCTGTTCATCCGGCCGGCAACCGATGCCTTCTTCCTTGTCGCGCTGCTGAAGGCGGTGCTGGCGCGACGACCGGCAAGGCCGGTTCAGGACTTCATCACGGGGCTGGCAGACGTGGCCGCCGCGCTGGAAAGGTTCGATGCCGCCGCCTGCGGCGCGGCCTGCGGTGTCGCGGCGGAGGACATCGACGGGTTGGCCGAACGGATGACGCAAGGGCCGGCGGTGCTCTATGGCCGCATGGGCGTGGCCACGCAGGCCCACGGCACGCTCAACGCCTGGCTGATCGGCCTGATCAACATCGCCGCAGGACAACTGGACCGCGAAGGCGGCATCGTGTTCCCCCTGCCCGCGCTCGACACGCTGGCCATCCTGCCCCCCGGCTCGATCGGCAAGCATCGCTCGCGCGTTTCGGGCCACCGCTCCGTACTGGGGGAACTGCCGGCCGCCGCGATGGCGGAAGAGATCGAGACGCCCGGGCCGGGGCGGCTACGCGCGTTGTTCGTGGTCGCTGGCAATCCCGTGCTGTCCACGCCCAACGGCGCCCGGCTGGACAAGGCGCTGAGCGAGCTGGACCTGATGGTGTCGATCGACATGTACCGCAACGCGACCAGCCGGCGCGCGCACTACATCCTACCCCCCGTCGGCCCGCTCGAACGCGATCACTATGGCCTGTTCCTGCTGCCTATGGCCGTGCGCACCATCGCCGCCTATTCGCCGCCGACGCTCGCGCCCGAAGATGGCACCTTGCAGGACTGGGAAATCCTGCGCGGGCTGGCCGGCGCGATCACGGGCGAGCCGGTGCAGGCACCCACCCCGCGCGAGACGCTCGACGCCTTGCTGCGCTCGGGGCCTTACGCCGTCTCGCTGGCCGATGTGGAAGCGGCCCCATCCGGACTGGATTTCGGTCCGCCCGCGGAAGGGCGCCTGCCCGAAAGGCTGCGCACACCGGACAAGACCGTGGCCTGCGCCGATCCCGAATGCCTGGAGGCGCTGGCCGCGCTGGAGGTGCCGGAAACGTCCGCCGGGCACGATGGCGCGCTGCTGCTGATCGGACGCAGGCATCTGCGCACCAACAACTCGTGGCTCGCCAACAGCCGCCGCATGACCAAAGGCCCCAACCGGTGCACGCTGATGATCCACCCCGACGACGCAACCGCGCGGGGCATTGTGGATGGCGAGACGGCCACCGTGCGTTCCCGCGCCGGGTCGATCACCCTGCCGGCGGAAGTGACCGAGGACATCATGCCCGGCACCGTCTCCATCCCGCATGGCTGGGGGCACGGCCTGCCCGGGATCGCCATGCAGACGGCGAAAGCCTACGCCGGGGTCAGCGTGAACGACCTGACCGACGAAACCGCGATCGATCCGCTTTCCGGAAACGCGGCGCTTTCGGGCGTGCGCGTGGAAGTAAGCGCGTTCGAGGAGGCTACGGCGTAACCCGGAGTCCGCCGCGACCGCCTGTCAGCCTTCGGTGAGCAGCGCCGCCACCGCGCGGGTCACGTCCGGATGGCCAGCAAAGCCCAGATGCGTGCAGCGCACGGCGATGGCGCGATCGCGTTCGCCGGGCCAGCCGCAGGCCGAGCGCGGCGCCACGATGCCGTCGCGCGGACTCCACAGCGCCACGGTGGGCACCGGGGGCTTTTCGGCCAGGTCTTCGCCGACCGGCGGGTGATCGACCGTGTGGCCGGTGACGGCCTGATAGGCGCGCCAGGCGTTATTGGCGCGCCGGTCGCCCGAGAAGGGCGTGCCCATCGTCACCACCATCGCCACGTTTTCGGGCATGACCTTGGCCACCTCGCGCGCGAAGAGCCCGCCGAGGCTCCAGCCGACCAGTGTCAGCGGTTCGCGTTCCTTGCGCGCCATGGCGTCGACACGCTCGCATAAGCGCGCGAAGCGGTCCTCGTCCGCGCCAAGGTTCCAGCCCATGCCCCAGTCGCTGACGCGGTGCCCCGCGCCTTCCAGCGCGCGGGCCAGCCCACGCATCCGCATCGGGTGCGCGCCGAAACCCGGCACCAGCATGACCGCGCGCGATGTGCCGCGCGGCAGTTCCAGCCCGCCGGCGCGGCGCACCTTGCCCGCCTCGCGCCACAGCTCGGCCGGCGAGCCCAGTTCGGCGATCAGGCGGCGGACGGATGGCGGCCGCGCGCCTTCGGGCTGCGGCTGACGCGCCAGCGCGGCCCGGCGCGCCACTTCCGCGCGCCACGCGGCCAGCCGTTCGCCCGCCTGGCGAAAGCCGTCCATGCCCTGTCGCGTCAAGTCCGCCATCTGGATCATCGCGCCTTCCTGCACTCACCCGGATCAACCCCCGATGAACGCACGGCAATCGCAATTGTTTCAGTTTCGCGTCAACTGCTGCGCGCCACCGTCAACTTTCCGTCAGCCGCATCCGCCAGGCGGGCGACTTACTTGGCAGGCGGCTGGGGTTTCACATCTTCCGTACCGGTGCAGTCGCCCGCGCGCTTCGACTTCATCGACATGGCCATCGTCATCGCCTTGCCGTCCGGCCCCTTGCCATCCATGTTCATCGTCGCGTCGTAGCTTTCGGGCGTGTAAGTGCCGCCCATCGTCACCACCTGTTCGCCGCGCGCGGTCTTGCAGGTCATCTTGGCGTCGAGCTTGCCGCCCGCCATCGTGAACGAATCGTACTTGCAGCCATCGCCCACCTGGCCGAAAAATTCGCTGTTGGGCTTTTCCACCTGCTCCTTGGTGAGGCAGCTAGACATGGTGCGCGCCTGCCCCATGGCCTGCTGCATCGCGGCCTTGGCTTCCGGCGGCATCCCCTCGATTTCCATCTTCTCGATCTTCACCGTGGTTTCCCAGCGGCCCGGCGTGAAGCGGATATCGGAGGCGGCGACCTTCTTGGCCACATCCGCCACGCTTTCGTTCTTCGCCTCGACCTTCTTCTCATCGCTGCAGGCGGCCAGCGAAAGGCACACACCGGCGACCAGCGCGGGCAACAGGATTCGACGCATGAACAATCCCCTCGGAACAACCGGGCCTCCGCAACGGGAGGCGCCATGACCACAGGCACGCTATAGCCCGGTTGCGGTGCGCGCCAATGCTGCAAATCACCCATCGTGGCCAAAAGCCACGCGCGGCCGCCCGGCCGGTTGCGGAACGCAGCATGAACAGCCATATCTGTGCGCATGGCTGAACTCGTGATCCGCAGGGGGCTGGAAGAGCCCGACACATCCGGCACCTTCGTGCCGCACAAGCCGCAGCGGCCGGACAAGGTCGAAGGCGGCAAGCCGTTCCGGATCGTGTCCGAATACAGCCCCGCGGGCGACCAGCCCGGCGCCATCGCCGACCTTGTCGCCACCGCGCTCGAGGGCGAGAAGACGCAGGTCCTGCTGGGCGTGACCGGTTCGGGCAAGACCTTCACCATGGCCAAGGTGATCGAGGAACTGCAGCGCCCGGCGCTGATCCTCGCCCCCAACAAGATTCTCGCCGCGCAGCTCTACGGCGAGATGAAGAGCTTTTTCCCCGAGAACGCGGTGGAATACTTCGTCTCGTACTACGACTATTACCAGCCCGAAGCCTACGTGCCCCGATCGGACACGTACATCGAGAAGGAAAGCTCGACCAACGAGGCGATCGACCGGATGCGCCATTCGGCCACGCGCGCGCTGCTGGAGCGTGACGACGTGATCATCGTCGCTTCGGTTTCGTGCATCTACGGCATCGGCTCGGTCGAAACCTATTCGGCGATGATCTTCGATCTCAAGGTGGGCACCAGCGTCGATCAGGGCGAGATCATCCGCAAGCTGGTGGCGCTGCAATACAAGCGCAACGATGCCGCGTTCCAGCGCGGCACATTCCGCGTGCGCGGCGACAACCTGGAAATCTTCCCGTCGCACTATGATGACACCGCCTGGCGGATCAGCTTCTTCGGCGACGAGATCGAGGCCATCGTCGAGTTCGATCCGCTGACCGGCAAGGCCGGGACCAAGCTGGGCAACGTGCGCGTCTATGCCAATTCGCACTACGTGACGCCGGGGCCGACGATGAAGCAGGCGGCCGAGGCGATCCGCTTCGAACTGTCCGAACGGCTGAAGGAACTGACGGCGGAAGGGCGGCTGCTGGAAGCGCAGCGGCTGGAACAGCGCACCAACTTCGACCTGGAGATGATCGCGGCGACGGGATCGTGCGCGGGCATCGAGAACTACAGCCGCTTCCTGACCGGCCGCCTGCCCGGCGAACCGCCGCCGACGCTGTTCGAATACCTGCCGGATAACTGCCTGCTGTTCATCGACGAAAGCCACCAGACGGTGCCGCAGGTGGGCGCGATGGCGCGCGGCGACCACCGCCGCAAGCTGACGCTGGCCGAATACGGCTTCCGCCTGCCCAGTTGCATCGACAACCGCCCGCTGCGCTTCAACGAATGGGACGCGATGCGACCGCAGACCATCGCCGTGTCCGCCACGCCCGGATCGTGGGAGATGGAGCAGGCGGGCGGCGTCTTCGCCGAACAGGTGATCCGCCCCACCGGTCTGATCGATCCGCCGGTGCTGATCCGCCCGGTCGAGGACCAGGTGCAGGACTGCATCAACGAATGCCGCGAAACCGCCGCCAATGGCTATCGCACGCTCGTCACCACGCTGACCAAGCGCATGGCCGAGGACCTGACCGAGTTCATGCACGAGGCGGGGCTGAAAGTCCGCTACATGCATTCGGACGTGGAGACTCTGGAACGCATCGAACTGATCCGCGACCTGCGCCTGGGCGTCTATGACGTGCTGGTGGGCATCAACCTGCTGCGCGAGGGGCTGGACATTCCCGAATGCGGCCTCGTGTGCATCCTCGATGCCGACAAGGAAGGCTTCCTGCGCAGCGAAACCTCGCTGATCCAGACCATCGGCCGCGCCGCGCGCAACGTGGACGGGCGCGTGATCCTCTATGCCGACCGCATGACCGGCAGCATGGAGCGCGCCATCGCGGAAACCGATCGCCGCCGGGCAAAGCAGCAGGAATACAACGAACTCCACGGCATCACCCCGCAGACGATCAAGCGCAACATCCACGACATCGTCGCTGACACCGCCAGCCGCGACGGCGTGCTGGTGGAAGTGGACGCCGAAGGCGCCAACAACCTCGTGGGCCACAACCTGCGCGCCTATATCGAGGAACTCGAAAAGAAGATGCGCGCCGCCGCCGCCGACCTGGAATTCGAGGAAGCCGGCCGCCTGCGCGACGAGATCAGGAAGCTCGAAGCGACCGAACTCGGCCTGCCGGAGGACGATCGGAAAGCACCGATCGTGGGGCGGAGCAACGAGGGCAAGCCGGGGACGCGGAAGACGCGGTTTGGGAAGAGCCAGAAGACGAAGTGGGGGCGTTAAGCTTGCACCAAATGGGCCGGCACGCTAAATAGAGTTTACGTCAAAGGGGCCACACCAAAAAGGCGCGTACCGGGTCCGCCTCCCAAAATGTGAGTGAGACGTCGAGCCACGTGGATCGTGTTCGTCGTTATCCTTATTCACAGGTCCTTTATGATCCGCACCTTTGCCGATCCCGAAACCGAACGCATCTGGCTGGGCCAGCGCAGCCGTAAGCTGCCGTCCGACATCCAGCAGGTTGCCCGCCGGAAACTGCGCCTGCTCAACCGCGTCGCTAGGCTCCACGACCTGCGCATTCCACCGGGCAACCGTTTCGAGCAGTTGAAAGGCTTTACACCTTCACGATATAGTCTGCGTATCAACGACCAGTGGCGCATCACGTTTCGCTGGTCTGACGGAGGCGCGGACGATGTCCGGATCGAGGACTACCACTGAGGACGACGGCCTGCTGGACAATGTCCATCCGGGCGCGATCCTGCGTGAGGACTTCCTGATCGGTAGCGACGTTCCGCTGGAAGAAGTTGCCACGGGCGCGGGAATCGCCCGCGAAAGGCTGGAAGCTTTGCTCGCCTGTTCTGCTCCGGTTGATGCGAACACGGACCTCCGGCTGGCGCGCTATTTCGGCATCAGCGAAGGTTTCTTTCTCGGTTTACAGATCGATTTCGATCTTGAGGAGGAACGCCGCGCCCATGGCGATGAACTCGCCCGCATCGCGCGCCGCGCCGCCTGAACGTCTAGCCCCAGCGCAACCATGCTCACCCGTCCGCTGCTGTTCGGCGCTGCGCTCGCCCTCTTGCTTTCCGCCTGTTCCAAACCGGCGCCACAGTCTGCCGACAGTGGCGGGCCGCTGGGGGCGGTGCGTTTTTCCATTCCCGCCAATGAGCCGATGCCGGGGCCGCCCGCGCCCGACGCCAAGGCGGGGTGGAGCGCCCATGCCAACGGGGCGGCGGCGCGCTATGGCTTTCCGGGGCAGACGCCGCTGCTGATGCTGGCCTGCCGCGAGGGACAACTGATCGTCACCCGGCCGGTGCCCGCCGAGATCGGCGCGCAGGCGCTGTTCGCGGTGATCGGCGGGGGGCAGGTCCTGCGCCTGCCGGTCGATGCCACCAACCTGCCGGGCGAGCGCGGCTACATCTGGCAGGGCACGATCGCGGCCGACGACCCGCGCGCCGCCGTGTTCACCGGCAACGGCTTCGACGGCACCCTCCCGGGCGCGGGCAAGATCACCGTGGCGGGCAGCGATGTCGCGCGCGAAGTGGTGCGGCGCTGCCGGGGCCGGACCGCCGACGAGGACGCATCGCCCCTGCCCCTGCCATCGGCTCCCCCCGCGCCGAAGCTGGCCGAACACGCGGCGACCTGACGCGCGCGAAAGTCCGCCTCCTCAGCGCCAGCTGTGCAGCCAGGTATAGGCGGTATAGGCGTTCTTCGCGGGCAACCGGCCCGCCGACAGGATCGGGTAGAACCCGATGAACAGGCCCACCGCCAGCAGCAGCGCGATCCGCCCTGGCCAGCGCACGCCCAGATCCCACCAGTCCGCCAGCACCACCGCCAACGCGGCGGTGAGGAACAGGCTGGCCAGCATGTAGTGGTAGTAGAACTGCACCGGCTTGCCGTTCACCGCCCAGAACACCAGGCTGAGGAAATAGAGCGCGAACAGACCGGCGCGCAGGCGGTTGCCCCGCACCCCGTCCCACAGGCAGAACAGCAGCGCGGGCAACCCGGCCAGCATCGTGAACGGATTGCCCAGCATCAGCACGCCGCGCTGCGCGCCATCGACCTTTTCATAGAGGAACCAGATCGGGCGCAGGTTGAACATCCATTGCCACCACCGGCTCATGTAGGTGTGCGGCTTCACCACGCTGTCCTGCAGTTGCAGCATGTATTTCTGCCAGGGCAGCAGCCCGTGCAGCGTCATCGGCTGGACCTTGTAGAAGAAGGCCGGCGCGAACGTGGCGAGGTAGGTCAGGATCGGCAGCAACCCCAGCCACAGCCCGGCTTCGAGCAGCGAGACGCCCTGCACCGGCGCGGCATCGCGCGCGATCAGGAAGCGTCCGCGCCGGCCGGCCAGCGCGTGCCAGCGGTCCCACGCGAACAGCAGGCCGGGCGCGGCGAGCAGCGGCGCGCCGTTCCACTTGGCGCCGAGCGAAAGGCCCAGGAACACGCCCGTCAGCGCCAGATGCAGCCGCGCGCGTCCGGGCCGGCCCTCGCCGCCCCTGCGCCAGGCCAGCGCCCATTGCCAGAACGCCAGCGCCATCGCTCCGCCCATCGCCATGTCCAGCATGGCGATGCGGGCGATCACGAACCAGATGAAGTTGGTGGCCATCAACACGCCGAATACCAGCGTCGCCCGGCGCGATAGCGTGGCCCACCACATCGCGCGCATGGCCGCGAACAGGCCCAGCGTGCCCACGATCGCCGAGGGCAGGCGCCAGCCGAACGGCGTATCGCCCACCAGCTTCATCGACAGCGCGATCAGTTCCTTGCCGACCAGCGGATGTTCGGGATTGAGCCGGCTGGACAGTTCGATCAGCCGCCGCGCGGCGGGCAGGTAGTGGATTTCATCGAACATCGGCTTCGACGGGATGCCGAGCCGGTGCAGCACCACCACCCAGAACACGAAGGCCAGCAGGACGCACCAGCCGAGCGGATCGCGATCCCGGCCGGAACGGTGGGCACGGTCGAAAGCGGGGGCGTTGTGGAGAAGCGAGGCCATGCCCATCGCCAGATAGGCCGTTGCGCGAAACCGCGCAATGGGAGGTGACGGGGCACGCCTTGCACCGCCAACGCGCGCGGCGTAAGGCCCTGCGCTATGAAACGGACGACTGGCCAGGACCGCTCGATCACCGCCAAGTGGCGCCCCGCAACCCGCGCCGTGCGCGCCGGCACGTGGCGTTCGGAAATGGGCGAGACGTCGGAAGCGCTGTTCCTCACGTCGGGCTACAGTTACGACGATGCCGCCACGGTCGCCGCGCGCTTTGCCGGCGAACAGCCCGGCATGACCTATTCACGCCTCCAGAACCCTACGGTGGCGATGCTGGAAGAACGCATCGCCATGCTGGAAGGCGCCGAAGCCTGCCGCGCGCAGGCCAGCGGCATGGCGGCGATGACTGCCGCGCTGCTCTGCCAGCTTTCCGCCGGCGATCACATCGTCGCCGCCAAGGCCGCGTTCGGATCGTGCCGCTGGCTGGTGGACAGCCTGCTGCCGCGCTTCGGCGTGGAAGGCACAGTGATCGATTCCCGCGACAACGCGGCGTGGGAGGCTGCGATCCGCCCCAACACCAAGGTGTTCTTCTTCGAAACGCCGGCCAATCCGACGATGGACATCGTCGACATGGAATATGTCTGCGGCCTCGCCCGCGCGCACGGCATCACCACCGTGGTCGACAACGCCTTCACCACCAGCGCGCTGCAGCGCCCGCTGGAATTCGGCGCGGACGTGGTCGCCTATTCCGCCACCAAGATGATGGACGGACAGGGCCGCGTACTGGCCGGGGCCGTGTGCGGTTCGGACGATTTCATCACCAACAAGCTACTGCCGTTCCAGCGCAACACCGGGCCGAACCTGGCGCCGTTCAATGCCTGGGTCGTGCTGAAAGGTCTGGAAACGCTGGACCTGCGGATCAACCGGCAAAGCGAGAACGCGCTGAAGGTCGGCCGGTTCGTGGAAAGCCGCGTGCCCACGATCCTGCACCCCGGCCTTGCCAGCCATCCCCAGCACGATCTGGCGATGAAGCAGATGTCGGCCTGCGGCTCGATCTTCTCGATCGTGCTCGATGGCGGGCGCGAACAGGCGCACGCGCTGCTGGATGCGCTGCAACTGATCGACATCTCCAACAACATCGGCGATTCGCGTTCGCTGATGTGCCACCCCGCCTCGACCACGCACTATTCGGTCCCCCCCGAAGCGCGCGAGGACATGGGCGTGACTGAGGGGATGCTCCGCCTCAACGTCGGCCTGGAAGACCCGGACGACCTGATCGAGGATCTCGACCAGGCGCTGACGAAAGCCGGTCTTTGAGGGCCATCCTCTGAAGCCGGGAACCCATCCCCGCCGCATCCGTTCGTGGACAGTCGGGCCAAACCCCGGCTAGTTTGGTCCCGAACGGGCAGCGGGGAGCAGTCGATTGCTGGCGGAAGAGCATCTTTCCGCGATCATCCAGTCATCGGATGACGCCATCATCAGCAAGCGGCTCGACGGCACGGTCATCAGCTGGAATCCGGCCGCGACCCGCATCTTCGGGTACGAAGAAGCGGAAATGATCGGCCAGTCCATCCGCCTGCTGATTCCAGCGGATCGCCAGGGCGAGGAAGACGACATAATCGGCCGCCTGCAGCGCGGGGAGCGCGTGCGGCATTTCGAAACGATCCGGCTGCGCAAGGATGGCACGCCCATCCGCGTTTCGTTGACAATCTCCCCCGTGCTCGACGCCGATGGCCACATCATCGGCGCGAGCAAGATCGCGCGCGACGTGACCGACCAGTTCGCCGCTGCCGAAGCGCTCAAGGAAAGCGAGCTCCGCTTCCGTATGCTGGCCGACAACATCTCGCAACTGGCGTGGATCGCGGAACCGGACGGCGGGCTGAACTGGTACAACCGCCGGTGGTACGAATACACGGGCACCCGGTTCGAGGAAATGCAGGGCTGGGGTTGGGCGGCTGTCCAGCACCCCGACCATCTCGAACGGGTCCGCGAAAAGTTCGCGCGATACATCACCGCCGGCCGCGAATGGGAAGATACGTTTCCCCTGCGCGGGCGCGACGGCAGCTATCGCTGGTTCCTTTCGCGCGCGAAGCCGATCCGCGATGAGCGCGGCGTGATCCTGGCTTGGTTCGGGACCAACACCGACGTGACCGAGCTGCTGGACAAGGAAGAGCAAATCCGCGTCCTGCTGATGGAAGTGAACCACCGCTCCAAGAACATGCTGGCCGTGGTGCAGGCGCTCGCCCGGCGATCGGGCAACGTCGATCCGGTATTCCTCCAGCGCTTCGAACAGCGCCTCGCCAGCATGTCCGCCAATCAGGACCTGCTGGTCCGCCGTGGCTGGGCGACGATCCCGATGGGCGAACTGGCCGATGCCCAGCTCGCCATTCTCGATGGCGAGAGCCGCAGCCACGTTTCCGTCGATGGCCCGGACATCGCCCTTTCCCCCCGCGCGGCCGAAGTGATCGGCATGGCGCTGCACGAGCTGGCCACCAACGCCCTGAAATACGGCGCGCTTTCCCTGATCGGGGGCAGTGTCCATCTTGCCTGGTGGGAAGCGGACGGGCGCTTTGTGGTAGAATGGCGGGAACGCGGCGGCCCCGCCGTGGCCCCGCCGCGCGAAAGCGGGTTCGGCACCACGCTGATCCGCCATATTCCCGCGCGCAGCCTGTCGGCGAACGTGACGCTGGATTATGCGCAGGAAGGGCTGCTGTGGCGGCTGGACTGCGATGCGGACATCGCCCACCATCTTGCTTCGTCCTGACCGCGACGTATCGTCCTGTCGATCAGTCGGCTTTGGCACCTTCCAGCGCGGCGAGGCGCGCCTTGAGCGCTTCCACTTCCTCGCGCGCGGCCGCGGCCATGTCCTTCACCGCGTCGAATTCCTCGCGGCTGACGAAATCGAGGCCGCCGAAGACCTCCCGCACCTTTTCGCGCGCGGTTTCGCCGGCTTCGCGGCCCACGCCGGCAAGCGTTCCGGCGGCGCTGTTCATCAGCTTGACGAAATCGGCGATCAGCGGGTTTTCGCTCTGCATGGCAATCTGTCCTGAAACTGTGAGGCCGCCTAGATGGGACTGATTGATGCCGGCCGCAAGGGCGCGATCAGTGAGCGAGTTGCACCCGCACCGTCGCCCCCGCGGAAGAAGCGCCGTCCGCGCCCGGATTGAGCGCCAGCAACTGCCAGTTGAGCAGCGACGCAAAGCAGACCCATGCGAGATAGGGCAGCAACAGCCCCGCCGCCAGCGGGCGCACGCGCCAGAACAGCGCGATCGTGACCGCCAGCGCCAGCGCCAGGGCGCCGATGATGCCAAGAGCGAACGCTATCCGGTGCAGGCCGAAGAACACGGGACTCCACGCCAGGTTGAGCGCGAGCTGCACGACGAACGCTGCCACTGCCAGCCCTCGTCCCCGCGCGCCCCGCGCCGAAAGCACCATGGCGAGCGCAACGCCCATCAGCGCGTAGAGCACCGTCCACACGATCCCGAACGTGGCAGGCGGCGGATAGAGGCCGGGCTTGACCAGGGACGCAAACCAGGGGTTGTCAGGCCCGCTGCCCGCGCTTCTTCCCGAAAGGAAGCCCAGCGCGAGGACGAGCGGAACCGTGAAAAGCGACCAGCGCAACAAGCTGGCCCGAAGCTGTGCGGGCGAAGCGAGGTATCTCATGGCACCTTACTGCGGGCAGAGTCCGGAGAAGCCGGCGCCCTTCGTGATTCGCCCGGGATATTGGCGGGCCGATGCCGGGCGCGCAATGTCACAAACGCGCACAATGCGCGGTTCAGGCGCGAAAAGCCGCGATCAGGAATTCCACATTGCCTTCCGGCCCGGTGATCGGGCTTTCCACGATCCCATCCACCTCCCAGCCCTCGCCCTCAAGCCAGGCCCGGACCTCGGCACAGACGCGGGCGTGCAGCGCCGGATCGCGCACCACGCCGCCCTTGCCCACTTCCGCCCGGCCGACCTCGAACTGCGGCTTGATCAGGGCGACCAGCCGCGTCGGCCGCGCCGCCAGCGCCAAGGGCACCTCCAGCACCTTGCGCAGCGCGATGAAGCTGGCATCGCACACCACCCAGCTCGCGGGCCGGTCGATATGCGCCGGCGTGAGCACGCGGGCGCTGGTCTGTTCCAGCACGGTGACGCGCGGGTCCTGCCGCAGCTTCCACGCCAGCTGGTTGGTGCCCGAATCGACGGCGAAAACGTGATCGGCCCCATTCTGGAGCAGGACATCGGTGAAACCGCCGGTGGAACTGCCGATGTCCATCGCGGTCACGCCGCGCGGGTCCAGCGCGAAATGCGCGATCGCGTGGGCGAGCTTGATTCCGCCGCGCGAAACCCACGGGTGATCGCGCCCGCGCACGTCCAGCGCGATGTCCGCGGGCACCGTTTGCCCGGCCTTGGCGATCTTCGCCTCGCCGGCATAGACCAGCCCCGCCAGGATCAGCGCCTGCGCCCGCGCGCGGCTTTCGACCAGCCCGCGTTCGACCAGCAACTGGTCCACGCGCACCTTCGCGGCCGGCTTGACGGGTCGGGCGGGCTTCACCGAAGCGGAAGGAGGCGGGGTTGAGGTCACCTCCCGTTCCTTTCATACAACGGGCATGAAGATCAACCGTACCGCGCAACAACGTCGCCCCGGCGTCGCGATTTCCGCCCCGGCCAATTCCGCCCTGGCCGCGCTGGCGGCCACGCTGGCGCTTGCCGGCTGCGTCGCCGCACCGCCGCCGCCCCCGGCGCCGCAGCCCACCCCGCGGGTGGCGCCGGCACCCCCAGCTACGCAGACAACACCGCCACCGCCCGCCTTTCGTGATTGGCGGGATGCCCCGCAGACGGTGGGATCGTGGTTCTATCACGCAACGCCAAACGGCGGCGTCGCGCAGTTTTCCAACCCGCCGAGCGCCACGGCACTGCTCAGCCTGCGCTGCGACCGTACGGCCCGCACGGTGACGATCGCGCGGGCCGGCGCGGCGCCGGGGCCGCTGCCGATGTCGGTAACCACCAGCACGCAGACGCGCCCTCTCAGCGCAGCCCCTTCGCGCGCGCAGACACTCGAGGTCGTTCTGCCTGCGGGAGACCGTCTGCTGGATGCCATGGCGTTCAGCCGGGGCCGCTTCGCGGTGGAGGTGAACGGCCTTCCCACGCTCTACCTGCCGGCATGGTCGGAAGTGGGCCGCGTGATCGAGGATTGCCGGGGCTAGCGGGCGTCGCGTCCGGGCTTTCCGACGCGCCATTTTGCACACGCGAAGTCTCGATACTGACGCCAAAAAAGTTGAATGCAAGTCTTGTTGTTCGCGCCCGAATGACTCACATTCCGATCAAGGCCGGAGGGCCTCAGACGCTCCCGGTCCAGCCGCTCGCAAGGCGGCGATCTTTGGCTCAACAGCGCGAAAGGAGGTGATCCGATGTCTCATGGTTCAGCAGAGAGGTCGGTACAGTCCCGCGCGAGGCATTATCGCTGAGTTTCGATTAAGCGATAAAGGCTTCGTGGGCGGCACTTCCGGCCGCTGACCATGCGAAGGGCTGCTTCCGGGTTACCGGGGCGGCCCTTCACATTTATTACAAACCGCTTGCCTTTCGCGTAATAATAGTTCACGGCGCTTTCCTTGCCGAATCCTGCGGAAGGACTGACTGCCATGGCGACGCTCGCCGAATCCGAAATGACCTTCACCCGCCTGCCCCATCCCGCGCCGTTGGCGGCGGATGCGCGCGCGGCCGTGCTGGCCGACCCCGGCTTCGGCAAGGCCTTTTCCGATCACATGGTATCGATCGACTGGGACGAGCAACACGGCTGGCACAACGCCTCGGTCGTTCCCTACGGCCCGATCCCGCTCGATCCCGCAGCTGCCGTCCTGCACTATGCCCAGGAAATCTTCGAAGGGCTGAAAGCCTATCGCCTGGCCGACGGCGGCATCGCCCTGTTCCGCCCCGAAGCCAACGCGGCGCGCTTCAACGCATCGGCCCGCCGGCTGGCCATGCCCGAGCTGCCGGAAACCCTGTTCGTGCAGGCGGTGAAGGAACTGGTACTGGCCGACCGGGACTGGTTCCCGACCGTGGAAGGCGGCTCGCTGTACCTGCGCCCGTTCATGTTCGCGTCGGAAGCCTTCCTCGGCGTGCGCCCGTCGAAGCAGTACAAGTTCCTGGTGATCGCCTCGCCAGCCGGCAACTACTTCAAGTCGGGCGCGCCGACGGTCTCGATCTGGGTGAGCGACTACACGCGCGCCGCCCCGGGCGGCACCGGCGCGGCCAAGTGCGGCGGCAACTACGCTGCCAGCCTTGTCCCCACCGCCGAAGCCTTTGAACGCGGCCATGACCAGGTACTGTTCCTCGATGCGGTCGAGCGCAAGTGGGTGGAGGAACTGGGCGGCATGAACTTGTTCTTCGTGTTCGATGACGGTTCGATCCTGACGCCCGAGCTGACCGGCACGATCCTGCCCGGCATCACCCGCGAAAGCCTGATCCGGCTGGCGCAGGAAGAAGGCCTCACCGTGCGCGAAGGACGCTACAGCCTGGACCAGTGGAAGGCCGACGCGGCTTCGGGCAGGCTCGTCGAAACCTTCGCCTGCGGCACGGCGGCGGTGGTTACCCCGGTCGGCCGCGTTTCCAGCCACGATGGCGCATTCACGATCGGATCGGGCGGCCCGGGCCAGCTCACGCAGAAGCTGCGCCAGAAGCTGGTGGCGATCCAGCGCGGCGACGCGCCGGATGCGCACGGCTGGGTCAAGCGGATCGCCTGAAC
Organism: Novosphingobium sp. EMRT-2; assembly: GCF_005145025.1. Lineage (NCBI taxonomy): Bacteria > Pseudomonadati > Pseudomonadota > Alphaproteobacteria > Sphingomonadales > Sphingomonadaceae > Novosphingobium > Novosphingobium sp. EMRT-2. The sequence continues at coordinate 2,909,069 of NZ_CP039695.1, read as the reverse complement.
GATCCCATGGGTTCCGGCGCTTAGTAGTTCCACTGCAACTGGCTGCGGATGACGCTGCCCTCGGCCCGGCCGAGGCGGCGTTCATCGGCTTCGTTGCGCTTCATCCGGGCATAGGCCAGCGTCAGCTCGATCGCCTTGATCGGTTGCCATTCCACGCCCAGTTCCACCTCGTCGGTTTCCAGGCGCGGCGCGTTGATCGCCGCCTTGTAGCCGCCGCGATACCGCTGCCAGCGCGCATAGGGCATGAACGGGCCGATCGGGGATTCCTCGACCCGGTACATCGTCTGCACATAGCCGCCGTCCAGCTTCTTCGCGCGAATGGCCTGCGCCGCGACATCGAATTCCGGCCCGCGCCCCCAGTTCCATTCGGCCTGAATCCCGAACGGCTGGGGATAGAGGATGGCGTGCAGACCCACGCGGTTGTCGTCGAACGCCACCGGGCTGACGCCGCCCGTGCGGGTATCGGGCTGCACCTTGTTGCGCATCACCGACGCGCCCAGTTCGAGCACCTGCCCTGCGAACGCATCACCCAGGCCATCGAGCCGGAACGGCCATGTGCCCATGGCGGTGAGCATCAGCGTCTTGTTCTGTTCGGACCGGGCAATCCCCTGCCCGTTGAACGCGCCCAGCGAAAAAGCGCCATAGCTGCCGAACAGCTTCTGGCCCTTCCTGCCCAGATCGTCCCAGATCCGCTGCACGCGCGCCGGCGTGTAGAACGCGATCACGCCCAGATCGCGCTCGCCCGGAACCGCGCTGTTGATGGCGTCGGAACGGTCGAGCGGGAGCCGATTGGACGACGATTGCAGGTTTTCCCACCCATAGGGCACTTTCGATTGCCCGAAGCGCAGCTTGAAGCGCTTGGCCCGGTCCAGTGCGACATCGACATAGGCATCGCGCAACTGCCCGAACGATTCGCGCCGTTCGCCGACGGACTGGCTGGCAACAGCAGTGGCGAAATCGTGCTGGAGATAGAACGAGATTCGGTCGGTCACATCGCCCTGGAAAACAAGCCGCACCCGCCGGAGCGAGAAATTGCCGGCATCGTTCAGCCCACTGTCCGAAACGGAGCGCAGGCGCGAACGGTTCCCCGGCGCGGTGGCATCGCCGGAGATGATGCTGTTGTAGCGCAGCTGGGTATAGCCGCGCACCTGGATGCGTTCGTACCACGCCTTCGCGCGGGCGGGAGCGCCGGACGAAGCGACCGGCAAGGGTGTGGCAGGTGCCGGTGCCGCCGATGCAAGGGCCACGGGCGCCGGCGCTGGCGCTGCGGAAGCCGTCACCTGACCGGTCGTCGCGCCGCTGGGTGCCGCCTTCGTTGCGGCCAACGCCGCGGTCAGCGTTTGCACGGCGGCTTTCAGTTCATCGATCTGGCGCTGCAGCTCCTGCACGCTCTGCGCCCGCGCGGCTACCGGAGGCAGCGCAACCATGGCCGCTACGATCAGCGCTGACGCGCCGCGTCCCTTCATCAGTGGCCCCTTCCGCCGAAACCCCATGCTGATGCCGCACGCGATCCCGGCTGCGGGGCAAGCCCCGCGATTGTCCCCGAAGCAGGCGATGCGAGATGCCGTGCCCCTTCCTTGGCCGGCGCATTATGACGTTTGTGTTACACTTTTTTGACGTTCAGTTGACCAAACTGCCATCACGCCCGCGCGCCTGGAAAAAGCACGGTGTTGCACCCCGGCCCCGGCCATGGCATCGCGCGTCATCGCTTAATCGCGCGATTAGGTAGCGCGACGGAAACGCAGGTGGAGAGAACTGGCATGTCGATTTCGTTCAAGGACCGGGTTGCCATCGTTACCGGCGCCGGCGGCGGGCTGGGCCGCGCCTACGCGCTCGAACTGGGCCGGCGCGGCGCCAAGGTCGTGGTCAACGATCTGGGTGGATCGCGCGACGGCACCGGGGCTTCGGACGCGGCGCAGAAGGTCGTCGAGGAAATTCTTGCCGGCGGCGGCGAAGCCATCGCCAACGGCGGGTCGGTGACCGAATACGAGCAGATGGCCGAGATGGTCGCACGCGCCAAGGAAAAGTGGGGCGGTGTCCACGTCCTGATCAACAACGCCGGCATCCTGCGCGACAAGAGCTTCACCAAGATGGAGCCCGCCGATTTCGAATTGGTGGTGAAGGTCCACCTGATCGGCTCCGCCTTCGCCACCAAGGCGTGCTGGGATCTGATGCGCGAACAGAACTACGGCCGCATCCTGATGACGGCCTCGTCCACCGGACTGTTCGGCAACTTCGGGCAGGCAAACTACGGCGCGGCCAAGCTCGGCCTCGCCGGGCTGACCAAGACGCTGTACCTCGAAGGCGCGAAATATAACGTGAAGGTCAACACGCTTGCCCCCGTGGCGGCAACGCGGATGACCGAGGACATCCTGCCCGAGGAAGCCTTCAAGCTGTTCGGCCCGGAGAACGTCGTCCCGGCGGCGCTGTTCCTCGTCTCGGAAGACGCCCCCAGCAACGCCATCGTCGGCGCGGGCGCGGGCGCTTACCATTCGGCATGGGTCACGATGAACAAGGGCGTGGTCCTGCCGCCGGCGGAACGCACCGTGGAAGGCTTCGCCGCGGCGTGGGACCGCATTTCCGACCGCACCGGCGATTTCGTGCCGGCATCGGGATCGGAACAGAGCCAGGTGATCATCGGCCAGCTGCAGGCCGCGATGAAAGGCTGACCGGCAGGAAGAAGGGCCAGCCGCAACCATGACGCCACAATAGCGATGATTGCGGCTGACTTTCCCGACCGGCGCGCTAGGATTCGGCAGCGAACCGGGAGAGCGCGATGACGATCGAGGATGGCAGGCGAATACTGGCCGGTCGCGCCAAGGCCCTGTCCATCGTGCTGCTGCTGTTCGTGGCGGCCGATCTGGCGCTTTCCGTCATCACCGCCCTGGGCCTGCTCGATCAGGCGGCCACCGACCCGATGGCCGCCCGCATCGCGATCGCGGCGGGTCTGGCCCAGTTCGGGTGCCTTGTCGCCAGCGCGGTCACCACATCGATGTGGCTCTATCGCGCCAACGACAACCTGCGTCAGACCGGCGCCGCGCTGGCCTATGGCCCCAACGGCGCCTGGGCGTGGTATCTGGTCCCGGTGGCCAATCTGTTCAAACCGTTCCAGGCCATGCAGGAAATATGGGACGCCAGCCTTGAGGCGTCATCGGGAGCGGCAAGCAATGGCCAGGCGTTGCTGCGCCTGTGGTGGGGATGCTGGATCGGCGGCAACATCCTCGCCACCCTGGCCCAGCGCCTGGAAGACGTGAACCATGCCGTCGCCGCCGTGCTCGGCTTCGGCGCCACCGCCAGCCTCGCCGGGTCAGCGTGGTTCCTCTATCGCATCGTGGGCGAGATCACCGAAGCGCAGCAGGCGCGGGGCGAAGCGGCGGTGTTTGCCTGACCGGCCTCCGGACCGGCGCCGGCGCGGGGGCGCAATCGCCGCGCTCGGCCCCGATCATCTGCATGGACCGGACCCGCGCCAGTGCCTCCGCCCGACTGACAGGATGCGCCACCCCGCTGGCAGCATCGATCACCAGCGGCTCCAGGCAATCGGGTGCCAGCCGCGCTTGCGGCGTGTCTTTCGCGCGGTAGGGCACCAGCAGCAGCCAGTGATCGGAACGGAACAGAACGCGGATCAGCGGACCGTTCTGCGCTGCGACGCGGTTCTGCCGCTTGCGTGCGGGCGCGGCGTCGGAGCAGGCGGAAAGCAGCAGGAGCGGCAGCAGACAGCCGCTCGTTGCCCGGCTTAGTACCCTAATCGTCCACCACCTTGAGCAGCTTGCGTTCGAGCGGGACAAGAACGCCGGCCAATTCATGCCCGCGCTTGAGCACTTGCCCCGCCTCGCCATAAAGCGCCCACATGCCCTGGCGGGTCCGCAAGGCCGGACATTTCTCGATCCGGGCGCTGGGCCGCTCGGCAGTGCGCCGAAAAGCCGAGAAGCTGGCAGCATCGCGCCCGAAATCCATCGCATAGTCCCGCCAGATGCCAGCCGCGACCATGCGCCCGTAGAGATCGAGAATCCGCGTGAGTTCGTCACGCGCGAAGGCTACCTGCGGCACGGCGCGCGCATGGGGAAAGGGAATGACCGTGCCGGCGGGAGCCCCGCCCGACGCGTCCGCTCCGCCCGGCCCGCTCAGGTCCGCGACCTCCGCCGCGTGGGCGACGGCGCGGTTCCGTCACCGTCGGCGGTTTCGAGCTGCGCCGCCACGAGCGCGGCCACCTGCGCCTTGAGCGCGGCGACTTCCGCCTCCAGTTCATCGACGCGGGTGCCGCCCGCCGGCTCGCACGGCTCCTTGCAGGGCGTGCCATAAGGGATGAAGTCCTTGAGCCAGGTTTCGACCGGGACCAGCGTGGAGCGGGCCTTGAGGCCGATCATCGTTGCGCCTTCGGGCACATCTTCGGTCACCACCGCGTTGGCCCCCACGCGGGCGCGCTGGCCCACCGTGATCGGGCCGAGAATCTGCGCGCCCGATCCGATGATCGCGTTGTCCTGCAACGTGGGGTGGCGCTTGCCGGGCACGCCGTTGGCGGGGTTGGTGCCGCCCAGCGTCACGCACTGGTAGATCGTGACGTTATCGCCGATCTCGGCCGTTTCCCCGATCACGGTAAAGCCGTGGTCGATAAACAGGTGGCGGCCGATCTTCGCGCCGGGATGGATGTCGATTCCGGTCATGAAGCGGGAAAAGTGATTCACCGCGCGGGCCAGGAAATAGAGTTTCCCCTGGAACAGCCAGTGCGCCACGCGGTGCAGCGCCACCGCCCACAGGCCGGGATAGAGCAGGATTTCCCAACGCGAACGCGGCGCGGGATCGCGCGCCTGGATCGAATCCAGATAGTCGATCAGTTTCGCGAACATGGGCCGATTCTCCCTCTTTTCACGGCTCAAGGCAAGCGCGGCGGTTGCCGGCCCGTGCGCTCGCCGCTCTCGCCCCCTGAAACGGCGAGCGCGTCGCGCAGCAGCGATATGGTGACGGATGCCTTGCGCTCAAGGCTCAGCCTGTCGATTGTTTCGACAAGCCGTTCTGCCGCCGCATGGGTCCGCTCGATGCGTGGCAGCAGATAGGCCAGCGCGCCATCGCCCAGCACCAGCCCGCGCCGCGCCGCATGCGCTTCGATCAAGGCCACCAGCAGGGCATCATCAGGCGCGCCGATTTCCAGCGGAAGCGCCGCGCCCAGCCGGGAAGCGAGATCGGGCAGGGTCACTTGCCATTCGCCCGGCGCGGCGTTGCTGACGATCAGCAGCGGCCGGCCTTCCGCCTGCGCGCGGTTCCAGCGGTGGAACAGATCGTCCTGCGGCAAGCTGTCGGCATCGTCGACCACGTCCCCCGCCCCGCTTTCGGCGAACCAGCGCGCCAGCAGGCTCTTGCCCGAACGCGGCGGGCCGGAAAGGATCGCGGTGCGGAACGGCCAGTCCGCTGCGGCGCGCAGGCCATCGATCACCGGCTGCAACGAAGGCCCGATGGCAATCGTCTCCGCGCCCACGGCGGTTACCAGCGGCAAGGCGATCTGCGACATGCGGTTCATCGACCGGAACGCACGCGCGCCCGCCGGCCATATGCGGATCGCCGGTTACTTGCGGATGGAAAGCGCATTGGCGCCCTGCGTGACTTTCCAGCCCTGCGCGCGCAAGGCCGCCGCCAGCGCGTCGAGATCGCCGGCGAACGTCACGCGCATGACCGAAGTGCCGCCGATCGCGATGCTGGTCGTCGCCACGCCCTGCACCCCGGCCGCCGCGCGAACACCGGCCAGCCCCGAATCGACCGCCGCGCCGTCGGGCGTGGCGAATTGCACGATGAAGGTGGCGGCGGGCGCCGCCGTGGTCGACGCCACGGCCCCCGGAACGCCGTCGGTCCCGGCCACCGGAGCCGCAGCGGGCGCCGGGCCGAGCTGCCCCAGCGCCTGTTCGATCAGTTTGGGATCGATCTTGGTCGCCATGTTGATCGTCGGGTCGGGGGTCAACTGGCCATTGGCCAGCGCGCCCGCATAGATGCCGTCGATCCGGCGCACAGCGTCGGCCAGCATTGCCGGCAGCTTGTCCTCGCTCTCGGCGGTCAGCTGGAAGCTGCCCAGGAAGCGGTTGTCGGGGCCATAGCGCGCGGTGAAGGTGCCGCGAATCGGGCCGCCAGGCCATTGCCGTTCCAGCCGCGCGATCGGCACGACGACATCCGCCGCGCCGAATTCATCGAGAATCAGCCGCCACCAGTTGCGGCTGCGGCGCGAAACCTGCCCGACCGTGAGCAGCAGCGAATCGGCGCCGCCACCGTTGGGGCGCACGTAGTCGATCACGCTTTCCCCGGTGCGGAAATCGGCCCAGGCCTTCTGCCAGGGTGTGCGCGTTTCGAAAACCGAACCGGCGCCGCCCTGATAGAGCACGGGAATCACCAGCATCGGCGCGGACTTGGCGTGCGCGCCCTGCAAGCCCAGATATTGCGCCGTCCGCGCGCGATCGAAGATCAGGCCCAGCCGCGCGATATAGCGGTGCGGGCCGATTTCCTCCTTTTCGACCACCACCGCCGAAACCAGCGAATCGATCGTGCCGTCATCCAGCGCCGGTGCACCGCCGCCACCGCCCAGGTGGTTGTGTTCCCACAACTTTTCCCAGCCCTTGCGCTGCGCTTCACGCCAGCCCTTGATGCGCGCGTCCTCGGCATTGTCGCCCGAGACGTTCACATCAATGCCGCTGACCTCGAAATCGCCGTTGCTGGCGATCGGCGCGATACCGCGATCGCCCTCGATCTGCGCGAGCAGCGCGGGGCCGGCGAAAACCAGCGCGAGCGCCGACGCACCGCCGATTCCCGCGGCGATCCAGGCCTTCCGGCTCAACTTCGGCATCTGCATTGCGCGCGGAACGGCCAAGGGAACTCCCGTAGAATGGCCGCCGGACCCTGTTGTTCGCGACCTCTTCGCGGGCGCTTTTGCCGAAAGGCAAGTGGAAATCCAAGCAGGAAAGCGCTAGGCGGCGGCGATCATGGCAAGCGACACCAACACTCCGCCCCAAAGCTACAGCTACGAACAGGCTGGCGTTTCCATCGCCGCAGGCAATGCGCTGGTCAAGGCGATCGGCCCTCTGGCCCGTGCCACCGCCCGCCCCGGCGCGGACGCGGAACTCGGCGGGTTCGGTGGCTTTTTCGACCTGCGCGCCGCCGGCTACAAGGACCCGCTGCTGGTGGCCGGGAACGATGGCGTGGGCACCAAGGTCAAGCTGGCCATCGACCACGACCGACACGACCATATCGGTATCGATCTTGTCGCGATGTGCGTGAACGACCTGATCGTACAGGGCGCGGAGCCGCTGTTCTTCCTCGACTACTTCGCCACCGGCAAGCTGGATAACGGCGTGGCGGAGCGGGTCGTCGCCGGCATCGCCGAAGGCTGCAAGATCGCCGGCTGCGCGCTGATCGGTGGCGAAACGGCGGAAATGCCGGGCATGTACGGCCCCGGCGACTACGACCTTGCCGGCTTCTGCGTGGGCGCGGTGGAACGTGGCGAACAACTGACCGGCGATCGCGTGGCGGAAGGCGACGTGCTGCTGGGGCTGGCTTCGTCGGGCGTCCATTCCAACGGCTATTCGCTGGTGCGCCGCCTCGCCGCCGACAAGGGCTGGAAGCTCGAACGCCCGGCCCTGTTCGACAACGAGCGGCTGCTGATCGATTACCTGATCGAACCGACGCGGATCTACGTGAAAAGCCTGCTGCCCGTGGTCCGTTCGGGCCGGGTCCACGCGCTGGCGCATATCACCGGCGGCGGACTGCTCGAAAACGTGCCCCGCGTGCTGCCCGCCGGGTTTCACGCGCGGATCGACGCCGATGCCTGGGAACAGCCGCGCCTGATGGCGTTCCTGCAGGCGCAGGGCAACATCGAGCCGCAGGAAATGGCGCGCACGTTCAACTGCGGCGTCGGCATGGTGCTGGCGGTCGCGCCAGCGGACGTCGCCTCGGTCACCGCCGATCTCGCAGCGGCGGGCGAGACCGTGTTCCGCGTGGGCGAGATCGTGAAGGGCGACAAGGGCTGCACCGTGACCGGTGGCGCCGAAACCTGGTCCGCGCGCGCCGCATGGGAAGCGACGCACCTTGGCTGATCGCGTCCCCGTCGCCGTCTTCATCTCGGGCAGCGGCACCAACATGGCCGCGCTGCTCTATGCCAGCCGGGCGGAAAACTGTCCGTACCGCATCGTCCTGGTGCTTTCGAACAACCCCGAAGCATCGGGGCTGAAGCTGGCCGCAGCCGAAGGCGTGGCCACGTTCTGCCTGCCGCACAAGGGCATGGCGCGCGCCGACCACGACGCGGCGATGGAAGCCGAAGTCATCAAGGCCGGCGCGCGCTTCATCGCGCTGGCGGGATACATGCGCATCCTGTCCCCCGCCTTCGTCGGCCGCTGGGAAGGCCGGATGCTCAACATCCACCCGTCGCTGCTGCCGAAGTACAAGGGCCTGCACACGCACGACCGCGCGATCGAGGCGGGCGACAGCCATGGCGGCTGCTCGGTCCATCTCGTCACTGCCGAACTCGACGACGGCCCGATCCTGGGCCAGACGCCGGTGGCGATCCTGCCCGGCGATAGCGACGACACGCTGGCCGCGCGGGTGCTGATCGCGGAACACCAGCTCTATTCGCGCGTGCTGGCCGACTTTGTGACACGCGAAACCGCGCCGGACTACCTTGTCGCGCAAGTGCGCGAACGCGCCATGGCGCTGCCCGAGGCGGACGAAGTCACCAGCCACGGCATGCCCTGCTTCGGCGTGCTGAAGGGCAAGAAGTTCGCCTACGTCTCGGTGGACCATCATGGCGACGGCAAGACGGCGCTGCTGGTCAAGATCAGCGGGCTGGACGAGCAGGAACAGCTGATCGAAAGCGACCCGACGCGCTATTACCGGCCGGCCTATTTCGGCGATGGCTGGATCGCGATCCGGCTCGACCTGGGCGATACCGACTGGGACGGCATCGCCGACTGGCTGCGCCGAAGCTGGGCCGCCATCGCTCCCAAGCGCTTGGCCGCAATGATGGAATTCTGACGGGCGCTTTCCGCGTTCTTCGCTGCCTGACCCTTTACAGGTGCCCGCGCGCGTGGGACGCAGGGGGCGATGACGCTTTACCAGCTTGAAGTGACCGGCGCGCTCCTTCTCGTCGCGGCGGAAATATGGGCGCTGCTGCGCGCCATGCTGCGGCCGCACCGCGAACCCGAATCGCGCGTCGCCTGGCTGGTGGTCATCCTGATGTTCCCAGTCATCGGCGTGCTGGGCTACCTGCTGCTGGGCGAAACGCTGCTCAGCCGCGAACGGCGGCGGCGCGGCGCCGCGATCGATGCCGCCCTGCCCCGCCCGCCCGGGGACATGGCCGCGCATTGCCAGGTGAGCCAGAGTCCCTATGCAGCGCCGTTCGCGCTGGCGAGCACGGTAAACGAGCTGGAGCCGGGCGGTGGCAACGCGGCCCGCCTGTTCACCGACAGCAACGCCGCGATCGACGGCATGATCGCGGACATCGACTCGGCGCGGGACACGGTCCACCTGTGCTTCTACATCTGGCTGCCCGACAACAACGGCACGCGGCTGGCCGAAACCATGGCCCGCGCCGCCCGACGCGGCGTGCGCGTGCGCGTGCTGGCCGATGCGCTGGGATCGCGCCTGATGACGTCGTCGCCGCTGTGGCGGATGATGCGCGAGGCGGGCGTGGAAGCCCTGCCCGCGCTGCCGGTGGGCAACGTGCTGTGGACGATGCTGCGCGGCCGCGTGGACTTGCGCAACCACCGCAAGGTACTGGTGATCGACAACCGCATCGCCTGGTGCGGCAGCCAGAACGCCGCCGATCCCGAATTCCGCATCAAGCCCCGCTTCGCGCCGTGGGTGGACATCATGACCCGCTGGGAAGGACCGGTAACGCGGCAATGCCAGTTCCTGTTCGCGTCCGACTGGATGGCCGAAGGCGGGGACGACGTATCACCGTTGCTGATCGACGCTTGCGAGGAGACGGACGAACGGCCGGGCGACATCATCGCCCAGGTCATCGGCACCGGCCCCACGCTGACGTATGCGGCGATGACCGCCTGCTTCGCCGAACTCATCCATTCCGCGCGGCGCGAACTGGTAATCAGCACGCCCTATTTCGTGCCAGACGAACAGTTGCTCTACGCGCTGCTCTCCACCGCGCGGCGCGGCGTGGACACGGTGCTGATCGTGCCCGCGCGCAACGACAGCCGCTTCGTGGCCGCCGCCTGCCGCAGCTATTACCACGCGCTGCTGGAAGCCGGGGTGAAGATCCACGAGTACCGGCCCGGCCTGCTCCACGCCAAGACCATGGCCGTCGACGGACAGGTAACGATGATCGGCTCGGCCAATCTCGACCGCCGCAGCTTCGAGCTGAACTACGAGAACAACATCCTGTTTCTCGATCCGGCGCTGACGAGCGCGATCCGGGCCACGCAGGACCACTGGATCGCGCAGTCCGTGCCCATCACCGCCGCGACCGTGGCCGGATACAGCCTGCCCCGCCGCCTGTGGCAGAACCTTGCCGCGATGATGAGCCCGCTGCTCTGAGCCTCAGAGCTCGGCGTAATCCACCTGCGGCCGGCTTTCGCGCGTGCCGCGATAGCGGCAGGAGGGATCGTTGGCATCGCCCGCGATCACCACGTGGTCCTCGTGCACTTCCAGCAGCGTGCCGACGAAGGGCATCCCCTCCAGGCTGCCGTTGACGCGGTAGCTGACCGTATCGCCGACCTTGAACGTCGCGGCGTCGAAATTGAACTCGAAAGGGCAATCGCCCGAACCCATGCCGTGCATCGCTTGTCTCCCGCGCCCGGCATAGCTGGTCGGGGGCGGGAGGCAAAGCAAAAGGGCCGGAGCGGATGCCCCGGCCCTTTGCCATGTCCGTTCGGTGCGAACGATCAGCCGACGATTTCTTCCGGCTTGAAGAAGAACGCGATCTCGATCGCGGCGTTCTCTTCGGAATCCGAACCGTGGACCGAATTGGCCTCGATCGATTCGGCGAAGAGCTTGCGGATCGTGCCTTCGGCGGCATCCTTGGGGTTGGTTGCGCCCATGATGTCGCGGTTGCGCTTCACGGCGTCCTCGCCTTCGAGCACCTGCACCACGACCGGACCGGAGATCATGAATTCGACGAGTTCGCCGAAGAAGGGGCGTTCCTTGTGCACCGCGTAGAAGCCTTCGGCCTGCGCACGGCTCATGTGGATGCGCTTGGAGGCGACGACGCGCAGGCCCGCTTCCTCGAGCTTCGCCGTCACGGCGCCCGTCAGGTTCCGACGGGTGGCGTCGGGCTTGATGATCGAAAACGTGCGGGTAACCGCCATGGAATGTTCCTTCGCGAAATTGGGGATTTGTTGCGCGCGCCCCTAGCCGGGATTGTGCTGCGCCGCAAGACGCGCAAAATCGGGGACCGCGGTCGGGCTGCTAAGGCCCCTCGCGCCATTTGCCGCCGTCCTGCCGCCAATAGCGCCGGTCCACGCCTTCGCGCTGGCCCAGCATTCGCCAGCAATCGCGCGCGCCGTCGATGCGATCGGCCGGGAACAGCAGGAACACGCGTTCGAAATCCTCCGCGCCTTCCGCCGCATCGCGCCACAGGCCATCCGCCAGCGCCAGGAAGCGCGCGCCGTTGGCGGGATTCACCGTGTCGGACAGGAGAATGGGCTGGCGGCTGTCGTGCGCGCCGCCCGCCCGTCCATGCGCAAGAAAGCTGTCAGGCAGGCGCGTCCACAGCGCCTCGCCGATGCGGCCAAGCTGCGCCTCGTCTTCCGACACCACCAGCAGCCGGGCGCCCGCCCCCAGAGTGTTGCGCGCGATCAGCGGCAGCACGCCTTCGGCGGGATCGCGGCTCAACTGGTAGAAATCAACGCGCACGGTGTCGGGTCAGGCTTCCAGCACGTCGCGCACGTAGCGGTCGAGCAAGCGCACGCCGAAGCCGGTCGCACCCTTGTCCCAGGTCGCGCCGGGCTTGTCCGCCCAGACCGTGCCAGCGATGTCGAGGTGCGCCCAGGCCACACCCTTGTCGACGAAGCGCTGGATGAACTGCGCGGCGGTGATCGACCCGCCATAGCGCGGCCCCACGTTCTTCATGTCGGCGATGGGGCTGTCGATCAGCTTGTCGTAAGCCGGGCCGATCGGGAAGCGCCACAGCTTGTCCCCGCTGGCCTTGCCCGCCGCATCGAGCTGGCTGGCGAGCAGGTCGTCGTTGGCGAAGAGGCCGGCGTGTTCATGGCCGAGCGAGATGATCATCGCGCCGGTCAGCGTGGCAAGGTCAACGATCGTGGCGGGCGCATATTCCTTCTGCACCCAGGTCAGCGCGTCGCACAGCACGAGACGGCCTTCGGCATCGGTGTTGATGACCTCGATGGTCTGCCCCGACATCGAGGTGACGACATCGCCGGGGCGCTGCGCGTTGCCATCGGGCATGTTCTCGACCAGCCCGCACACGCCGATCACGTCGGCTTCGGCCTTGCGCTTCGCCAGGGCGAGCATGGTGCCGGCAACGGCAGCGGCGCCGCCCATGTCCCACTTCATGTCTTCCATGCCGGCGGCCGGCTTGATCGAGATGCCGCCGGTGTCGAACGTCACGCCCTTGCCCACGAACGCGGTCGGCTTGGTCCCGGCCTTGCCCTTCCAGCGCATCGCCAGGATGCGCGGTTCGCGGACCGATCCCTGCGCCACGCCGAGCAGCGCACCCATGCCCAGTTCGGTCATTTCCGCCCTGTCGAGCACGCGGATTTCCACGCCGAGGCCGGCCAGCCGCTCCTGCGCGCGGGCGACGAAGCTTTCGGGATAGATCACGTTCGCCGGCTCGGTCACCAGTTCGCGGGTGAAGGCCACGCCTTCGGCCAGCGCAGCTTCCGCCTGCCACGCGGCTTCCGTGCCATCGGGCGCGCCGATCGCGACGATTTCGGCGAGCGAGGGCTTCTGTTCGTCGGTCAGCTTCGTGCGATAGTCATCGAGGCGCCAGCCGCGCAGCAGCGCGCCGAACAGCACGGCCACGGCTTCGTCCGCCGAGAGACCGCTGCCGGTGAAATCGATCCCGAGCGCGGTTTCGCCCGAGGTCAGGTATTTCGCGGTCAGCGCCGCGCCGGCGCGTTCCAGCGCCGAGAGGCGATCGGCCGCCGCCACATCGCCGATTCCGGCGAAAGCGAGCCGCTGGAGACCGTCCGCCCCTTGCGCGAAGGCTTCGAACACCTGCCCGGTCTTGCCGGTGAAGCGCGCGGCGGCAGCGCCATCGCGCACGACGGCATCGGCCTGCGCCGGAAAGTCGCCCTGCGGCACCAGTGTGGCCACCAGACGGGGACGGGCTTGGGCGGCCGGGCGGAAAACAACGTTCATCGGGTGCTCCTGTCGGAAAGCGGCCACAGCCCGGCGCAGTCGCGCCAAGGCTGAAATTGTGGATTTGCAGTTAGGGCGCGCTGGTGCGATAGGCAAGCCATGCAACCCGCCAAGCGGCCGCAGCCGCAAGCCCTTTACCGACGCTTGCGTCCGCGCCGCATGACCGCAGGCGTGGCGCTGATCCCGTTTTCCCGTGAACTGGCGGGCAGTCTGGCCTTGGGCCTGATGATCGGCGTGGCCTGGCCCGCCCTGGCGCAGACGGCCGTTCCGGCCTCCCCGCCCGCCCCTGCGCCATCCACCCCGCCCCCCGCCGATTCGGACGATGACACCCCTGTCCAGTTCGCGGCGGACAAGGTCGAATACGCGAACGACTCCGACGTCGTCACCGCCCGGGGCAATGTGGTGCTGCGGCGCGAGGAACAGTCGGTGCGCGCCGATACGATCACCTGGAACCGCAAGACCGGCGCGATTCAGGCGCAAGGCAACGTCCGCATGGTCGATGACGTGGGCAACATCGTCTATACCGACAAGGCCGACCTGACCGAGGAACTGAAGGCCGGCGCGATGGACGACCTGCTGGTCGTAATGCGCGAAGGCGGCCGGCTGGCGGCAAAGAGCGGCGAGCGCGAGGACAATGGCGACATCATCCTGCACGATGCCGCCTATTCGGGCTGCGCGATCGAGGACATCGAGGGCTGCGCCAAGAAGCCGAGCTGGGAAATCACCGCCGTCCGCGTCCATTACGACGACAAGCAGAAGCGCGTCCGCTACAAGGGCGCGGTGCTGCACGTGTTCGGCGTGCCGCTGCTGCCGCTGCCCGGCCTTGCCCACACATCGGACTTCCGCGCCGTCAGCGGGTTGCTGATCCCGGACTTCCGGCTGGGCGCATCGAACGGCGCCGAACTGGGCCTGACGTGGTACTGGCGCATCGCCGACAACAAGGACCTGGCGGTGACCGGCAACTTCTACACCGGCTCGCTGCCGATGGTGAAGACCCGCTACCGCCAGCTGACCGAAAGCGGCGCCTTCCAGATCACGGGCTACCTCACGCGCAGCTCGGTGATCTCGGTCTCGGGCAATACCGGTGCGCAGAACCAGCAGTTCCGTGGCTATTTCGAAGGCAACGGCCGCTTTCAGTTGTCCGACAACTGGAGCATTTCGGGCTACGGCCGCATCGCCAGCGACCGCACCTTCCTGCGCCGCTACGACTTGGGCCGCGACGACCGGCTGCGCTCCTCGATCAATCTCGAACGCATCGACGACAACAGCTATTTCAGCTTGGCCGGCTGGGCGGTGCAGACGCTGCGCGTCGGCTACGCCCAGGGACAGGTGCCGATCGCGATTCCGGCGATCGACTATCGCCGGCGGCTCGATGTGCCGGGCGTGGGCGGCAAGCTGGAGCTTCAGGCCAACACGCTGGCGATCACGCGCACCGGCGGGCAGGATACGCAGCGCGCCTTCGCCCGCGCGCAATGGGACCTGCGCACCGTGACCGGCATGGGCCAGGTCATCACACTGACCGGGTTGCTGCGCGGCGACGTCTATCACAGCGACCAGAACGCGCTGACGCCAACCGTGCTCTATCGCGGCAATCCCGGCTGGCAGGCACGCGGCATCGCCACGGCCGCGGTCGACGTGCGCTGGCCCTTCGTGGGCGAATTCCTGGGCGGCACGCAGGTTCTGACCCCGCGCTTCCAGATCGTGGCGACGCCGCATGTGCGCAACCTGTCGATCCCCAACGAGGATTCGCGCTCGGTCGATCTCGACGACGCCAACCTGTTCTCGCTGAACCGGTTTCCCGGATACGACCGGATCGAGGACGGCGTCCGCTTCACCTACGGCTTCGACTGGAGCCTGACCCGGCCCGGCTGGCGCGTTTCCACCACGGTGGGGCAAAGCTACCGCCTGTCCAACGACATGACCCTGCTGCCGGACGGCACCGGCCTGACCACCCGCGCGTCCGACATCGTTGGCAGGACGGACCTGCGCTTTGACGACATCGTCAAGTTCACGCACCGGTTCCGGCTGGATCACAACGATTTCGTGCTGCGCCGCAACGAATTCGACGCGACCATCGGCGGACACAAGTCCTACTTCGAAGTAGGCTATCTGCGCCTCAACCGCGACATCGCCTCCACCTTCGAGGACTTGCGCGACCGGCAGGAGTTGCGCTTCACCGGGCGCGTGGCTTTCGCGAAATACTGGTCGGTGTTCGGATCGGGCGTGGTCAACCTGACGCCCCGCGCCGAGGACCCGACGAACACCGCTTCCGACGGGTTCCAGATGCTGCGGCACCGGCTGGGCTTCGCCTATACCGACGACTGCCTGGATCTTTCGTTCACCTGGGTGCGCGACTACGTGACGACGGGCGACGCGAAGCAGGGCAACGGCTTCTCGTTCTCGCTGTCGCTGCGCAGCCTGGGCGGGCGCTGACCCGCGTTCCGGGATGCCCGCCAGCTCGGCCGTTCGGCGTTTTCCCCGCTTTCGCTTCCCTCGCCGTTGCAATACGGCTATCGCCGCGCCACTCAGCTTGGGTTAAGCCCGGCGATACCATTTGCCGGGAAATGCGCAGAAGGATGCCGGTGCGCCGGTTCGACAGGATATTCAGATTGCCATGACGCGTACCGTCCGCCTTCCTTCCCCGATCCGTCGTCCCCTGATCGGCCAGAGCGCGCTGGTTCTGGGCCTTGCCGCCATGGTCGCGGCGCCGATCGCCTCAACCGCAAGCGCGCAGGCCGTGCGGGAAAGCGCCGACGCGAATGGCGCGCTGAACATACCGGCCAACCCCACCCTGTTCGGCAAGAGCGATCCCAACGTCCGCCGCGCCACCGCGATCGTGAACGGCGAGATCGTGACCGGCACCGACGTGGAACAGCGCCTGGCGCTGATCGTCAACGCCAACGGCAACAAGGTGGGGCCGGAGGAAATGGACCGCCTGCGCCTGCAGGTACTGCGCAACCTGATCGACGAAACGCTGCAGATCCAGGAAGCCAAGGCCGCCGACATCCAGATCGGCGATGACGAGGTGAACCAGACGTTCGAGCGCGTGGCCACGCAGAACTTCGGCCAGTCGGTGCCGGCGCTGGAAAAGTACCTCGCCTCGATCGGCTCGTCGGCTGCCTCGCTCAAGCGCCAGATCAAGGGCGAGCTTTCGTGGCAGCGCCTGCTGCGCCGCAACGTCCAGCCCTTCATCAACGTCTCCGACGGCGAAGTGCGCGAAATGATGGAGCGGCTCCAGGCGTCGAAGGGCACCGAGGAATACCGCATCGGCGAAATCTTCCTGTCGGCGACGGACGAAACCCAGCAGCAGGTCCGCGCCAACGCCGAAAAGATCGTCGAGCAGATCAAGCAGGGCGGCAGCTTCGTTGCCTATGCGCGCCAGTTCTCCGAAGCCTCGACGGCGGCGGTCGGCGGCGATCTCGGCTGGATCCGCCTCGGCCAGTTGCCCAACGAACTGGCCACGACCGCGGCCGGCATGGCCCCCGGCCAGCTTGCCGGCCCGATCCCGATTCCCGGCGGCTTCTCGATCCTCTACCTGATCGACAAGCGCCAGGTGCTGACCGCCGATCCGCGCGACGCCGTGCTCAGCCTCAAGCAGATCTCGATCTCGTTCCCCAAGGGCACCACTGAAAAGCAGGCCGCCGACAAGGCCGCCGGCTTCGCCAGCATGGTGAAGACGATCCACGGCTGCGGCGAAGCGGAAAAGGCGGCCGCCACGATCGGCGCATCGGTGGTCGCCAACGACCAGATCAAGGCGCGCGACCTGCCCGGCGCGCTGCAGGAAACGCTGCTCAAGCTCTCGGTGGGCGAGGCTACCCCGCCGTTCGGATCGATCGAGGACGGCGTGCGCGTGCTGCTGCTGTGCGGGCGTGACGATCCCAAGGTGGATTCCGGCCCGAGCTTCGACGAATTGCAGCAGCAGATGGAAGACGATCGCGTCAACAAGCGCGCGCAGACCTACCTGCGCGATCTGCGACGCGACGCGGTGATCGAATACAACTGACGCTGATCCGCCTGTCATCGCGGCGTCGTTGCGGCTCCGCAAGGACGGGCGGTCCGGCGCATGACAGGGAACCGGCATGACGCTTTCCCTTCCCCTCGCCGCCAGCATCGGCGATCCCGCCGGTGTCGGCCCGGAACTGCTGTGCGCCGCGTGGGCGCTGAGCGGCGCCGAAGCCCTGCCCCCGTTCTTCGTAGTAGGCAGCCGGGCGCTGCTCGAACAGGCGGCGCATCGGCGCGGGATCGAGGTTCCGGTGCGCGCCATCGCTTCGCCCGCCGAAGCGGTGGAGGTCTATGACACCGCGCTGCCGGTCATCGACCTAGGTGATCTACCGTACACCCCCGGTGAGCCGGACGACGCCGGTGCGGCGCTGGCCCTGCGCGCGCTGGAAACGGCGACCGGCCTTGCCCGATCCGGCGCGGCGGCGGGCATCGTCACCGGCCCCATCGCCAAGAGCCGCCTCGCCGCGATCGGCTTCACCCAGCCGGGGCAGACCGAATTCGTCGCCGAAGCCTGCGGCGTCACCCCCCGGAACGCGGTGATGATGCTGGCGGGGCCACGCCTGCGCGTGGTGCCCGTGACCGTCCACGTTCCGCTGCGCGCGGTGCCGGACATGCTCACCGTCGACCTGATCCGCGCGCGCGCGGCGATAGCGGCGGCTGCGCTGGCGCGCGATTTCGGCATCGGGCGACCCCGGCTGGCCATCGCCGGGCTGAACCCCCACGCAGGCGAGGACGGCCGCATGGGGCACGAGGACGCCGACGTGGTCGCCCCCGCCGTCGCCGCGCTGCGCGCCGCCGGAATCGATGCGCGCGGGCCTTTGCCGGCGGACACGATGTTCCACGCCGAAGCGCGCGAGACCTATGACGCGGCGATCTGCATGTACCACGATCAGGCCCTGATCCCGCTCAAGGCGCTGGATTTCGATGCCGGCGTCAACGTCACGCTGGGGCTGCCGATCGTGCGCACCTCGCCCGATCACGGCACCGCCTTCGCCATCGCCGGAACCGGCACGGCGCGCGCGGGCGCGACCGTCGCCGCGATCCGCATGGCCGGGGAATGCGCCGCGCGCAGGCTTTCCGCATGACGGATACTTCGCCCCAACTGCCGCCATTGCGCGATGTCGTGAACCGCCACGGCCTGTTCGCCAGCAAGGCGCTGGGCCAGAACTTCCTGTTCGACGAACAGTTGCTGGACCGGATCGCCAAGGTGCCCGGCAGCCTGCGCGGGGCGAACGTGCTGGAAGTCGGCCCCGGTCCTGGCGGGCTGACCCGCGCGCTGCTGCGCGCCGGGGCGAACGTGACCGCGATCGAGATGGACAAGCGCTGCCTGCCGGCGCTTGCGGAACTGTCGGATGCCTTCCCAGGCCAGTTGACCGTGATCGAGGGCGACGCGACGCGGATCGATCCCGCCACGCTGTTCGACGGGCCATGGCACGTTGCCGCCAACCTGCCCTACAACGTGGGCACGCTGCTGTTCACCGGCTGGCTTTCCGGCCAGGAATGGCCGCCGCGCTGGCAATCGCTGACGCTGATGTTCCAGCTGGAAGTGGCCGAGCGCATCGTCGCCCGGCCCGGCACCGATGCCTATGGCCGGCTCGCCGTGCTGGCGCAGTGGCGCGCCAGCCCCGTCATCGCGATGAAAGTGCACCGCAGCGCGTTCACCCCGCCGCCCAAGGTCATGTCGGCGATCGTGCATGTCGAGCCGGCGGCGATGCCCGCCGGCGTCTCCGCGCGGATGCTGGAACGGGTGACCGAGGCCGCCTTCGGCCAGCGCCGCAAGATGTTGCGCCAGTCGCTCAAGGGCCTGCCCGGCGCGCTGGACGTGCTGGAGCCGCTGGGCATCGATCCCCAGCGGAGAGCGGAAACGCTCTCTGTGGACGAATTTGTCGGCATCGCCCGCGCGCTGACGCCGTAAACGTCGCGCTAGCCGTCGGCCTCGGCCAGCGTGTGCGCCACGATGGCATTGGCGTGGCCATGGCCCAGGCCGTGCTGCTCCTTCAGCATCGCCACCAGTTCCATATGCTTCGCGGGAAGCGCGGCGCGGACCAGTGCCTTCCAATCGGCGATCGGCTTGCCGTACTTCTTCTCGATGGAAGGGAAGTACGATGCGGGTCCGGTGGCTTTGGGCTCGGTCATGGCCGCGAAGCAACCATGCCGAGCCCTACCCTGTCAATGCGCCCCGACAACGCGGATCAAGCCGGCTCCGCCACCTTGGCGATCGCTGCCTTCTTCTTCTGCCGCCAGGCGTGCAGCAGCGGCTCGGTATAGCCGTTGGGCTGCTCCACGCCCTTGAACACCAGATCGCAGGCCGCGCGGAACGCAAAGCTGGTGTCCCAGTTGCCCGCCATCGGCTCGTAGAGCGGATCGCCCGCGTTCTGCGCATCCACCTTGGCGGCCATGCGGTGCAGCGAATCCAGGACCTGCTCCTTCGAGCAGACGCCGTGCAGCAGCCAGTTGGCGATGTGCTGGCTGGAAATACGCAGCGTGGCGCGGTCTTCCATCAGGCCCACGTCGTTGAGGTCGGGCACCTTGGAGCAGCCGACGCCCTGATCGATCCAGCGCACGACATAGCCCAGCAGCCCTTGCGCATTGTTGTCCAGTTCCGCGCGCACTTCGTCTTCCGACCAGTTCGCGCCCGCCGCCAGCGGCACGGCCAGCAGCACGTCCAGCCCCGGGGTTTCCTCCTTCGCCACGTCCTTCTGGACGGCGAAGACATCGACCTGGTGATAGTGCGTGGCGTGCAGCGTCGCGGCCGTGGGTGAAGGCACCCAGGCGGTGTTGGCGCCGGTCTTCGGATGGCCGATCTTCTGGTCCATCATGTCGCGCATCATGTCCGGCGCGGCCCACATGCCCTTGCCGATCTGCGCCTTACCCGAAAGGCCGTGATGCAAGCCGATGCAGACGTTGCGCTTTTCATAGGCGGCGATCCAGCCGGACGCCTTCATCGCACCCTTGCGGATCATCGCCCCGGCCTGCATCGAGGTGTGGATCTCGTCGCCGGTACGGTCGAGGAAGCCGGTGTTGATGAACACGATGCGGTCCTTCACCGCCGCGATGCAGGCGGCGAGGTTGGCGCTGGTGCGGCGCTCCTCGTCCATCACGCCGACCTTGACCGTGTGGCGCGGCAGGCTGAGCAGGTCTTCGACCGCATCGAACAGCGTGTTGGTGAAGGCCACTTCCTCCGGCCCGTGCATCTTGGGCTTGACGATGTAGATGCTGCCGGTGCGGCTGTTGCGGAAGCGGCCTAGGCCCTTCACGTCGTGTGTGCTGATCGCCGAGGTGATGACGGCGTCCAGGATCCCTTCGGGGATTTCGGATCCGTCAGCCAGCAGGATCGCCGGATTGGTCATCAGATGGCCGACATTGCGCACGAACAGCAGGCTGCGCCCCGGCAGGCTGAACGCCGATCCCGAAGGCGCGTGCCAGGTGCGGTCCTCCGCCAGCGTGCGGGTGATGGTCTGGCCTCCCTTCTCGAACGTATCGGCCAGATCGCCGCGGATCACGCCCAGCCAGTTGGCGTAGGCCGCCAGCTTGTCCTCGGCATCGACCGCGGCGACCGAATCCTCCAGATCGACGATCGTGGTCAGCGCGGCTTCGAGCACGATGTCAGCAATGCCCAGCGGATCGCCCTTGCCCACCGGGTGATTGCGATCGATCACCAGCTCGATGTGCAACCCGTTGTGCTTGAACATCACCCCGCCATCGCGCGTGGCGTAAGGATGCGGGCATTCGCCGCCGGTCAGCGCCGCTTCCCAGCCGGGCAGCGCGCCATCGAGGAACTGGCGCCCGGCAGCGATCACCGCCGCGCCGCGCGCCTCGTCATACCCACCGGGGCGCGCCGGCGGCGCATCGAGCGCGTCGGTACCGTAGAACGCGTCATAGAGGCTGCCCCAGCGCGCGTTGGCGGCGTTGAGCAGGAAGCGCGCGTTGAGCACGGGAACGACAAGCTGCGGCCCGGCCATCGTGGCGATTTCCTCGTCCACGTTCTGCGTGCCGATCAGGAAGTCCTCCGGTTCGGGCACGAGATAGCCGATCTCGGTCAGGAACGCGCGATAGGCGTCGGCGTCGATAGGCTGGCCCTTGCGCGCGAGGTGCCAGGCGTCGATCTGCGCCTGCAGCGCATCGCGCTTGGCCAGCAGCGCGCGGTTCTGCGGCACGAGGCGATCGCACAGCGCGGCGAAGCCCTGCCAGAAAGCAGCGGCGTCCTGCCCGATCGGCGCCAGCACGCGCTGTTCGAGGAAAGCGGCAAGCTGGCCGTCGACCTTCAGACCGCTGCGTTCAACCCGTTCACTCATCGCTTGCTCCCATGCGCATCCATTCCGATGCGCGCATCCTAGCCTTCGGTCATCTCGTTCGGTAGAGTGATTAAAGTTACGACACTCATTCTTCTGGAGAACCAATGGACGGGGATCGGGACTATCGGCTTTTCGCACAGATCGTGGCCAGCGGCAGCCTCGCCGCCGCCGCGCGGGCGCTGCGGCTTTCCCCGCCGATGGTGTCGAAGCGGCTGGCGCGGCTGGAGGAGCGGCTGGGAGCGGAACTGATCCGGCGCACCACGCGGCGGCTGGAACTGACCGAACAGGGCGCGCGCTTCCACGCCGACGTGCTCGCGATCCTGTCCAGCATCGACGATGCCGAGGCGCGGGTCGCGGGGCGCACGCTGGAGCCGAAGGGGCCGCTGCGCATCGCCGCCCCCACCTCGTTCGGGCGCATGTTCATCGCCCCGCTGCTGCCCTCGTTCCTGGAACACTTCCCCGAGGTGCGGATCGAGATCGAGCTGAGCGATGGCTTCACCGATCTGCTGGCGGAACGGATCGACCTGGCCATCCGCATCACGGCGCGGGTGGAGCGCGGACTGGAGGCGGTGCGGCTCGCGCCCAGCCGCCGCATCCTCTGCGCCTCGCCCGCCTATCTCGCCGCGCACGGCACGCCGGCATCGATTCGCGACCTGGCCGGGCACCGTCTGCTCGCCGCGCGTGGCCAGTTGCCGTGGCGGCTCAGCGCCAACGGCCGGCCGGTGACGATCGACGCGGAGAGTGTGGTCGCCACCAATTCGAGCGAGGTCGTGCGCGAACTGACGCTGGGGGGCGTGGGCATCGCGCTGCGTTCGCTGTGGGACATCCGGCCAGACCTGGCCGAAGGGCGCGTGGTGCGCGTGCTGCCCGATCACCAGGGCAGCGACGACGTGGCAATCTATGCGATCCGGCCGGCGGGCCAGCACATGGCGGCGAGCGTCGGCGCGTTCACCGAACACCTGCGCCGCCATTTCAGCCCGGTGCCGCCGTGGGAGCGGTAAGCCGCCCGCCCCGTCAGCCGGCTGGCGCCAACATCGAACCGGTATCGATATAGCGCTGGTGCCATGCCAGCGCCTCGGTCAGCAGCGTCGGCGAATGCTTGCCCCAGGAATCGCGCAAGGCACGCGCATAATAATCGGCCAGCATATCCCGGTATGCGGGGTGCACGCAGTTGCCGATCACCAGTTCGGCGCGGCTGCGGGGCGGCAGCCCGCGCAGATCCGCCAGGCCCTGTTCGGTCACGATGATCTGCACGTCCTGGTCGATGTGATCGACATGGCTGACCTGCGGCACGATCGTCGAAATCTGGCCGCCCTTCGCGGTGGATGGGGCCATGAAGATCGAGATATAGGCGTTGCGCGCGAAATCGCCCGACCCGCCGATGCCGTTCTGGATGCGCGATCCCATCAGGTGCGTGGAATTGACGTTGCCGTAGATGTCGGCCTCGACCATCCCGTTCATCGCGAGGCAGCCGAGCCGGCGGATCAGTTCGGGATGGTTGCTGATCTCCTGCGGGCGCAGCACCAGCCGGTCGCGATAGCGCGCCATATCGGCGTTGATCGTCTCGGCCGCTTCGGGGCTGAGCGAGAAGGCCGTGGCCGAAGCCATGCGCAGCTTGCCGCTGGAGAGCAGGTCAAGCATCCCGTCCTGCAGCACTTCGGTATAGGCAGTCAGGTTCTCGAAGGGGCTGTCCATCAGCCCCGACAGCACGGCGTTGGCGATGTTGCCCACGCCCGACTGGATCGGCAGCAGCGAGGACGGCAGGCGCCCCATCTTCACTTCGTGCGCGAAGAACTCCATCAGGTGCCCGGCGATGGCGCGGGCGTTGGCGTCCGGCGCCTTGAACGGCTGGTTGCGATCGGGCGAATCCGTTTCGACCACGGCGATCACCTTGGCGGGATCACAACGGAAGGTCGTCTGGCCGATGCGGTCTTCGGGGCGGATCAGAGGGATCGGCACCCGGTGCGGGGGCAGAGCGGTGCCGTAATAGACGTCGTGCATCCCGTGCAGCGCCTCGCTCTGCCAGCGGTTGACTTCAAGGATCACCTTGTCGGCGCGGTCGAGCCAGGTCTTGTTGTTGCCGATCGACGAGGACGGCACCAGCGACCCGTCGGGCAGGATCGCCGTCACTTCGATCAGCGCAATGTCGAGCGGGCCGAGAAAGCCCTGCCACGCCATCGGCGCGACTTGCGACAAGTGCATGTCGAAGTAGTTCATCTCGCCGCGGTTGATCTGTTCGCGCGCGATCGGGTCCGAATTGTAGGGCAGGCGGAAGTCGATACCCTTGGCCTTGGCCAGCGCGCCATCGAGTTCCGGGCCGGTCGAGGCCCCGGTCCAGACCTTGATGCGGAACGGATCGCCCGCCGCATGGGCGGCCTCGATCCGCTTGGCCAGCGCCAGCGGCACCGCCTTGGGATAGCCCGCGCCGGTGAAGCCGCTCATGCCGACGGTGGAACCCGGCGGAATCAGCGCGGCGGCGCTATCGGCATCGGTCACGCGCGCCTGAAGGGCCGGATGGGCGATGCGCTGCGAAAGGGAGGACTGGGACATGGGGAAACTCCGCCATCTGGGCCGCTGTTTGGCCGCGCGTAGACCCGTAGCGAGTGGTTGATAACCACTACTTCCGTCGTAGCAATTCCTTATATTCCCACGCAAAAGTGTAATTGCGCATAATGCAATCACCGGGATTTGGCGATTTATAGCGCATTTGCCCGGACATGAAAAAAGGGAACCGACGGGATCGGTTCCCTTTTTGCAATCGAGCCGCGCCGGTCGATCAGGCCGAGACGATGCTCGCCTTGCGGATCACGCCGGGGTTTGCCGGCGGCTCGCCCTTGGGCAGCGCATCGACGTGTTCCATGCCGCTCTCAACCTGGCCCCAGACGGTGTACTGCTTGTCGAGGAAGCGTGCATCGTCGAAGCAGATGAAGAACTGGCTGTTCGCCGAATGCGGATAGCTCGTCCGCGCCATCGAGCAGACGCCGCGCACGTGCGGTTCGCTGTTGAATTCCGCCTGCAGGTCGGGCTTATCTGAGCCACCCATGCCGGTGCCCTGCGGGCAGCCGCCCTGCGCCATGAAGCCGGGGATCACGCGGTGGAACTTCACGCCGTCATAGAAGCCTTCGCCGACCAGTTCCTTGATCCGCGCCACATGATTGGGTGCAAGATCGGGGCGCAGCTTGATCACGACATCGCCGGAATCGAGCGAGAAGACGAGTTTCTCTTCAGCCATCTGTCACAAAATCCTTCCTTGTCTGCCGCCGATATAGGGTCTTCCCCGACAAAGTCACGCCATGCTCTTTTCGGGCGTTGCTTTTGGCTTGCGACCGCCTATCCCGGCCCTTGATGGAGCGCGAAGACGACCGGATCGATCTGGCCATCGACTTGGCCCTTGCCGACGGCGGCGATGCATCGCCGGCCGAGGAAACCGCGCGCCATGCGGAAAGTCTCGACGAGGAACACAACACGCTGAAGCCGGCGTTCATCCGCAAGGTCTGCGATGCGCTGGACGAAGGCGACCGCGACGCGGTCTATGATCTTGTCGAGCCGCTGCACCCGGCCGACATCGCCGACCTGTTCGAGCTGATCGACGCCGAGGAACGGCCCCGCCTAGCCCGCGCCATCAACGACCTGATGGGCGGCGAAGTGCTCGCCGAACTCAACGACCACGTCCGCGAATCGCTGATCGAGCAGCTCGACCCCGACGAGGTGGCCGAGCTGGCCGAGCAGATGGAGACCGACGACGCGGTCGCCCTGATCGAGGACCTCGACGAGGAGGACAAGGAAGCCGTCCTCGCCGAGCTCGATCCAGAAGATCGCGCCGCGATCGAAAGCGCGCTGTCCTATCCGGAAGAGACCGCCGGCCGCCTGATGAGCCGCGATCTGATCGCGGTGCCCGAACATCTCACCGTCGGCAATCTCATCGACTACCTGCGCGAAAACCAGGATCTCGCCACCGAGTTCTGGGAAGTGTTCATCGTCGATCACAAGCACCGCCCGATCGGCACCTGCGTGCTTTCGTGGATCCTGCGCACGCCGCGTGACGTGGCACTGGCCGACGTGATGAAGCGCGACCAGACGCTGATTCCGGTCACGATGGACCAGGAGGAAGTGGCGCTCCGCTTCCAGAAGTATGCACTGATCTCCGCCGCGGTGGTCGACGAGGACGGCCGGCTGGTCGGCCAGATCACCGTCGACGACGTGGTCCACATCATCCAGGAAGAAGCGGGTGAGGACGCGCTGCTGCTGTCCGGCGCCGGCGATGGCGACATCAACGAGCCGCTGCACCTGACGGTGCGCACGCGCCTGCTGTGGCTGCTGATCAACCTGCCGACGGCGATGCTGGCGGCCAGCGTGGTGAGCCTGTTCGATGCCGAGATCGCGCGCTACGCGGTGCTGGCGACGCTGATGGGCATCGTCACCGGGATGGGCGGCAACGCCGGCACGCAGACCTTGGCCGTGATCGTGCGCGCCATCGCCACCAACCAGCTGACCAGCAGCAATACCCTGCGCGTGCTGAGCCGCGAATTCCGCATCGCTGCGACCAACGGCGTTTCGCTCGGCACGCTGATCGGGATCGGATCGTTCTTCCTCTGGCACAGCGTGCCGCTGGCGCTGGTCTTCGCCGCCGCAATCTTCATCAACAACATGGTCGCCGGGCTGGCCGGGGTGTTCGTACCCGTCACGCTCGATCGCATGAACATCGATCCGGCCACCTCGTCCGCCGTGTTCGTGACGATGTGCACCGATTGCATGGGCTTCCTCAGCTTCCTGGGGCTGGCGACGCTGGCGGGGATCGGCGCCTGATAATGGACGATGCCTGACGATGGACGATGACACCCCGCGCCTGCACATGACCAAGGTTGCCTATGGCGCGCAGTCGCTGGCCGAGGTCCACGCCTGGTTCGCCCGGCGCGGACCGGAGGCGCGGCTGACCACGCGCTACCTGCCCAAGCGCCACGCCGAAATGGTGGGCGGATCGCTGTTCTGGGTGTTGAAGCACCAGCTCGTCGCGCGCTCGCCGATCCTGGGTTTCGAGGAAGCCGAAGGTGGCAAGACGCACATCGTCATCTCCACCCAGTTGATCGACGTCCATCCCGTGCCGCGCCGGGCGCACCAGGGCTGGCGCTATCTGGAAGACAAGGACGCGCCGCGCGATCTGGCCATGGGGGAAGCGGGCGAAGCCCTGCCCGCCGGGCTGGCCGGCGAGCTGGCAAAGCTGGGTCTGGTCTGAAGCAATCGACGGGCGCGGGCGTGTCAGGCCCGCCCCCGTTTCCCGTCAGTCTTCGAGCTGACGCAGCAGCGTCCGCACGTCGCCGTCCATGTCGGCATCGCGCGTGCGCAGTTCCTCGATCAGCCGCACCGCGTGAATCACGGTGGAGTGATCGCGCCCGCCGAACTTGCGGCCGATTTCCGGATAGCTGCGCGGCGTCAGCACCTTGGCGAGATACATCGCCACCTGGCGCGGGCGAACCACGGCGCGGGCGCGGCGCTTGGAGGCCATTTCCGTGCGGTCCACGCGGTAGAACTGGCAGACCGTGCGCTGGATCTCGTCGATCGTGATGCGCCGGCGGTTGGCCGAGAGAATGTCAGTGAGCTGTTCCTCGGCCAGTTGCAGCGAGACCGGCTGGCCAGTGAGCTGGGCGAATGCGATCAGCTTGTTGAGGCCGCCGACCAGTTCACGGATATTGCGGTTGATCGTGCGCGCGAGGAATTCGATCACGTCGGACGGAACCTGCGTGCTGGTGAAGCGCGACAGGCGGTGTTCGAGGATCTTGCGGCGCAGTTCGATGTCGGCCGGCTGGATATCGGCCACCAGCCCCATCGACAGACGCGACAGCAGCCGCTGTTCGACCCCATCGAGCGCCTGCGGCGCGCGATCCGCCGCGACGACCAGCCGCTTGCCGGCGGCCAGCAGCGCGTCGATCGTGTGCAGGAATTCCTCCTGCGTGCTCGCCTTGCCGATGATGAACTGGATATCGTCGACCAGCAGCAGATCGAAGCCGCGCAGGCGCGCCTTGAACTCGATCATCTCGTTCTGGCGCATGGCCTGGACGAATTCGATCATGAAGCGCTCGGCCGAGCAGTAGAAGATGCGCGCGCCGGGCCGGTTCGCGGCATAGGCGTGGCCGATCGCGTGCAGCAGGTGGGTCTTGCCCTGCCCGGTCGAGGCCTTGAGATAGAGCGGCGAGAACTGGGGCGTCTCCAGCGCGGCCATGCGCTGCGCCGCGTTGACTGCCAGCACGTTGGCCGAACCGCTCACGAACTCGGCGAAGATCAGCGAGGGATCGAGACCCGAAACCAGCGAATCCGACATGCCGATCGAAGCCGGGGTACGCACGGTGGCCGACGCCGCCGGCACCGGTGCATCGCCGCCGATGCGCAGTTCGGGCATGGCGCGGCGGCGCGGATGCACCGTGATGCGCACCTGACGCACTTCCGACCGCGCGATCTTCCACGCCAGCGACAGGCGATCGGCGAAGCGATCCGCCACCCAGTTCGCGGAGAACTCGGTCGGCAGGAACAGGTCGAGCGTGCCGGTTTCCTTGCAGAAGCTGCCAAGCTGGATCGGCTTGATCCACTGCCCGTGCAGCTGCGATCCCAGATCCTTTTTCAGACCCTGGCTGATGTCGGCCCAGTCCGCTGCCAGATCCAGCGCTTCCTGGTCCTCGATCATCCCGTCCCGTCCCTTCCTGCCTGACACGGCTTCCGAGCCGCCCCCACGCGCAGCCGGTGCGCGGTAGCCGCCCGCGCTGCCAAATTCATCCATCTTCACGCGGCGCTGTCCCGACCTGATCAAGGCCTGCGACGACATCCCCCCGCCGCAGACATGACGAACCCCCGACCGCCAGCGGGGATTCCGCCAGCGGACTCGAACCATGCGATTTCCGTGACACCGTCACGCTGATCCCAGTGCTTGTTACGGCTCCGTGAGATCAACGATGCCGGTTCAGCCTGTCTATTGGCGACGGGGGGCGGAGCGCAAGCGTGGCGACGCAAAAAAACTGAAATAAATCGCCTTGACTCGCTGGACGCCGCGGAAATCGCATAAGTATTTGAAAAATATATACTTCGTTGCGGAGGTGAAGCGAATCGCGGAAAATCCATGACTTGCTGCGACCGCAAATCGTCACGGAACCGAAAAACGAAAAAGCCGGCGATGGAACCGCCGGCCTTTTCCTCTGTCAGATATCCGTATCGACCCTGAGCATCATCCCCGATGGGGGATGAGCGGTCGAATCAGAGCGCTGCGACTCGCTTGGTCAGACGCGACATCTTGCGCGCCACGGTGTTCTTGTGGAGCACGCCGCGCGCCACGCCACGCGCCAGTTCCGGCTGCGCCGCCTTGAGCGCTTCAGCCGCCGCCGACTTGTCGCCACCGGCGATCGCCGATTCGACCTTCTTCACGAAGGTGCGGATGCGGGAAAGGCGGTTGCCGTTGATTTCGGCGCGACGTTCGTTGCGACGGATGCGCTTGCGGGCTTGCGGCGTATTGGCCATGTCTGTCCTGTTTCTGTCCTCTGGCGGACCGTCCGGAGACGGACCGGGAAAATCCTGGTTGCTTGCACGTACAAGGCGGGCAAGCCCGCCGGAAAGCGGCGCCCATACCCACGGGAGGGCGAATCGTCAACAGATTCGACCGGATTCCGGCACCTCGTCCTTCGAAGAGGCCGATAATCGCTTTATAGCCACCCCGCAAGCTCGCGCCGCACCAGCGCTTCCAGCAGGCGCACGCCCTCGTCCCCCGCGTTGAGGCAGGAAAGCGTGGCGAAGTCGGTCCCGCCCGCCGCCAGAAAA
Source organism: Novosphingobium sp. EMRT-2 (assembly GCF_005145025.1). NCBI lineage: Bacteria > Pseudomonadati > Pseudomonadota > Alphaproteobacteria > Sphingomonadales > Sphingomonadaceae > Novosphingobium > Novosphingobium sp. EMRT-2. The sequence continues at coordinate 2,879,673 of NZ_CP039695.1, read as the reverse complement.
TCGTCGCGCCCCCGAATCGCCAGTTCCTCCAGCGTTTCGAGGCAATCGGCGGAAAAGCCCGGCGCGGCCACCGCGATCCGCCGCGTGCCTTTCGCGGCTTCGGCCTTCAGCACGGCGTCGGTGGCCGGTTCCAGCCAGCGGGCACGGCCGAAGCGCGATTGAAAGGTCGTTTCGATGCGCATGCCCGCGTGCGTGGTCGCGAAAGCCTCCTGCAGCAGCCGCGAGGTCTTGCGGCAATGGCAGTGATAGGGATCGCCCAAGTGCAGCGTACGCTCGGGCATCCCGTGGTAGCTCAGCAGAAGCAGTTCGGGCACGAAGTCCAGCACCGCCATCTGACGGGAAAGATCGCGATGTAGTGCGGCGATGGCCAGCGGATCGTCGTGATAGGGGGGCAGCGTGCGCAGGGCCGGCAGGCGGCGGCGACCGGCGATCCACGTGCCGAGCGCGTCGAGCGCGCTGGCCGTGGTGGCGGCGCAATACTGCGGATAGAGCGGCGCGAACAGGATGCGTTCGCACCCGGCCTCCACCAGCGCATCGAGCTCGCGCGCGATCGCCGGGTTCTGGTAGCGCATGGCGTGGCGCACGATCACCGCATCGCCGGAATGCGCCCGCTCAAGGCGGGCCTGCAACGCCGCCGCCTGTGCGGCGGTGATCGCGGCCAGCGGCGATCCGTCAGGCCCCCATACCTGGCCATAGGCATGGGCCGACTTTGCGGGGCGCGTGTTGAGAATGATGCCGCGCAGGATCGGCTGCCAGACCAGCGCCGGAATTTCCACCACGCGCCGGTCGGACAGGAATTCCTTGAGATAGCGCTTCACCGCGCCGCGCTCGGGCGCGTCTGGCGTGCCAAGGTTGACCAGCAGCACGCCGATCCGGCCCGTGGCGACCGGTGGATGGCCTGCGGGCCGGGGATTGGCGGAGGATTCGTTGAGAGACATTCGCGTCACAGACCTTCGGATAGCAGCGGCAACCGGCGAAACCGCAACCCCGTGGCCGAAAACAGGGCGTTGGCAATGGCGGGCGCGACCGCAACCACGGCCAGTTCCCCCGGATCGAACGGTTCCTCGCTGCTTTCGGCGAAGGCAACATCGACTTTGGGGCAATCGGCCAGCACAGGCAGGCCGAGTTGCGCGAGCCGTCCCGAGACCGGCAGCCCGCCGGCATAGGCCGTGCTGCCGCCGATGGCCTGCGCCAGCCCGAACACCAGCCCGCCTTCCACCTGCTGCCGGGCGATGTCCATGTTCACGATCCGGCCGATGTCGCAGAACACGGAAAGCCGGTCGACCCGGACCGCGCCTTCGTCCTGCCGGGCGGTGGCCACGACCGCGATGAAGCCGCTGCGCACCTGCCCCTTGCCCGTCGGCAGGTCCATGCGATGGCAGGCGATGCCCTGCCCCGAAGCATCCGCCCCGCCGCCCCACATCGCCATGCGCGCCACGCCGGAAAGGCAGGCGGCCAGGCGCGGCTGCCCGCCCAGCATGCCCATGCGGAACGCCAGCGGCTCCTGCCCGCCGGCATGGGCCAGTTCATCGACGAAGCTCTCGTTGCAGAACGCGGCATAGCCATGGGCATTGCCGCGATAGCGCGCGGTCGGCAGCGGCAGGCTGGCTGCGATGTGATCGACCGCCTTTTCCGGAATGCCATAAAACGGCAAAGCCCCTTCGCAGGCCAGCGGATCGGCCCGCCCCTCGCTCGCTTTCAGCGCTTCGGGCACGCCACGGTCGTGCAACAGCCTCAGACCGGATTCGATCGCGGTGGGCGGCAACGCCAGACGCGCGCGCCAGCCCAGGATATGCTGCTTGTCGGGACTGAGCGAGCCGGCCAGTTCGGCCGAAACCGGCGTGCGCGGCAGGCCGGCCAGCGATTCCTGCCAGCGCGACCACACGAGCTGCACGGGGCGACCCACCTGCCGCGCGATCGATGCCGCCTCGGCCGCCACGCGGCTGTCGAGCCGCGCATCGAAGCTGCCGCCGGCGTGCATCGGATAGACGATCACGTCCGCGCGCGCGACGCCTGCCGCCAGCGCGCCGGCGCGGCGCACCCGTTCGGGCGCCTGCGTCGCCACCCACAGCTCCAGCTTGCCATCGCGCAGCCGCGCCGTGGCCGTGGCCGTCTCAAGCGGCGCGTGCAGCGCGGGTTCGACATCGTAGCGGGCGGTGAGCCCCAGTTTCACTGGCCCGGCCTTCTCCAGCAGGGCATCGGGATCGCCATCCGCGGCGACACGGACGGGATTGCCCTTTTGCAGCGCGGTGTTGAGCGCCTGGTCGATCGCGGCGCTGTCCGCGATCGGGCCGGCCGCCCGGAAGCGCGGCTCCATCGCCTTCACCGCCTTGTTCGCGGCGTGCCAGGTCGTCGCCACCGCCGCCAGCCAGCGCTTGGCATGGACCACGCCAACAAGCCCGCGCACGCCCGCCGCCGCATCCTTGTCGTGGCTGGATAGCACGCTGTTGCCCTGCGGTCCGTGCGCGATCGCGGCGAAGCCCATGCCCGGCAACCGAACATCCCCCGCGAACACGAAGCTGCCGTCCGCCTTGGCCGGCAGATCGAGCCGGGGATAGCGCGCCCGCGCGCCTTCGGGAAAATCGCGCGGCCTTTCCGCCGGCGCGCCGGCGCGCTGCACCGGCGGATCGGGCGGGTCGTAGGCCAGCGCCTTTTGCAGCAGCGCGGCGAAGGCCAGCCGCTTGCCGCCATGGATCACGAAATGATCCCGCGCCTCGCACTCCTCCCAGCCAACGTTCCATTCCGCCGCCGCCGCCTTGGCCAGCATCGCGCGCACGCCGGCGGCTGCCGCGCGCAGCGGTTGTTCGAAAGCGGCCAGCGCGGTGCCATCCGCGGTAATCATCATCGGTTCGCGTTCGGCCTTCAGCCGGGCGAGAATCCCGTCCGGATTCTGCGCCAGTCCCGCGCCCAGCGGCATCCACAGCGGCGCCCAGTGCGCGGCCAGTACCGGATCGGCATAGACCGGGCTGACCGGCGCCGGCTCCACGCCCACGCGCCGCCAGTCCGCGCCCAGTTCCCACGCAACGATCTGCGCGACCAGCGTGGTGATGCCCTGCCCCATCTCGCAGAACGGCACGGCGACGCTGACCGCGCCATCCGCTGCCATGCGGATGAAGGCGTCAAAAACATGCTCTCCATCGCCCGCGCGTAATGGCGTGGCATAGTGGCGCGGCACCAGCGAGAATGCCAGCAGCAGGCCGCCACCGGCCACGGCGGCGCCGGCCGAACCGACCAGCAGCCCCCGCCGGGTCAGCCGCCCGCCCAGCGCCACGCGATCAGCCCTGCCCGTCCAGCCAGCGCAGCACGCCGCGCGCGATCGTGGCGAAGGCTTCGGCCTGCGGCCCTTCGCCCGCTGCCGGCGGGTGACCCGCATCGCTTTCGCGCCGGATCGTCAGGTCCAGCGGCACGCGGCCCAGGAACGGCAGGTTCATCGTCTTCGCCGCCGCTTCCGCGCCGCCGATGCCGAACGGATCGCTCTCCTCGCCGCAATGGGGGCAAATATAGCCGGCCATGTTCTCGACCAGCCCGATCATCGGCACCTGCCCCTGTTCGAACAGCCCGATCGCGCGGGTCGCATCCATCAGCGCCAGATCCTGCGGCGTGGACACGATCACCGCGCCGGCGGGCTTGTGCTTCTGCAGCATGGTCAGTTGCACGTCGCCGGTGCCCGGCGGCAGATCGACCACAATGATCTCGGCATCGCCCCAGTGCGCGTCGATCAGCTGGCCCAGCGCATTGCCCGCCATAGGCCCGCGCCAGGCGATCGCCTGTCCCGGCTGGACAAGGTGCCCCATCGACAGCATCGGCACGCCGAACGGGCTCGGCACCGGGATCATCTTGTTGCCTTCGGCCTCCGGGCGGCGGCCCTCGGTCGCCAGCAGGCGCGGCTGCGAAGGGCCGTAGATATCGGCATCGACCAGCCCCACCTTGCGCCCCAGCCGCGCCATGGCGACGGCCAGATTGGCCGAGAGCGTGGACTTGCCCACGCCGCCCTTGCCCGAACCGACCGCGATGATGCGGCGCTGGCGCTTCTCCGCCGTCATCGCCAGCCGCACGTCCTGCGCGCCGGCCTTGCGCGCGGCATCACGCACCGCCATTTCCAGCCGGTCCCGCTCCATGCGGTCCATCCCGCCGACGTCCAGCACGATCGTGGCGATGCCATCCGCGCCGCGCAGCGATTGCAGCCGCGCGCCGGCCAGTTCTTCAAGGGCGCTTCGCAGCGCGTCTTCGTTCAGACTCACGTGTTTTCCTGTTCTTCCGGGCCTTCCAACTCGCGCGCGTCCTAGCAGATGAATTTTGGGGAGGAGACACTGTTTTTCCGCGAAACCCGTTCCTATAACGACTTCATGAGCAGTTTTGGCGAGCGGATGACGCGCATCGGCCTGGCGATGGCCGGCAAGAAAAGCCCATGGGGCGATCCTGACGGCGCCGGTGGCACCGAACCGGGTGGCGCAACGCCTCCTGCCGCCGACGGCGACGATGCCGATGCGCCGGAGCAACCAGCGGGCGAAAAGCCGCAGGAGCCGAAGCAGCCCAACGGCCCTCGCAATCCCTGGCTGCCGCCCTCGTCGGGCGAAGGACGCCGTTCGGCCAGCATCGAGGACATCTTCCGCGCGCGCACCGGGCGCGGCCGCCCCGGCGGCGGTGATGGCGGCGGCGGCAAGGGACCGACGCTGCCGCGCTTGCCGCAGCGGCCCGATGGCAAGTCGTGGCTGCCGATCGGCATCGCGCTGGTCGTGGCGGTGTGGCTGGGCGCATCCATGGTCCATCGCATCTCGCCGCAGGAAAAGGGCGTGGTCACCACATTCGGGAAGTATTCGCGGATGCTGGACCCCGGCATGGCGCTGACGCTGCCCTGGCCGATCCAGTCGGTATCGACGCAGGACGTCACCTCGATCCGCCGGGAATCGATTCCGGAGGGCGATGGCGAGAAGCTGATGCTCACGGGCGATCAGAACCTTGTCGATCTGTCGTACCTCGTGCGCTGGAACATCAAGAACCTGAAGCTCTATTCGTTCCAGCTGGCCGATCCGGACCAGACGGTGCGCGAGGTGGCCGAAGCGGCGATGCGCCAGTCGATCGCCGAAGTCACGCTGAACGACGCCATGGGCGCAGGCCGCGCCTCGATCGAACAAAGCGCGCGCGACCGGATGCAGAAGGTACTCGACGCCTATCGTTCGGGCATCCTGATCCAGGGCGTGGACATCAAGAAGGTGGACCCGCCGGCCAAGGTGGTGGACGCGTTCAAGGAAGTGCTGGCCGCGCAGCAGGACGCGCAGAGCGACGTCAACCGCGCGCAGGCCTGGGCGCAGCAAACCACCGCGCGCGCGCAAGGCGATGCGGCCGCATTCGACAAGGTCTATGAACAATACAAGCTGGCCCCGGAAGTGACGCGGCGCCGGATGTACTACGAAACGATGGAACGCGTGCTGAGCCAGACCGACAAGGTGATCGTCGAAACGCCGGGCGTCACGCCCTATCTGCCGTTGCCGCAACTGATGCAGCAGCCCAAGCCCGCACCGACGGAGGGCCGCTGACATGGGGGGCTTTTTCGAGAACCTGTGGCGCGAACAGAAGGCGGTGCTGGCGGTGCTGGCCGCCGTACTGCTGCTTGCGATCAGTTCGCTGATCGTGGTCGATGAGAAGGAACAGGTGCTGATCGTGCGGCTGGGCGATCCCGTGCGCGTCATCAACCGTTTCCGGCCCAACACCGATTACGGCCAGACCGGCGCGGGCCTGAGCTGGCGGATTCCGTTCTTCGAGCAGGCGGTGCGCATCGACAAGCGCGTGCTCGACGTCGATCTGGAACGCCAGCAGGTGACCTCGGCCGACCAGCGCCGGCTGGAAGTGGACGCCTATGCCCGCTACCGCGTGATCGATCCGGTCAAGATGTACCAGACCGCCGGCACGGTGGACCGCGTTTCCGAACAGCTCCAGCCAATCCTCAATTCCGCGCTGCGCCAGGAACTGGGCAACCGCACCTTCGCCTCGCTGCTGACCGCCGAACGCGGGCAGGCCATGGCCAACATCCGTGCCGGGCTGGACAACGAAGCGCGCGAATACGGCGCGCAGGTGATCGACGTGCGGATCAAGCGGGCGGACCTGCCCGACGGCACCCCGCTGGACAGTGCCTTCACCCGGATGAGCACCGCGCGCCAGCAGGAGGCGGCGACGATCCGCGCGCAGGGCTCGAAGAACGCGCAGATCATCCGCGCCGAGGCGTCCGCTTCCGCCGCCAAGACCTATGCCGACAGCTTCGGCAAGGACCCGGCGTTCTACGACTTCTACCGCGCGATGCAGAGCTATGACGCGACCTTCGCGCAGAAGGGCAGCAGCACCTCGATCGTGCTGTCGCCGGACAACGAATATCTGAAGCAGTTCAGGGGAAAGTAGGAACCGCGTCATTCAAATCCCGTTCATGCAACAAAGCGTGAAAAACGGGGCGGGATCTCACGCGGCGGCACTCCGCCCCAATCGAACAGACAAGAAGGAAATGGCCACGTGCGATATGCTTATGGTGTGACTACGGCCCTGCTCCTCGCCGGCAGCGCTCTGACGCTGGTCACCGGATTTCCCGCCGGGGCGCAGGTCGCGCAGAACGACAGCGCGCAGATGCAGGCGGTCGTCCCCCGCGCCGGCGCGCCGGCCAGCTTCGCCGACCTGACCCAGCAACTTCAGCCAGCGGTGGTCAACATCTCCACCCGCCAGCGGGTGAAGGTGCAGAACAACAACCCGTTCGCCGGCACGCCCTTCGGCGATCTGTTCGGCGGCGGACAGGGCGGCGGCACGACCACGCGCGAAGCGCAGTCGCTGGGATCGGGCTTCGTCATCTCGGCCGACGGCTATGTCGTGACCAACAACCACGTCATCACCGCCGACGGCCAGGGCGAGGTCGAATCGATCACCGTGACGATGACCGACGGCACCGATTACCCCGCCAAGCTGATCGGGCGCGATGCGGCATCCGACCTCGCGGTGCTCAAGATCAGCAGCTCCAAGCCCTTCCCGTTCGTGAAGTTCGGGGATTCGCGCAAGGCGCGCGTGGGCGACTGGGTGATCGCGATCGGCAACCCGTTCGGCCTGGGCGGCACGGTCACGCAGGGCATCATCTCGGCGGTCTATCGCAACACCGGTTCGGGTTCGGCCTATGACCGCTATCTGCAGACCGACGCATCGATCAACCGGGGCAACTCGGGCGGCCCGATGTTCGACATGCAGGGCAACGTGATCGGCATCAACAACGCGATCTTTTCGCCCACCGGCGGCAGCGTGGGCATCGGCTTCGCCATTCCCGCCGAAACCGCCGCGCCGATCGTGGACAAGCTGATCAAGGGCCAGGCGATTGAGCGCGGCTATCTGGGCGTGCGCATCCAGCCGCTGTCGGACGATCTGGCCGCCTCGCTGGGTCTGGCCAAGAAGCGCGGCGAATTCATCCAGTCGGTGGAGCCGGGCCATGGCGCGGCCAAGGCCGGCATCCAGGCGGGCGACGTGGTCGTCTCCGTGGCGGGCAAGGAAGTCACGCCGGAACAGACTCTGTCGTTCATCGTCGCCAACACCGCTCCCGGCACGCGCATCCCGATCGAGCTGGTCCGCAACGGCCAGCGCCTGACCGTGAACGCGGTGGTGGACAAGCGCCCGACCGAAGAGGAACTGGCCAAGCAGAGCTTCGATCCCGACGCGCAGGACCAGGACGACAGCTTCGGCGGCAAGAACCAGAGCCAGAAGCAGAACGGCACCGTGATCCAGCAGTCGCTGGGCCTCGCCGCCATTCCGCTGACCACCCAGATCGCCCGCCAGCTTGGCGCCAGCGACGATACGCGCGGCGTGGTGGTCACGGCGGTCGACGATTCGTCGGACGCCGGCTCCAAGGGGCTGCAGCGTGGCGACATCATCCTGTCGGCCAACTATCGCGCGCTGACCAGCATCGCCGATCTCGAAGCCGTGGTGCGTGCCGCCAAGGCGGAAAACCGCGAAGCCGTGCTGCTGCGCGTCCAGCGCCGCGGCCAGCCGGCGATCTACGTGCCGGTGCGCCTGCGCTGAGCGTAGTCGACGATAGGGGCAATTTAACCCGCTTCGTCATTGCGAGCGTCAGCGAAGCAATCCAGAGTCCTGCGTGCGGCTCTGGATTGCTTCGGGGCTCCGCCCCTCGCAAAGACGATTGAAGGCTACGTCATCCGGCTCTGGCAATCGCGCCTTGAACACCAAACGGAGGGCCTCACCGCCCTCCTTTTTGTCGGCGGTTGGATCGTTTGCCAACGGGTGCGCGCTACCCACCCCCAGCCCCTCCCGCTTGCGGGAGGCGAGCGAGGCTTGCGTCGCCGCAGGCGTCGCTAGCCGCAGCGGGGTGGGCTTTCCACACGTTGTGGAACGATCAGGGGTTGCCCTGCCCCCCGCCGACGGTGACGCGGGTGCCGCCCGTCGGCCGGGGGCGCGGCGGTGTCTGGCCGTTGGCGTCGTTCCGGCCACGACCGATCGCGCGATCGAGGAAATCGTCGTTCGCGGCCGCCGGGCTGTTGCCGTCGGCGCCGCTGCCATCGCGGTAGGTCGGCTGTCGTTCGCGCGGCGCCCCCGCTGGCGTATTGCTGCCGATGCCCGGCGCGCCACCCGCTGGACCGCCGCCCGGCGCCCCGCCCTGCGGCGCCTGCCCGCCCTGGTCGACCAGATTGCCGTTCTCGTCCACGTAGAAGTAGTTGTCGGAATTGTTGAGCAGGGCCTCGTCGTCGGGCTCAAGCTGCCATTGCGGCAGCTTCAGTTCGGTATCGAACTTCTCCGCCGGGCGCTTGGCGGTGGCGACTTTCATATAGGCCGCGAAGGCGCGCGCCGGCGCGGTGCCGCCCTGCAGCCCCGGCACCGCGTGGGCATCGTCGCGCCCCATCCACACGCCCGTGGTGATGCCGCTGGAAAAGCCCAGGAACCAGCCATCCTTGTTCGAGCTGGTCGTCCCGGTCTTGCCCGCCACCGGCCGGCCGATCTGCGCGGCGCGGCCCGTGCCGATGCTGACCGCCGTCTGCAGCAGATCGGTGATGCCGGCCGCGACGTAAGTCGGGACCAACTGCTGCGACGCATCGGGGCGGTGGCTGTAGAGCACTTCACCATCGGTCGTGGTGATCTTGCGGATGCCGTAGGGTGTGACGGACGCGCCCTTGTTCTGCACCGAGGCGAAGGCGCGCACCATGTCGATCACGCGCACGTCGGAGGTGCCCAGCACCATCGAGGGCAGCGTGTTGATCGGCGTGGTGATGCCGAAGCGGCGGGCCATGTTGGCCACGGCGCCGAAGCCCACCTCGTTGCCGAGCTGCGCCGCCACGGTGTTCTTGGAATAGGCGAAGGCGGTGCGCACGTCGATCTCGCCCGCATAGGTGCCGCCCGAATTGCGCGGCGACCACCCGTCGATCGTGACCGGCGCATCGACCACGCGCGAATCCGGGGTGTAACCGGCTTCCAGCGCGGCGAGATAGACGAACAACTTCCACGCCGAGCCGGGCTGGCGCACGGCGTTGGTGGCGCGGTTGTAGTTGGACGTCACGTAATCGGTGCCACCCACCATCGCCAGCACCGCGCCATCGCGATCCACGCTGACCATCGCGCCTTGCGCGCCCTTGGGCGCATAGCCCTGGATCGCGCTGGTCGCGGCGTGCTGCATGACGGGATCAAGCGTGGTCCAGACCTCGATCGGCTGGTCGTTGTCCGGCAGGATCAGGTCCAGTTGCGGCAGCACCCAGTCGGTGAAGTAACGCGCGGAGTTCTGGCCTTCCTCGCCCGCCAGCTTCACGTCCTTGAAATCGACCGCGGCGGCATCGGCGGGGGTGATCGTGCCGTTGCGCTGCATCACGTCGAGCACCACCTTGGCGCGCCCGACGGCGGCATCGGCATCGGCGGTCGGCGAATAGTGCGAAGGCGCCTTCACCAGCCCGGCGATGATCGATGCCTCGGCCAGCGAAAGGCGCTCGCCCGAATGGCCGAAGAACTTGCGCGCGGCGGAATCGACGCCATAGGCGCCGCCACCGAAATAGACCTTGTTGAGATAGAGTTCGAGGATCTGATCCTTGCTGAACTTCTGCTCCAGCGCCAGCGCCAGCACCGCCTCGCGCAGCTTGCGATCGAATGTGCGGCTGTTGTTGAGGAAGATGTTGCGGGCAAGCTGCTGCGTGATCGTGGAACCGCCCTGCCGCCAGCGCCCGCTTTCGACGCGGACCATCAGCGAACGGGCGATGCCCAGCGGGTCCACGCCCCAGTGTTCGCGATAGCGCCGGTCTTCCACCGAAACCATCGCGTCACGCATCACGCGCGGAATGCGGTCATAGGGAATCCACCGGCCATAGCTTGGCCCCAGGGTGACGATTTCCGAACCGTCGTTGGCGCGTACCACGATCATCTGGCCGGCCTGGCTGGACTTCAGCTTCTCGTAGCTCGGCAGCGAACGCGCGGTGACGAACACCGCCACCGCCGCGCCGATCGCCGCGAGAAGCGCAAGGCCACCGCCCCAGACGAAAATGCGCCGTATCCAACGGCGGAAGGCCGATGGCTTCTTCGGCGCGCGGGAAGAGCCGCCCGAATCCGGGCTGCGTGGAATATCCCGTCTGGCCATCAGTCTTCTACCGGACCTTTCCGTTTACTGCGAACCATGCTGGCGGGAGCAACACGGCATCCGGCATGGATGGCCCCCAACGCGAACCGCCCTTTGCATAGGCGATTTGTAACGCAGGGTTAATCGGAAGTTTTCCAGCAGGCGGAAAAGGCCGTTTCCCGTCAGTCCTCTGGCGAAAAATCCAGCGAGGCACTGTTGATGCAATAACGCAGGCCGGTGGGCGCGGGGCCATCGGGGAAGACATGGCCAAGGTGCCCGTCGCAGCGCGCGCAGCGCACTTCAGTGCGGACCATGCCGTGCGTGACATCGCGGTGTTCGTCCACCGCTTCGGCCTCCATCGGCGCATAGAAGCTCGGCCAGCCGGAGCCGCTGTCATACTTGGTGGCGGAGGCGAACAGCGGCGCGCCGCAGCCGGCGCAAACATAGTCGCCCGCGGCCTTGTTCTTTTCATACTTGCCGGTGAAGGCGCGCTCGGTGCCCGCCTGCCGCAGGATCGCGTACTGCTCCGGCGTCAGCCTTTCGCGCCATTCGGCTTCGGTGAGGTTCAGCTTGTCGGCCATGGGGATCTCCTTTGCCGCGCATATGGGGTCAGTCGGGAAACTCTACAATGAGCACCGCGCCATCGTGCCCGGCCACGCGCATCCGCGCGCCGACCGGCGCATCCGGGCCGCGCACCAGCCATTCGGTGTCGCCCTGGCGGACGCGTCCCCCGCCGCCCTCGATCGCCTGGACAACGGTGACGCTCTGGCCGATCAGCCGACCGCCGCGATCGTTGAGCAGGGGATCGGCCGAGACCACCGGATTGCGCGCCAGCCAGCGCCGTCCGGCAAACAGCACGCAGCCCGCCAGCACGGCGAACAGCACCACCTGCGCGGCCAGCGCCACCGGCAGCGCCGCCGCCACGAAGCCCGTAAGCAGGGCCGCCGCCGCCAGCCAGATCAGGAAATAGCCCGGCGCAACCAGCTCCGCGATGGCCAGCGCCACGCCCAGCGCCAGCCAGCCCCAGTGCGGCGCCAACGCGTCAAGCACGGCCGATCCCCGCCTTGTCCGCCCCCGCCTTGTCCGCCGGTGCGGGGTTGGCCGGAGGCTTGATCGCGTCACCGATCAGTTCCCCGATCCCGCCCAGCGAGCCAATCAGTTGCGTCGCCTCCACCGGGAACAGGATGGTCTTGGCGTTGGGCGAAACCGCGAACTGCTGCACCGCCTCCACATATTTCTGCGCCACGAAATAGTTGAGCGCCTGCGTGCCCGAAGACGCGATCGCCTCGGACACGACCTGCGTGGCCCGTGCCTCGGCCTCGGCCGCGCGTTCGCGCGCTTCGGCATCGCGATAGGCCGCTTCGCGCCGCCCCTCGGCTTCGAGAATCTGCGCCTGCTTCTGCCCTTCGGCGCGCAGGATTTCCGCGCTTTTCAACCCTTCGGCCTCGAGAATCTGCGCGCGCTTCTCGCGCTCGGCCTTCATCTGGCGCGCCATGGCGTTGGAAATGTCCGCCGGCGGACGGATGTCCTTGATCTCGACGCGCGTGATCTTGAGGCCCCAGGGCGAGGTGGCATGATCGACCACCGCCAGCAGGCGGGCATTGATCTCGTCCCGCTTGGACAGCGTCTCGTCCAGATCCATGGACCCCATCACCGTGCGCAAGTTGGTGGTGGTGAGTTGCATGATCGCGACGAAGAGGTCCGATACCTCGTAGGCCGCCTTGCCCGCGTCCAGCACCTGGAAGAACACGATGGCGTCCACGCCGACCATCGCGTTGTCGCGCGTGATGATCTCCTGGCCGGGGATGTCGAGCACCTGCTCCATCATGTTGACCTTGCGCCCGACGCGATCGACGAACGGCATGATGAAATGCAGGCCGGGCGTGGCCGCCAGGGTGAACTTGCCCAGCCGCTCGATGGTATAGACATAGCCCTGGCGAACGACGCGGACGCCGGTGAAGAAATAGACGGCGACCAGCACCGCCAGCAGAACGAGAACGCCTTCCATCGCCACCCCCAATCGCTTCGATGCCGAAGTCTAGCGCACGGTGCATTCCAGCCAAGCACAAACCGCACTAGCTACCGCAACGCGGCGGGGGTCGATCAGTAGTGCGACTTCTGATCCGGCTTCGCGAGATCGTAACAGTGGGCGATGTCGTACTTTTCGACACCCCCGCCATCGTCGAACGCTTCCTTGAGCATGGCGTCATGCGCCTCGGCGATCGCCTGGTCCGCCTGGTCGCCGCTCCTGCCCGCGGCTATCAGTGCCTCGTGCTCGCGCGCGGTCAGCACCGAGGCCAGCGTCTTCATGTCCTGCGCGGCCGGCGTCATGCCCTCGCGCCCGTGAATTTCCTCGAAGGCGAGCGAGAGGATCGCGGTACATTGCAGAAGGTCGGGCGTGCGCAGCGGCGGAACGGTCTTGTCCAGCAGGGGAAGGCAGGCGCGCATCCGCGTGGTCAGCTCCGTGTCTGCCGGATCGGCGCTGGCGCTCTTCTGCAGGGTGCCGACATCGGCCACGATCAGATCGCGCACCTGTTCGCGCGTCAGGCCGGCTTCGGCGATCACCCGCGTGCTCACCTCGACGAAATAGCGCTTGCCCCGCACGGCCAGCGGCGGGAACGCGAGCGCGGCAGGTGCCCCGTTGGCCTGCTCGGACGCAACGATCGCGAAGACGGCGGCGCATTGCAGCGCGGCGCGGTGTTCCGGGGTCAGGCGGTCACCCGTGGCCGCATCGGCCGCAGCGGCGGGCGATGCCGGCAGGATGGACGGAACAAGCAGCGAAAGCGCGGCAAGCGCGGCGGGAATGCGCATGGGCACGCTATAGGCGCGGCGCACGCAAAAAAGAAGCCGCGAGCACGAAGCCCGCGGCCCTGGCAGGTTTGGCGTGTCCGGCAGGGTAGCGGGAGGACACGCGCTGGAGAAAAGATCGGATCGGCCGGGCGCTTGTTAAGGCCCGGCTCGACCGTTCAGGCCAAAATCAGGCCTTCCCGCCGTTGCAGCGCGCAAGCTCCTCGGCGGAAAGCTCGCCTTCCGGCGTGGCGAAGCGGGCGATCGTGCCGACCTTCTGGGAAATGCGGGCGCAGACCATCGCGGGGCGCGAGGTGTCGCGCGCGGCCGAGCATTCCGAACCGGCGCAGGACCACGAAACGCCGTGTTCGATCAGGCGCTTGGGTGCATCGAGAGCCGTTGCCAGCGTCACCGAATAGTATCCGCCGGCCGCGTGCGAGGGCGTGGCGGTTGCGGTGAAACCGGCGATCGTTCCGACCAGCGCGAGAACGGCAGGCGCAAACTGGCGCAACGCGCCATGGCGAAGTGCAGTCATGATTCTTCCCCTTTTCATGGCAAGGAAATCATGGGGTCCTTGGAGAGGGTCGATTTCCGTTGCGAATCGTTTCCTATATCGATAGGTTTTAAGTTGCAACTAAAAACTTAAATAGGGCGACGATATGGGGTACAACCGCGACGACATGCACAAACTTCACGAACCCCTTGCCGAGATCGGACAGTGTGGCCTTCCCGTGGCGCTGGAAGCCATGGGCGAGCGCTGGTCGTTCATGATCCTGCGCGCCGCCCTCAACGGCGTCCGGCACTTCGAGGATTTCCTCGACGAGCTCGGGATCGCCCGGAACATCCTTTCCAACCGCCTGTCAAGGCTGGTCGAAGCAGGCATCCTCAAGCGCGAGCATTGCGCCGACGATCGCCGCCGGATCGAATACCGGTTGACCGAAAAGGGATTCGACCTGCTGCCGGCGATGCTCGCGCTGCGCCAGTGGGGCGAAAAATGGCAGCTCGGCGTCGCCGCCAATCCGGTGCTGTGCGACGCGCGCGACGGCAAGCCGATCGCGCCGATCACCATCCGCGCGCACGACGATCGCCAGCTGAGGCACAGCGACCTCACCTGGCGTGATCTGGCGGATGTGGAAGCGGAAGAAGCGGGCGGCGCGGCGACCGGAACATCTCCGGTCCGCATCGTCGGGTAGCAAGCCCCGCAGACTATCTGCAAAAAGAACCCGGGAGCGGGGGGCTGAGGTCCGCCCCCGGGGTGCAGATTACCGGCTGTGGACCGGTCCACGCTTGATCGAGGCGAATTTCGCCCGAGCGTTGTTCAGCGCGCTGTTATAGCAAGTCCGTTCGGACACCTGTTCGTTCAGCGGCGCACGGTCGGTGCCGATGCCGCAGACGCCGCGGGCCGCGCTGCGCAGGCGGGCATCGAGCGCGGACTGTCCGTGCGACGTGGAAAGGTCGAGATCGGCATAGTCCACCGCGCGGGTTTCCTGGGCAAAGGCGGGCTGCGCGGCGATGCTCAGGCCGAAAAGGGCAGTGGCGAAAGCGGTCTTGGTGAGAGCGGTCATGGTCTGGTCCTCAATCTGGTGTCCGAAACCGTTTGGCGTTCGATCCCGGAAGGGGGGCTGCGACGGCGGGTCGGGGTATGGGGGGCAACCGCCGTCGCTGAAGTCTTCCTACGCCACCGCGCGCCACCGCGCCCGCCGGCATCGACAAGACAGGCAGTCCCGCCGACGAGAAGCGATCACGTCCGACGAACAGCTTTCCTGACCCGGCGAACCGCATGGGGCGCATGCGTCGCATGTTGCTGACAACCGGGGCGAAGGGTTCTATCGTTACGGGACAATGGCCATTCTCGTCACATTCCTGCTCGGCATCGGCAATTTCGCGCTGCACCGGGCGGTCATGGACAGCGGCCATCCGCTGCTTGGCAAGATGCCGTGGTTCTATCACGCGCTCCACCAGCGCTTCAGCTTCGCGATCGAATTCCTGATGCTGTTCGCCGGGCTGCTGCTGACCGCGCAGGGCATTGCTTGGGGGCCGGTCGCCTACCTCGGCTATACCGCGCTCAACGGCCTATCCGCGTGGCTGATCCTGAGCGACCGTATCTGAACCGGCCCGGGAACCACGCGCGCCCAGCCGCATTGCCCGAACGATGGACCGAACCCCGCCAATCTGGCTGGTCGCCAACGCGGCCAGCGGCAGCAACAGCGACGCCGCGCTCGACGACCTGATGGCCAGACTGGCCGCCACCGGGAGAGAGCCGGCGCGCGTCGTGCGCTTTCCCGACGATCCCCTGCCGGCGCGCGCCGATCTCGACCGCGAAGGCGTCGCTATGCTCGCTGTGTTTACCGGGGACGGCACCGTCAACGCGCAGTGCACGCGGCTCTATGGCTGGCAAGGCGCCGTGCTTGTCCTGCCCGGCGGCACGCAGAATCTCATGGCCAAGGCCCTGCATGGCGAAGACGTTTCGGTCGAAGGCGTGGTCGCGGCGCTGGAACAGGGCAGCCTCTCGTCCACGCGCCGCCGCCTGATCCGCTGCGCGCAGGGCGACGCTCTTTGCGAGATCGTGGCCGGCCCCGGCGCGGTATGGGCCGATGTGCGCGAGGAAATCCGCGATGGCGATCTCGGCGGCATCGCGACATCGCTGGGCGAAGCGATTCGCCGCAGCGCCTCGGACCCCGGCGTGATGATCGTCGAGCCGGCGACCGGGCGCGAGGAAGGCTATCCCGCCATCCGCCTGCACCCCGGCGCCACGAGCATGGCCGTCGATGCCTATGGCCCGCAGGACATTGCCGGCGTCGCGCAGCAGGCCGGCGCGATCCTGCGGCGGGATTTCCGCACCGGCCCGCACGACAAGCTGGGCGAACACGATCGCGTGCGCTGCCGCTCCAGCGAACCGATCGAACTTATGATCGATGGCGAACGCCGCACCGGATCGCGGGACGAGACGTTCGAAATCATGGACTGCGACGTGAATTTCCTGTCTAGCATCCGGCAGCATGAGTAACGCAGCCCCGATCCGGATTTTCCACGTCAGCGATATCCATTTCGGGCTGGAGGACAGCGAGGCGCTGGCCTGGGCGCGCGAATGCATCGCCCGCGAAACGCCCGACGCGGTCGCCATCACCGGCGACCTCACGATGCGCGCGCGCCATCGCGAATTTGCCGCTGCCTGCGACTGGATTCTTTCGCTCGAAGCCCCGGTCACGGTGGAAGTGGGCAACCACGACCTGCCCTATTTCAACCTGATCGAACGCTTCATCGCTCCCTATCGCCGCTTTCGCCGGATCGAGGCGCTGGTCGAGCGCGCGCTTCCGGTAAACCACGTCGCGATCATCCCGCTCAAGACCACGGCACGGGCGCAGCCGCGCCTGAACTGGTCCAAAGGCTGCGTGACCCGGCCCGCGCTGGCGCAGACGCTGGCGGCGATCGATGCGCTGCCGGCGGGCGTCCGCGCCATCGTGGCCGTGCATCACCCGCTGGTGGAAGCCGGCACGCGGGGCAAGGCGCTGACGCGGGGCGGATCGCGCGCACTGGCGGAACTGGCGAAGCGCGATGTGCTGGCCGTGCTTTCCGGCCACGTCCACGATCCGTTCGACCTGATTCACCCCACCGCCAACGGCCCGGTCCGCATGATCGGCGCGGGCACGCTTTCGCAGCGCATCCGCTCGACTCCGGTCAGCTTCAACGAACTGACGATCGCCGATGGCCGGATCGAGGTGCGCGTGCGCAACCTGGAACGCGTGCCCACCCGCGCCATGCAGATCGACGATATCCCCGAAAACGCCCTGCCCCCGCGCGAGACCGGCGCGCCGGTAGCCCCGGTAGGCGCCGTGCCCGAGGTTGATCCGCCGGTGCATTGAGCGCGGCGCGACACGCGCTATAGGGCACCCATGTCCGCAAACCCTTCCACGCCCGTCGTCACGCGCTTCGCGCCATCGCCCACCGGGCGGCTCCATGTCGGCAATATCCGCACCGCGCTGCACAACTGGTTGCTGGCCAAGCGCCATCGCGGCCGCTTCCTGCTGCGCATCGACGATACCGACGCCGAGCGCAGCCGCGAGGAGCATGTCGAAGCGATCCGCGCCGATCTGGC
Source organism: Novosphingobium sp. EMRT-2 (assembly GCF_005145025.1). Classification (NCBI taxonomy): domain Bacteria; kingdom Pseudomonadati; phylum Pseudomonadota; class Alphaproteobacteria; order Sphingomonadales; family Sphingomonadaceae; genus Novosphingobium; species Novosphingobium sp. EMRT-2. Next base: position 2,862,223 of record NZ_CP039695.1, on the reverse strand, counting down.
GTGGCTGGGGCTGCACCCGGAAGGTGAGGAACGCCAGTCCGCGCGCTTTGCGATCTACGAAGCCGCCTTCGACCGGCTGGTCGCCGCCGGGCGGCTCTATCGCTGCTACGAGACCGCCCAGGAACTCGATCTAAAGCGCAAGGTCCTGCTCGGGCGCGGTCTGCCGCCGATCTACGATCGCGCCGCGCTGCACCTGTCCGAAGCCGATCACGCGGCCAGGGCGGCGGCGGGCGAAAAGCCACACTGGCGCTTCCTGCTGGACCACGACACGCCGATCGCATGGCACGATGGCATCCGCGGCCCGCAACACTTCGATCCGCGCCAGATGTCGGACCCGGTGGTGCGCCGCGCCGACGGATCGTGGCTCTACATGCTGCCCAGCGCGATCGACGATGCCGCGATGGGCATTACCGACGTGTTGCGCGGCGAGGACCATGTTTCCAACACCGCCACGCAGATCCAGATGTTCGGCGCGCTGGGGGCGGAGCCGCCGCGCTTCGCCCACGCCGCACTGCTGACCGGCACCGAAGGCAAGCTCTCCAAACGGCTGGGCTCGCTGGGCGTCGCCGACCTGCGCGAAGCGGGAATCGAGCCCGAAGCCCTGATCGCCATGCTGGCGCGCTTGGGAACGTCGGACCCGATCGATCCCGCGCTCGATGCCGATGCGCTGGCCGCCGCGTTCGACCTTTCCCGGTTCGGCCGGGCGCCGGCGCGGTTCGACGATGCCGAACTGCACCGCATCAACGCCGCCGTGGTCCATCGCCTGCCCTTCGCGCGCGTGGCCCATCTCCTGCCCGAAGGCATGACCGAGGCCGCCTGGGAAGCGATCCGCCCCAACCTGTCGCACATCGGCGAAGCGGCCGACTGGTGGCGCGTGGTAACCGGGCCGATCACTGCCCCCGAGGCCGACCCCGAGACGCGGGCCTTCCTCGATCAGGCCGCGACGGTCGCCGCCGGGATCGACTGGGCGTCCGACCCCTGGAGCGCATTGACGGCGACGCTCAAGGACGCGACCGGGCGCAAGGGCAAGGCGCTGTTCCTGCCGCTGCGGCAGGCGCTGACCGGCATGGACCACGGGCCGGACATGAAGGCGCTGCTGCCGCTGATCGGCCAGGCCGAGGCGATCGGACGGCTCAGCCCCGCGCCCTGACGCCGAAGCGGGTCAGGCGCTGCCCGTTTCGCTCGCCAGCAAGGCGGGATCGATGCCGTGGATACGCCAGGTCGCGGCCCAGCGCGCGCCGACCGGCGTATCGAACAGGATGTCCGAACTGCCGTCCGCCGCGAACCAGCCGTGCCGCCGCATCTCGCCTTCGAGCTGGCCAGGCGCCCAGCCGGCATAGCCCAGCGCGATCAGCCAGTGCCGCGGCCCGCGCCCTTCGGCGATCGCCCGCAGGATATCGAGCGAGGCGGAAAGCCCGCACAGCGGATGCACGTCGATGGTGCCCGCCCCGCCCCAGTCGCGCGAATGGAGGACGAACCCGCGCGACGGTTCCACTGGGCCGCCATGGAGCACTGGCCCATCGGGCGCGACGCCGGGATCGATGCCCACGTCTTCCAGAAGGCCGTGCAGGGTCACGCCATCACGGGGCTGACCGACGCCGATGCCCATCGCGCCATGTTCGTCATGCACGCACATCGCGATCACCGCGTGGTCGAAACGCGGATCGCCCATGCCCGGCATGGCCAGCAGGATCCGGCCGGCGAGGTACTGCGCTACAGGCATGTGAAACCGTATCCTTTCGAGCCTCCCGAACCCCATCATGACGCAGCTGGACGACCGGCACAACGGGACGAATCGTCGGGCATTTGATACCGGTCAACCCATATTAGGCAAAACTGATTAATCCGAGTCGCGATCCCTTTTGAACGCAATGGCCCGGTGTGGCGGAATGCCGGCCAAGGGGCCGTTCGGACCAGGAAGGAACGCGCCGTGCTGCGCCTGATGCTTGTGCTTCACGCTGTCATCGCCACCACCCTGATGGGGGCTGGAATCACCGCCGCGCTGGCGGCAGGTTATGTTGCCAGGGGGCCGATCCTGGCCGCCGCGCTGGGCGGCTTCGTTCTGGCGTTCCCGGCAAGCTGGCTGATCGCCCGCCAGATCGTGGCGCGCGCGGGCTGAAACCCGCCCGCATCCCGTCAGGCTGCGACCGCCTTCATCTCGTGTTCGCCGGCCGCTTCCAGCAGGCGCTTCTCCACCGTCTTCAGCCTGTTCTCGGCGCTCACCTTCTCGCCCAGCACGTCGGTGACGTAGAACGTATCGACTGCGCGCTCGCCATAAGTGGCGATATGTGCGGAATGGACGACCAGCCGCGCCTCGAACAGCGCGCGCGCCAGGCGGTTGAGCAGGGCGGGCCGATCACGCGCGCCCACCTCGATCACGGTGAAGCGGTTGGACGCCTTGTTGTCGAAGATCACGATCGGCTGGACCTCGAACGCATCGGCGCGCGGGCGAGCCAGCGGGCGCGCCGCCAGTTGCGGCACGAGCTTGACCCGGTTCGCCAGCGCATCGCCGATCATGGTCTTGAGCCTTTCGATCTGGGCCTCTTCACTGAACGGGCGCCCCAGCGGGTCCTGCACCAGGAAGTTGTCGACCGCCGTGCCGTTGCGCGCGGTGTGGATGCGCGCGTCGATGATGTTGCCGCCGGCCAGGTGGATGCCGCCCGCGATGCGATAGAACAGCCCCGGATGGTCCGCCGCCATCACCGTGACCAGCGTCGCCCCGCGCGCCGGGTAGTATTGCGCCTCGACCGACAGCGGCTGCCCGTGCGCGCGATCGAGCTGCTGGAGGTTGAGCGCGATGATGTCCTCCGGCTCGGCGATCCAGTAGGCTTCGCCCAGCTGGCGGCCGGCGGTGCCGATCAGGTTGTCCCGCTCGCGCAGGATCTCGCCCACCGCCTTCTTCTTCGCCGCGATCCGTTCGGCGCGGCCGTGCTGCTTATGGCCCAGCCGCAGCATTTCCTCGGTCGCCAGGAACAAGTCGCCCAGCAGCTGCCGCTTCCAGCCGTTCCAGATGCCGGGGCCGACGGCGCGAATGTCCACGATCGTCAGGACCAGCAACAGGCGCAGCCTTTCGACGCTCTGCACCGTGCCCGCGAAATCGGCGATGGTCTTGTAGTCCGCCAGATCGCGCTTGAACGCGGTGGCGCTCATCAGCAGGTGCTGGCGCACCAGCCAGGCGACGAGTTCGGTTTCCGCTGCCGACAGGCCCAGCCGCGGACACAGCTTCATCGCCACGTCCGCGCCGAGGATCGAATGGTCCCCGCGCCGCCCCTTGGCGATATCGTGCAACAGCGTGGCGACATAGAGCACGCGGCGCGACGCAACCTTGGAAATCACGTCGCTGGCCAGCGGATGATCGTCGCGCGCCTCGCCCTTCTCGATCCGCGCCAGCAGCCCGATCGCGCGGATGGTGTGCTCGTCCACCGTGTAGTGGTGGTACATGTCGAACTGCATCTGCGCGACGACGCGGCCGAAATCGGGCACGAAGCGGCCGAACACGCCGGCCTCGTTCATCCAGCGCAACACGGTTTCGGGATCGTTGCGGCTGGTCAGGATGTCGAGAAACAGCGCGTTGGCGCGCGGATCCTTGCGCACGCGGGCGTCGATCAGCCCGGAATCGCGCTGGGCCAGGCGCATCGCCTCGGGATGGATTTCCATCGCCTCGCGATCGGCGATCGCGAACATCTCCAGCAGGCGCACCGGGTCCTTTCGGAAGAAGTCGTCGCCGGTCACGGTGATGCGCCCGGCATCGATGGTGAACACGCCCACCTTCTTCTTCCGCCGCCGGAACGCCGCGAAGAACCCGCGCTTCTGGCGGGCGAACTGTTCGTCGAGCTGGGCCAGGAATACGCCGGTCAGCGATCCCACCTGCTTGGCCTGCAGGAAGAAGAACTGCATGAACCGTTCGACCGCGCTCTTGCCCGGCCGGTCGGCGAAGTTCATGTGCATGGCGACCTCGCGCTGGAGATCGAAGGTCAGCCGGTCCTCGGCCCGGTTCGTCAGCGCGTGGAGATGGCAGCGCACCGCCCAGAAGAAGTTCTCGGCGCGACGGAACTGGCGGTATTCGTCAGCGGTTAGCAACCCCACGTCGACGAGTTCGCTGGGATCGCGCACCTTGTGGATATATTTGCCAATCCAGTAGAGCGTGTGAAGATCGCGCAGGCCGCCCTTGCCTTCCTTCACGTTCGGCTCGACCACATAGCGGCTGTCGCCCAGCCGCTTGTGCCGCTCGTTGCGCTCGGCCAGCTTCTCGGAAACGAACTGCCGTTCGGTGCCCGTAACGACCTCGGCCCAGAAGCGGCGCGATCCTTCCTCGAACAGTTCGCGATCGCCCCACACGTAGCGCCCTTCGAGCAGCGCGGTGCGGATGGTCAGGTCGCTGCGCGCCATGCGCACCAGTTCGTCCAGCGAGCGGCTGGAATGGCCGACCTTCAGCCCCAGATCCCACAGGAAATAGAGCATCGCCTCGATCACCTGCTCGCACCACGCCGTCGGCTTGATCGGCGTGAGAAAGGCGATGTCGACATCGGAATGCGGCGCCATTTCGCCCCGCCCGTATCCGCCCACCGCCAGCACGGCGATCCGTTCGCCGGTGCTGCGGTTGCTGGCGCGATAGACATCGCCCACCACGTGATCGTGAATCACGCGGACCAGCTGGTCGATCAGGAAGGCATGCCCCTGCGCGCATTCGTAGCCGGCGGAAGGCTTTTCCGACAGCCGCCGCATCAGTTCCGAACGTCCGCGCGCCAGCGCTTCGCGCAGCAGTTCGACCACAACGGGCCGCGCCTTGTCGCGATGCTCGGCCACGGCGGCGGCCACCGCGTCGGTCAGGGTGCGCCGATCAACGATCGCGCGCTGGTGCGGAAGGCGGGGAAGCGTCATGGCGGCTCTATAGAGGGAGCGGGGTTGACGGGAAACCACGAAGTCCTCCGTGGTTCCCGCAAAGCCGGGCTACGTTTGGTGCCGGCCGCTCAACCCGCCTTGACCGTCCACAGCTTCGCATAAGTCTCGCGCAGCGTCCGCTTGTCGACCTTTTCTGTGCCCAGGCGCGGAAGCGGCGCGTGAACCTGCCAGAAGCGCACCGGAATCTTGAACGGCGCGATGTGTTCGGCCAGGAACACGCGCAGTTCCTCCTCGCTGGCCGAGCAGCCGTCCTTGGCCAGATAGACCGCCACCGGCACTTCGCCATAGAGTTCGTCGGGCAGGCCAAACACGCTGGCCTCGGCGACGCAGGGATGCGCGTAGATCGCCCCTTCCACCTCGATGCACGAGATGTTCTCGCCACCGCGAATGATGATGTCCTTCTTGCGATCGACGATGAACAGGTAGCCTTCCGGGTCGAGATAGCCGAGATCGCCCGTGCGGAAATAGCCGTCGGGCATGATCGCCTCGGCGGTCGCCTTGGGATTGTCCCAGTACCCCAGGAAATTGCAGACGCTGCGAATCGACACTTCGCCGATTTCGCCCTGCGGCAGCGGCTTGCCCGCGTCATCGAGGATGGCCAGATCAACCAGCGGGCGCGAGGCCGTGCCGGTGCTGTCGGGCTTGGCGAGATAGTTCTCGTTGAGATTGCCACAGCCGACGCCATTGGTTTCGGTCAGGCCATAGCCGATGATCGGGAAGCCCTGCGGCAGCGCCTTGCGGATGCGCTCGACGTGCTCGACCGGGCGCGGCGCGCCACCGGCGGCGAACGTCACGCAGCTCGAAAGATCGTACTTGTCGCGATCGGGATGCGTGGCGATCTCGAAGCTCATCAGCGGCACGCCGACGAAATAGGTCACCTTCTCGCGCTCGATCAGGCGCATCGCCTCGGTCGCATCCCACTTTGGCATCAGCACCAGCTTGCGGCCGAGGGCGAAGCTCTGGAGGAAGACAGGAACCTCGCCGGTGACATGGAACAGCGGCACGTTGACCAATGTCACCGGCTGCGCGCCCAGCGGGGGCGCTTCGCCCCGCTCGGTCATCAGGCCCAGCGCCATCACGCTCTGCGCCAGATAGTTCATCGTGCCCTGCACCACCCCGCGATGATCCGAATAGGCGCCCTTGGCATTGCCGGTGGAGCCGGAGGTGAACAGCACCGTCGCCAGATCGTCGCCCGTCAGGTCCGGCAAAGGCGTTTCGGCGCCGCCGCCCTGCGCCGTCAGCGCGGCCAGCCCCTGCAGCGGCGGGCAATCGTGCTCCATCGGCAGCAGCGTCGCTCCGTGGTCCAGCCCCTCGAGCCGCGCCGCGCGGCCGGCGTCGGCGATGACCAGACGGCACCCCACCAGCCGGATGCCGTGCGCCAGTTCCTCGCCGCTCCACCAGCCGTTGAGCAGCGTGACGCAGCCCCCCGCCATCACCACCGCCATGTAGGCCACGACCCAGCTTGCCGAATTGCGCGCGACGATCCCGATCCGCTCGCCCTTCTGCACGCCGTGGCCTTCCACCAGCCCGCCGGCCACCACGCGCGCGGCGGCGTAGATCTGCGCGAACGTCAGCCGCTGTCCGCCATCGATGATGAATTCGCGATCGCCCTGCTGCGCGCAGAACAGCACGAAATAGGCCGCCAGGCTGGGCGGGGCGGCGGCGATCATCGGCACTGTCCAGCCCGCGCGCTGGAACGGAACCGTGGCAAACATGCCGCCTTCGGCGGTCAGGGCATCCATGATCCGGGACAGATCCCGATCGAGCTGGCTCAGCATTGCTTTCGTTACTCTCCCAAGTGCGCGTGCCGCGTAGCGCGGCCTTTTCATGTTTGTCAGGCATTCGCTGCCGTGCCAAAAGCCGGCGGCGTACCTGCCGGCGAAGACACAGACAGGTCCCTTTCTGCAACTTGTACGGAGTTCACTCCTTGCTGTCACTATCGGCGCTGTCACAGTCGGTTCCGCTGCTCGCGTCGGGGGCGATGGCCCTGCCCCACCAGCCGCTGCACTGGGAAGACCTGGGCCTTTCCCCGATCGCGGTCGACCTCGGCTTCTTCACGATCAAGTGGTATTCGCTGGCCTATCTGGCGGGCATCCTGCTCGCCTACTGGCACCTTCTTCGCATGATCCGTTCGCCCGGCGCGCCGCTGGCGCAGCGCCATGCCGACGATCTGTTCTTCTACGCCACGCTGGGCGTGATCCTGGGCGGACGGCTGGGCTATGCCACGTTCTACGCCCCGCGCATGTTCGCGCATCCGGGTGAACTGGTGAAGCTGTGGGAAGGCGGCATGAGCTTCCACGGCGGCATGATCGGCACGGTCCTCGCCATCGCGTGGGTTTCGTGGCGCAACAAACTCAATTTCGTGCGGGTGTGTGACTACATCGCGGTTTGCGTGCCTTTCGGTCTGCTGTTCGGCCGCCTGGCCAACTTCGTGAACGGCGAGTTGTGGGGCCGCGTGACCACCTCCACGGTGCCCTGGGTCATGATCTTTCCCGGCGCCGGCCCCCAGCCGCGCCATCCCAGCCAGCTCTACGAAGCGCTGCTCGAAGGCCTGGTGCTGGCCGTGCTGCTGATCACGCTGTTCTGGAAGACCCGCGCGCGCTGGCGGCCGGGCCTGCTGGTCGGGCTGTTCACGCTGGGCTACGGCCTGTCACGCTTCACGGTGGAATACTTCCGCGAACCGGACGCGCAGCTTGAGGAATTCGCCCGCAGCACCGGCTTCTCGATGGGCCAGTGGCTGACCATGCCGATGATGGCGGTGGGCCTGTTTTTCTTCATTCGCGCGCTGGTTCGCCCTCCGCTTTCGGCCCCGAAGCCGGCAACCGCGCCGGCCGCCACCGCGTGACCGGGGGGGCCACGACGGCCCGGGACGATCGTTCGCTCACCGCGACGTTCACCCGCCTGATCGCCGCCACCGGGCCACTGAGCATCGCGCATTTCATGGCCGAATCGAACGCGCGCTATTACGATTCGCGCGACCCGCTCGGCCTGACGGGAGACTTCATCACCGCCCCGGAAGTCAGCCAGATGTTCGGCGAACTGATCGGGTTGTGGCTGGCGGACATCTGGTCCCGCGCCGGCGCGCCTGATCCCGTCCACTACGTCGAACTCGGCCCCGGCCGGGGCACTCTGGCGCGCGACGCGCTGCGCGTGATGCGACGACAGGGCATGGCGCCCGCCGTGCATTTCGTGGAAGGCAGCACGGCGCTGCGCGCGATCCAGCGCGAACACCATCCCGATGCCAACTGGCACGACGATCTCTCCACCTTGCCCGCGGGCGCGCCGCTGCTGATCGTCGCCAATGAGTTCCTCGATGCGCTGCCGGTGCATCAACTGGTGAAGACCGCCGCTGGCTGGCGCGAACGCCTGGTGGGGATGCACGAAGGCAGGCTGGCCCCGGTGGTGGGCGCGCGCCCTATGGATGCGGCGGTGGCGATGGGTGGCACCGTCTCCGCCGCGCTTGCCGCGCTGATCGCGGACGCGCCCGACGGCGCGATCCTCGAAAGCAGTCCCGCGTCTGTGGCGGCTGTGCGCGCGGTCGCGGAACGGCTGGCCGCGCAGGGCGGCGCTGCGCTGTTCATCGACTATGGCCACACCGCGCCGCGCCTTGGCAGCACGCTGCAGGCGGTACGCGCGCACCGCAAGGTCGATGCTTTCGCCATGCCCGGCGAGGCTGACCTCACCGCGCACGTCGATTTCGCGGCGATGGCGGAGACCGCCGAAGCCGGCGGCGCGCGGTGGATGGGCACGGCGGAACAGGGCCACTGGCTCCGCGCGCTCGGCATCGGCGCACGCGCGCAGGCGTTGGCGCGCTCGGCACCGGCACAGGTCGCGACCCTCAACGCGGCGCTCGACCGACTGACCGGGGAATCGCAGATGGGCGCGCTTTTCAAGGTTATGGGGCTGGCGAACCCCGGCTGGCCTGCGGGCGCCGGTTTCCCGCGCTAGGCCGCGAATCCCCCTTCCGGGGTTCTTCCGGCGAAACCCTGCTCGCCCCCCTGCCCAAACCCTTGTGAATCCGCGCTTCCCGCAGGACCAAAATGCCTGTTGGCAAACTATCGCCTTTGCGTCTATCAGGCCCCCCCAAGTGGGGGTTTGGTGCGCGCGGTTCGCGTGCGCCCGGCCCCTGTGCACGGGGGATAATCCGGACGGTCCTTTCCCCGGGCACGTTCAAAGGGGCAAGTTGGACCGCGCCCGGTCCGCGGGCGCGGCGGCAGCAGGCAGGGAATTTCAATGGCTGATGAGGCGAGCATCGACACTCCGGCTGATGGTACCGGAGAAGGTGTGCGGCGGCGCGATTTCATCAATATCGCGGCCGTAAGTTTTGCGGGAGTGGGCGGCCTTGCCGCCGTCTGGCCGCTGGTGCGGCAGATGAGTCCGTCGGCGGACGTCCTGGCGGAAAGCTCCACGGAGATCGACATCTCGGCGATCCAGCCGGGACAGGCGATCAAGGCCGTGTTCCGCAAGCAGCCGGTGTTCGTCCGCAACCTGACCCCGAAGGAAATTTCGGAAGCGGACGCGGTCGATGCCTCGTCGCTGCGTGATCCGCAGACGCTGGAGCAGCGCACCAAGGAAGGCCACAAGAACTGGCTCATCACGATGGGCGTCTGCACCCACCTGGGCTGCGTGCCGCTCGGCGCCGGCGAAGGCGAGGTGAAGGGCGAGTTCGGGGGCTACTTCTGCCCCTGCCACGGTTCGGTTTACGATACCGCGGCGCGCATCCGCAAAGGCCCGGCACCGAAGAATCTCGAAGTGCCTCCCTACGAATTCACTTCCGACACTGTCGTGAAGATCGGCTGAGGATAAGACCCGATGAGCTTTCCCTGGGCGAACCATTACAAGCCTAGCCACCCCTTCATGCAGTGGCTGGACGAGAAGCTGCCTTTGCCGCGCTTCGTCTATAACGCCGTCGGCGCCGGTTATCCGGTGCCGCGCAACCTGAACTATTTCTGGAACTTCGGCATTCTGGCAGGCGTCTGCCTGATGCTCCAGATCGTCACCGGCGTGATCTTGGCGATGCACTATGCCGCCAACACGGGCGTAGCGTTCGATTCCACCGAACACATCATGCGCGACGTGAACTGGGGCTGGATGCTGCGCTACGCGCACGCCAACGGCGCCTCGGCGTTCTTCGTGGTGGTCTATGTCCACATCTTCCGCGGGTTCTTCTTCAGCTCGTACAAGGCCCCGCGCGAGATGATCTGGCTGCTGGGCGTGGTGATCTTCCTGCTGATGATGGCCACCGCCTTCATGGGCTACGTGCTTCCCTGGGGCCAGATGAGCTTCTGGGGCGCCAAGGTCATCACCGGCCTGTTCGGCGCGATCCCGCTGGTGGGCGAACCGCTGCAGCAGTGGCTGCTCGGCGGCTTCTCGCCCGATCAGGCGGCGCTGAACCGCTTCTTCTCGCTGCACTTCCTGCTGCCCTTCGTGATCCTGGGCGTGGTGATCCTGCACGTGTGGGCGCTGCACATCCCCGGTTCGTCGAACCCGACGGGCGTGGAAGTGAAGAGCGAGAGCGACACCGTTCCCTTCCACCCGTACTACACGGCGAAGGACGGCTTCGGACTGGGCGTGTTCCTGCTGCTCTACTGCGCGGTGCTGTTCTTCGCGCCGAACGCGCTGGGCCACCCGGACAACTACATTCCGGCCAACCCGATGAGCACCCCGGCGCACATCGTGCCTGAATGGTACTTCTGGCCGTTCTACGCGATCCTGCGCGCCTTCACGTCGGACTTCTTCTTCATCCCGGCCAAGCTGATGGGCGTGCTCGCCATGTTCAGCGCGATCCTGGTGTGGTTCTTCCTGCCCTGGCTGGATACCTCGCCGGTCCGTTCGGGCCTCTACCGTCCGCTGTTCCGCAAGTTCTTCTACGTCCTGCTCGTGGACGTGCTGATCCTGGGATACTGCGGCGGCGCGCCGGCCGCGGAGCCCTACGTGATGATCTCGCAGATCGCCGCGACGTACTACTTCCTGCACTTCCTCGTCATTCTCCCGCTCGTTTCGTCGATCGAGAAGCCCGAACCGCTTCCCTATTCGATCACCGAAGCCGTGCTGGGCAAGGATGACGGCGCCGTGCTGTCCGCCAACCCCGCTGCCTGAGCCAGCCGAACCGGAAAGAACGAGAGAACCCCTATGGTCCGTCTTTTTGGCCCCTTCGTCGGCCTTTTCTTCGCCGTCGCGCTGCTCTGGTCGTTCGGTAATGGCGCCTATGTCGCCATCACCGAGCCGGCCGCTCCGACAGCCGAGCACGAGTTCCACAAGCACCCCAAGGAAGTGCACTTTGCTTCCGACGGCGTGTTCGGCCGCTTCGACAAGGAACAGCTCCAGCGCGGTTTCCTGGTTTACAAGGAAGTGTGCTCGGCCTGCCACTCGCTCAAGCACGTCGCTTTCCGCGATCTCCAGCAGCTCGGCTATTCGGAAGCCGAAGTGAAGGCGATCGCCAAGCAGTGGGGCACCAAGCAGCCGACCTTCGACCCGAAGACCGGTGACCGTGGCGAGCGTGACAACCTGCCCGCCGATCACTTCCCGATGGTTTACTACGCTGGCCAGGGCTCGCCGCCCGACCTGTCGCTGATCACCAAGGCGCGTCACGAAGGACCGGCCTATGTGTATTCGCTGCTGACCGGCTATCAGGACCAGCCCGCGGAACTGCTCAAGAAGTTCCCGGACGCCAAGACGCCGGAAGGCCTGCACTACAACCCCTACTTCGCGAACCTGAACCTCGCGATGCCCGCGCCGCTGACCGGCGATGGCCAGGTGACCTACAGCGACGGCACGCCGGCCACGGTCGACCAGATGTCCAAGGACGTCGCCGCGTTCCTGACGTGGACGGCGGAACCCAAGCTGGACAAGCGCAAGCAGACCGGCTGGGCCGTGCTGGGCTTCCTGCTGGCGGCCACCGTACTGGCCTACCTGTCCAAGAAGCAGGTCTGGAGCAACGTGGGCGGACATTGATCGCCTGCCGATTGCCAGACACGAGAAGGCCACCGGGAACGGTGGCCTTTTTCGTTGGCGCACGGCTGCCGGAACGCCATGGTGCGCCGCGCCCATCGCGCCGAAATTCCCACACCCTCTCCTCGAAAGTTGCCCGATGACGCCCGACGATCTCAAGATGCTTGTCCGGTCGGTTCCCGATTTCCCCTCCCCCGGCATCCTGTTTCGCGACATCACCACGCTGATCGCCCATGGCGAAGGGCTTCGCGCCTGCGTCGATCACCTGGCCGAACGCGCCCGCGCGGCGGACGCGGAACTGATTGCCGGCATGGAAGCGCGCGGCTTCATCTTCGGCGCGGCGGTGGCGGCGCGCATGGGCGTGGGCTTCCTGCCGGTACGCAAGCCGGGCAAGCTGCCGGTCAAGACGATCGGCATCGACTATGCGCTGGAATACGGGCGCGACCGGCTGGAAATCGACCCCACGGTGATCCGCGAAGGCCAGCGCGTGGTTATCGTCGACGATCTGATTGCCACCGGCGGCACGGCGCTGGCCGCCGCCGAGCTGCTGCGTCAGGCCGGGGCAGCCGTCCGTCACGCGCTGTTCGTGATCGACCTGCCCGATCTCCACGGCGCCGAACGGCTGCGCGGCGCCGGCCTGACCGTGGAAGCCCTGATGGACTTTCCGGGGCACTGAAACGCGAAGACCCCGCTCTCCTACGAGAGCGGGGTCTTGTGCAACCTACCGACTTTCGCCGGCGATCAATCGACCAGCATCAGCGCGTCGAGCGCCACGACGCCCTCGCCCACCGGGTGCAGGATCACCGGATTGAGATCGATCTCGCGGATCGAGGGCTCGGCCCGCAGCACCTGCCCCACCGTGACGATCAGGCGCGCCAGCGCATCCACGTCCAGCGCGGGCGATCCGCGATAGCCCTTGAGCAGCGCCGCGCTCTTCAGCTTCATGAGTTCGGCCACGACCGCTTCTTCGGTGAGATCGGCGGTCAGCAGGCGCACGTCCTGCAGGATCTCCGCCGTCACGCCGCCGAAACCGGCCAGCACCACCGGCCCCCATTCGGGATCGTTCTTCGCGCCGACGATCATTTCCAGCCCGCGCTTGCCCATCGCCTCGATCAGCACGCCGTCCAGCCGGATCGCCGTCGAATAGGCCGCGACGTTATCGTGGATGCGCTCCCACGCCGCGCGCACGGCGGCGCCGTCGGCCAGGTTGAGCAGCACGCCGCCGGCATCGCTCTTGTGCCCCAGCGCGGCGGCCTGCGCCTTCATCGCCACCGGATAGCCGACCGCGTCAGCAGCGGCGACCGCTGCGTCCGCGCTCGCCGCGAACCGGCCGGCGGGGAACGGCAGGCCCAGCGGCCCCAGCAGTTCCTTGGCCTTGTATTCCGGCACCACGCCCAAAACCGCGTCCAGCCCGGCAAGCGGCAGGGCCGGCTTGTCCGTGGCCGAGAGATCGCGGGCGGACCAGTGCGTCAGCCGCGCGATGGCGCGCAAAGCGCGTTCGGTGGTCGGGAACCAGGGGATGCCGGCGGCGCGCAGCGCGGCGATGCGTTCGGCCGGCACCTCCGCCCCTTCGTCCAGCCCGGCGAAGACCAGTGGCTTGGTCAGCGTCTTGCCGTCCACAGCCGCCAGGATCGGCGGGTACTTGATCGCGCAGGTGATCGGCTCGGCCTGGATGATCCCGGCCAGCACGGTGCCGACGCGGTCGTCCTCCAGCAACGCTTCCAGCGTGCGGGTATAGATCGACGGTTCGGACAGGCCCTGGGCGGTGATATCGAGCGGGTTGCTCACCGGCACGAAGGGCGGCAGCGCCGCGCGCAGCGCGGGCGAATCCGCATCGTGCAGATCGGCCAGCGGCAGTTCCAGTTCCTCGGCCAGATCGAGCGTCAGCGCTTTGAACGCGCCCGATTCGCCCAGCACCGCCGTGTTGCCGGAAGGCGGCACGGGGCACCGCACCGCGATCTCGGCAATGTCGCCCAGTTCCTCGAGCGTTTCGGCGAAGATCACGCCGGCGCGCGAAACCATCGCCCGCATCAGCTTGTAATCGCCGGCCATCGCGCCGGTATGCGTCGCCGCGGATTCGCGCGCCGCGCTCGACTTGCCCGGATGCAGCAGGACGATCGGCTTGCCCGCCGCCCGCGCTCGCCGCGCCGCCGCCAGGAAGCGCTGCGGCTTGCGGAACTGTTCGACGATCATCGCGATCACATGGGTGTCGGGCTGGTCGACCATCCAGTCGACATAGTCCTCCACCCCGCTCGCCGCCTCGTTGCCGGTCGATACCGAGTACGACACGCCGGCATCGCGCGCGAGCAGCATGGTCCCCAGCACCGCCGCCATCGCGCCGGATTGCGAGACGATGCCGATCGCGCGGCGATCACCCGGCGGCACGGCGTTGGTTTCCACGAAGGTCAGCGGCACGCGATCAACATAGTTGACGAGGCCGAGGCAGTTCGGCCCTTCGACCACCAGCCCCGCCTCCTGCGCGATCCGGGCGATCTCGTGCTGTTCGGCCAGCCCTTCCTCGCCCCCTTCGGCAAACCCGGCGGAGAAGATCACCACGCCGCCGGCCTTGCGCGCCGCCAGTCCGCGCACCGCGTCCAGCACGCCCGCGCGCGGAATGGCAAGCACCGCCACGTCCACACCCTCCGGCAACGCATCGACCGAAGGGTAGCAGCGCAGCCCCATGATCTCGTCGCGCTTCGGGTTCACCGGATAGATCGCGCCGGAATAGCCGTTGTTCGCCAGGTTGGTCAGCAGGGTGGCGCCCAGCGCGCCCGGCTTGTCGGACGCCCCCACGACGGCAACCGAACGCGGGCGCAGGAAACGGTCAAGGGCGGCGTGCGAGAGATTCGCGTCAGTCATGACATCCTCCGAAATTAGCTATGTTCTATAACAATATTCGGAGGCGCGTAAAGGCGGAACGTCAGGCCGGCTGCCAGTCGAACACCAGTTCGCCTTCACGGAAAGCGAAGCGGTTCAGGTGATCGGCAACCACCTTCTGCATCCGCGCCATGTCGCCGCCCTCGGCAACGGTGCAGGTCACGGTAAGCGCCATCTCGTCCGCGACAAGATCGACGGGGCCGAGCGGCAGCGGCACCCGCCCCTGGTGCGCATCAAAGGTGACGTCGAACTTGTGGCTCCAGTGCTTGCACAGCTGCTGGAGATAGCGGCTGGCGCTGGCGGTGGGCACGATGGCGCGGGTTACAGACATGGAGAATCCTCGCTTGTTAAGATCGCTCAAAGATATATCTTTACGCCTCGAATGCAAGGGGCAGCGCTTCGCCCGGTTTACCAAGACGCCGGTTGACGCCGCCGCGCCGCCGTGGCAATCGGCCCCTACATGGGTGGCGACGGAGTTCGCCGCCGCAATCAAGACGTGCCACTTGATTGCGCGGGTATAGCACAATGGTAGTGCAGCAGCCTTCCAAGCTGAATACGCGGGTTCGATTCCCGCTACCCGCTCCACCTTCCCGTCCAGCCGCGTCCGTATCAGTCTGGACATACCCCTGAAATCCACGGTATTTAGCGGCATATCAGGCCGCATTCGTTCGCCCGCGTCCATATCTAGCCACCCGACGATGGGGGTATGATTGGGGGAAGCCGGAATAGGCAAGGGGTATGATGTGCGGCGCTGGGGGTATGCGAGGGCAGGCCATGGCGCTTACAGACATTGCAATTCGACAGGCGAAACCGGCGGCGAAGCAATACAAGCTCGCCGATGGGGCGGGCCTCTATCTGCTTGTCACGCCGGCGGGCGGAAAGCTCTGGCGGCTGAAATACCGCTTGGCGGGCAAGGAAAAGCTGGCGGCCTTCGGTGCCTATCCCGAAGTGAGCCTTGCCGACGCCCGCAAGCGCCGGGATGAAGCCAGAGAACAGATTGCTGCCAACAAAGACCCGTCGCGGGAAAAACGGCGGGCCAAGGTGCGCCAGCAGGCAGAGGCGATGAATACCTTTGCGATCATCTCTGCCGAGTATTGCGCCAAGCGGAAACAGGACGGGCAGGACGGCTGGGCACCTGCCACGGCCAAGCGGAGCGAATACCTGCTTTCCCGTCTGCACGCTGCCCTTGGCAGCCTGCCGATCGGAGAGATTGAACCTGCCGACATTCTGGCCGCCGTCCGCAAGATCGAAGGCAAGGGGACGCTGGAGAGCGCGCGCCGGACATTGCAGCTTGCGGGCATGGTGTTCCGCTATGCGGTGGCGACGGCGCGGCTGGCGTCCGATCCTACCCGCGATCTGCGCGGGGCGCTGGCAACGCCCAAGGTGACGCACTACGCGGCCATCCTTGAGCCGGTGAAGGTGGGCGAGCTGCTCCGCGCGATAGACGGCTATGAAAGCCTCGGGCTTACCCGGCTGGCGCTACAACTGGCTCCCCATGTCTTTGTGCGGCCCGGTGAGCTGCGCCATGCCCGCTGGGATGAAATCGACCTGGACGGCGCTTTGTGGACCATCCCAGCCGAGAAAACCAAGATGCGGAAGGATCACCGCGTTCCGTTGTCCCGGCAGGCCGTGGCGATCCTACGCGAGATTCACGCCCTCACCGGCCCGGCTGGCTATGTCTTTCCGTCCGTCCGCACCCGTGCCCGCCCCATGAGCGAGAACACGTTGAACGCGGGGCTGCGGCGGCTTGGCTACGCCAGCGACGAAATGACCGCGCACGGGTTCCGGGCGATGGCTGCAACGCTGCTGAATGAAAGCGGCAAGTGGCACCCGGATGCCATCGAGCGGGCGCTTGCCCATGGCGATGCTGACAAGGTGCGGGCCGCCTAGACTGGCCGATGGAAGGTCCAGCCGCGCCCGGTGCGGATGATTTCGACTACGGCGGCGATCCCTTCGCCGATGATCTGAACGGCTGGTGATGGCCGCCCCCGATAGCCCGCCGCAATTCGATCTGTTCGAGGCGCGGCCCGAGCCTTCCCGCCATCGCGTCGGCAGAAAGCCGCACGTTCCAACGCCGGAACAAATGCTGATCGCACACGAATTGAAGGCGGCTGGGGCGACCTGGCCAACCATCGCCCGGGCCTTGGGCGTCTGCGTCAACACCGTCGCAAGGCACTATTTCCCCAGCACGGTGGCCAGCCCGCCCAAAGGTCGGCGGCGACACGCTCCGACGCCCGCGACACGCAAGATTGTTAGGCGGGCAATCCTGGGGGGAATGCCCGTGGCGAAAGTGGCCAAGCTGATCGGGGTATCGGTTCCCACGCTGAGGCTGCACTATAGCCATGAGTTGCGGGCGTAGTGGGGCAGACTTTCGATGTTTCGTTTGAAGCCATTTATTTCCGGTCTTGCCTTTTCATTCAGCCGTTATCGCTGTTACTTGTGCCGAGGGCAAACCGGAGGGCATCAATGGCTTGGGATACGGGACTGGACACTGGCAGCGTAGCTTACGGCATCGCATCGGCGCCGGAGCCGCGCGTGCGGGTCATCGCCGGTCCCGGCACGGGCAAGTCCTTCGCCATGAAGCGTCGGGTCGCTCGCCTCCTTGAGTCGGGCGTGGCGCCCAAAGAGCTCCTTGCCGTGACATTCACGCGGGTTGCGGCAGAGGACCTCCATCGGGAATTGCAGAAGCTCGGAGTGCCGGGATGCGAGGAACTCGAGGGGCAGACCCTCCATAGCCTCGCCATGCGCATCCTATCCCGACAGCACGTCCTCGAGGCCGTGGGGCGCACCCCTCGGTCGCTCAACACCTTCGAGATGAAGGCCTTGATCTGCGACATTGCCGATGCGAGCGGCGGGAAGCTCGCTGCGAAGAAGATGATTCAGGGGTACACTGCCGCATGGGCGCAGAGCCAAGGGGACGAGCCCGGCTTCCCCAACAACGATGAGGAGAAGGCATTTTCGTCCGCCCTTCTCGCTTGGCTCGAGTTTCACTACGGGATGCTGATCGGTGAGCTGATTCCGTACCTTGTCCGTTACCTCAAGGACAATCCCGCGGCGGCCGAGCGCTCGGAATTCAAGCACCTCCTCGTTGACGAGTATCAGGACCTCAACAAGGCCGAGCAGACCGCCATTGCCTACCTCGGGGAGGAGGCTGAAATCTGCATCGTGGGCGACGATGACCAGTCCATCTACAGCTTTAAGTACGCCCACCCCGAGGGCATCCGTGAGTGGAAGGACCTTCACGCGGCTTGCGCTGATCTCGAGATGGCCGACTGCCACCGCTGCCCAACCACGGTGGTCGAGATGGCGAACACGCTCATCAACGTGAATACCAACCGCGCGCCCCGAGCGCTGACGCCCCTGCCAGAGAAGGGAGCGGGCGAGGTCGCCATCGTGCAGGTGCCGTACCTCCACAGCGAGGCGACGTGGATCACGGCGAAGATCAAGGAGCTCCTCGAGAAGGGCGTCCACCCCAGCGAGATAATCGTCCTCGTGCAGCGCGCCGTTGTCGGGAAGCCAATCCTAAACGCCCTCAAGGGCGAGGGTGTCCCGGCCAAGTCATACTATGAGGAGAGCCAGCTCGATTCTGAAGCGGCGCAGATGCGTTTCGCGCTGTTCAAGTTATTCCTCGACAAAGAGGACCGGGTTGCGCTGCGCTATCTTCTCGGCTGGGACCGGGACGATTTCCGATGCAAGCCATACGCTCGGGTGCGGCAACATTGCGAGGCCAGCGGGGATAGCCCTTGGGTTGCGATGGACAAGCTTGCGGACGACGCGCTCACCATCCCGTACACCAAGCCACTGATCGAGCAATTCAAGCTCATCAAGGAAGCCCTCGAAGAGCTCGAGGCGGTTAAGGACGATCTCGCAGCTTTCACTGATACCTTGTTCCCGGACGCGGACCCTGACGTATCAGAATTGCGCGAACTCGCGCTGGCGCAGATGGAGGCGGCCGAGACGCCCGAGGACCTCCTCTCCGCAATGATGCAGGAGATTACCCAACCGGACATTCCGCCTACCGTCGAGGAGGTCCGGTTAATGAGCCTACACAAGAGTAAGGGCCTTAGCTCGCCCTATGTGTTTATAGCCGGTTGCGTGGAGGGCATCCTCCCGCCCTCCTTCGATGATGCGCCCTCGAAGGAGGCCAAGGACGCAGCGCTCGAGGAAGCCCGGCGGCTGTTCTATGTGGGCATCACGCGGGTGAAGGCGGACCCGGCGAATGACCGGCCCGGGAGCCTGTTCATCACGTATGCCCAACAGATGCCGGCTAAGGACGCATACGGGGCGAAGGTGGCGTTCAAGACGCAATCGGGGCCAATGGCGAACCTGCTGCCGAGCCGCTTTATTGGCGAGCTCGGCCCGGCGGCGCCCGCGCCGGTCAAGGGGTAGAGGCGATGAGCGGTTCGCAGCTCAACGTCGAATATGAGGGCATGGCGGACCGGCACGAGCTTTACGCAAAGTACGGGATTGCAGCAGAGGCCGCCCAGCTCTTCGAGACCGAGCTCGGCACGTTACTGCTGTGCCTACGCGCCTTAGACGAAGGCTGGCACATAATGCCGGAGGGGGAGGCCGCTCGAGAGGTGCTCGACACCATTGATCGAAGCACGCTCGGGCGGGCGCTGAATGATCTGAAGCGGCACATTACCATCGAGGGCGACTTAGAGGAGGGTTTCTCGTCTGCTCTCAAGGCGCGAAATCAGCTTATGCATGGCTTCTTCGAGAGGCATAACTTTAAAATCCAGACCGAGGACGGCCGCAAGGAGATGATCGCAGACCTCGATTCTCTACACGGTGAACTCTTCGTGGCTTGGCGAGCGGCCGACAAACTCGTGACGATAATCTCTGCGGTGGTACGTCTCCGCGCCGAGAATGGGGCCTAATGCTTGCCCGAACACTCTCAAGCGTGGAGTAGGCTTCCGCACCTTTTGTTCCCAATACGCGATGCGGGGAACAGGCTTGGCAAACGGTGGGAACACGATTTGCCGTTGCTTGACAGGTGTTTAGGCGGGCTGTTCCCAATTTCCCGCCGTTCCCGACATTCGAAGAGCAATCCCACAAGGCGAAGCGCCAGCCGCCCGGCTGGGCCGAACCGAGCTGTCGCCAGCCACTCACATTCAAGTCACGACTTCCCCGCTCAAAAGGGCGCGTAAGTGACGAGAATAAAAGGTCATTTTTCGGCAGTGAATTGAAAGTGACTTAAAAACTGGCCGCAAGTCAGATTTGACGGGGAAGCTGCCATTTGCCGAAATGCCCGGAACTGCTGGCTTTTCGGCTGCGATTTATCGCGTACGGTGTGGGGGTCTAATCGGCAATTCTCGGGCCGGTAAACGCGCCCGAGTCGGATTGTCGGTTCTGCTCCGCACGAGCCTGGGATTGGTGCGCGGGGCGGCCCTCCATCGGTCCGAAAATGCGCCTAGCCAGCACGTTTGGGGGTATGATTGGGGGTATCCTGCGAAATGCTCCGTCCAGAAACGTCGATAATCTGCGCTTTTCTGGCCATTTCACGGTTCCCGCTACCTCCTGATCCATTCCGCTCCGCAAGCCACCGCCTGAGTTCGCTGTTGGACGCACGCGCGCAACTGCTGTAAGCGGGCGCATCCGTCAGGTTCCGAAAATAGCGCTGCCGGCACGATGAACTTTCCCGCTGGCACGCCTGGATCGGAGCAGCCCCATGACCGAACGTTACCGTCACCATCCGTCCGGGCGCCACTTCCTTGCCTGATTCCCTTTCGCGGAAGGGTTTGCCCACGCGGGTCCAGGCCGATGCAGCGGCGCTTTCCGCAGCGCATCGCGCAATGGTGCGGGGCTGCCGTTTTCTGATCGATCGCGCCGCGCGCGATGCCACCGTGATGCCGGGCTGCGAACGTACCGCGCGCGTGGCGCTGCGGCTGGCGGGCAATTGCCTGAAGGAACTCGATCGCTTCCTGACCATCCTTATCGACGAGCACGCCCCGCCTTCAGAGGCGCCGTCCCGCCACGGCGCCGCAGCGGGGAGTGACACCGATAGCACGCGCAAGCTGTCGCGGATCAAGGCGATGGAAAGCCGCTTTCCGGTGGACGTCCTGCGCCTGCGCGCGATCGGGCGCGTCCGCGCTTTCGCAACGGGCCATTCCCCGGTTTCGCCGGGCACGAGACTGGCCCATGATCTTGCCATCGCCGCGCACGGGCGCGGGCTTGTCCCCACGCGGCATGGGGCTACCCCTGTCATCAGTGACCAGGCGATGGCCGCCATCGCGGAATTCTATCTGTCGCTGACGGCCAGCCTGCAGGCGCGGCACGCCTGACGCCTCCTTGCGCTTTGCGACTGGAACCCGCCGCCAAAGCCGTTAAACAGGCGGGTATGAGCGAACCTCTCAACGTATCGTTTCTGGGGCTGGGCGTAATGGGCGGCGCGATGGCCCGCCATCTCGGCCAGGCCGGCCACCGCCTCACCATCTACAACCGCACCGCCACCCGTGCGGAGGCGTGGCAGGCGGCGAACCCCGGTCTGGCAACGCGTGTCGCCTCGTCGCCCGCGGAAGCAGCGGAAGGAGCCGACGTCGTCATCACCTGCGTTGGCAACGATGATGATCTCGCCGACGTCGTGCTCAGCCCCACCGGCGCGTTTTCCACGCTCCGGCGAGGAGCGCTGTTCATCGATCACACCACCGTTTCCGCCCGGATCGCCCGGCAGATCGCGGTGGAAGGACGCGACAAGGAACTGCTCTGCGTCGATGCGCCCGTCACCGGGGGCCAGTCCGGCGCGGAAAACGGCACCCTTTCGATCATGTGCGGCGGCAGCGCGAAGGCGGTGGACGCCGCGCGCGCGATCCTTGCCGCCTATGCCAAGCGGGTCGTCCATGTCGGCAAGTCCGGCGCAGGGCAGACCGCCAAGATGGCCAACCAGATGTGCATCGCGGGCGCCATCGCCGGTCTTTCGGAAGCGATCCGCTTCTGCCAGATCGCCCGCCTCGATCTCGACAAGGTGTTCGAGGCCATTTCGGGCGGCGCGGCGCAGAGCTGGCAGATGGACAACCGCTGGCACACTGCGGCCAAGGACGAATTCGACTTCGGCTTCGCCATCGACTGGATGCGCAAAGACCTGGGCCTCGCCATCGAGGAAGCGCGCAACCTGGGCGCCAGCGTGCCGACCACGGCGCTGATCGACCAGTTCTATGCCGATGTGCAGGCGCTGGGCGGCGGGCGCGAGGATACCAGCGCGCTGATCCGCCGCCTGCCGAGGAGAGGCGGCGAGAAGGGCTCGCCCGCGTGAGCCACAGGCGCCGGGCCGCGATCGCGGCGCTGTTGCTGGCGGCGGCCCCGTCGCTCGCGCTGGCCGATACCCTGGTCGACAACGTCAGCGGCGAAACTATCGGTCCCGATGGCCGCGTTCAGACGTTCTCGGCGCTCGTCTTCGACGACGCCGGCGTGATCAAGGCGATCTATCGGGCCGGCGAAAAAAAGCCGCCCAAGGGCATTCAATACCACGTCGACGGCAAAGGCCGGATCATGCTGCCGGGCCTGATCGACGCGCACGCGCATGTCATGCAGATCGGCTTTGCCGCGCTTACGCTTGATCTGTCGGACACGAAATCGCTGGCCGAGGCGTTGGAGCGGATCAAGAGCTATGCTGCCGAACATCCCGATCGTCCTTGGATCATCGGGCGTGGCTGGAACCAGGAAAGCTGGGGGCTGGGGCGCTTTCCCACCGCGGCGGAACTCGATGCGGTGGTGGCCGACAAGCCGGTCTGGCTCGAACGCGTCGATGGCCATGCCGGCTGGGCCAACAGCGCGGCGCTGAAAGCCGCCGGCGTCTCCGCGCAGACCAAGGACCCTGCCGGCGGCCATCTCGAACGCACCGCCGCCGGCGCACCGGCGGGCGTGCTGGTCGATGCGGCGCAAGCGCTGGTGGCGCGCGTGGTCCCCGCCCCGCGCGCGGCCGACCGCGATGTCGCGCTGGCGACCGCCCAGCGCCTGCTGTTCCGGCGCGGGGTGACCGCCGTGGCCGACATGGGCACCAGCATCGAGGACTGGCAGGCCTATCGCCGCGCCGGCGATCGCAACGAACTCTATATCCGGATCATGGCCTATGCCGCCGGCATCGATCAGATGGCGCTGATCGCCGGTCCCGCCCCCACCCCGTGGCTCTATCAGGACCGGCTGCGCCTCAACGGGGTGAAGCTCTACATGGACGGCGCGCTGGGATCGCGCGGGGCATGGCTCAAGGCCCCCTATGCCGATGCGCCCGGCACGCGCGGACTGCCCCAGTTGTCGGACACGCAATTGCGCAACCTGATGAGCCGAGCGGCGATGGACGGCTTCCAGATCGCGGTGCACGCCATCGGTGATCAGGCCAACGCCGCCGTACTGGATGCCGTCGAGGATCTCTCGCAGACCTACAAGGGCGATCGTCGCTGGCGCATCGAACACGCGCAGATCGTCGACCCGGCCGATTTCGCGCGGTTCGGACGCAACGGCATCATTGCCTCGATGCAACCGGTGCACCAGACCTCGGACCGACTGATGGCGGAAGCCCGCCTGGGGCCGCAGCGGCTCGCTGGTGCCTATGCCTGGCATTCGCTCCAGGCGGCCGGCGCAACGCTCGCGTTCGGTTCGGACGCGCCGGTGGAACAGGCCGATCCCTTTGCCGGTATCGCCGCGGCGATCAGCCGGGAAGACGCCTCAGGCCAGCCCGCCGGCGGATGGCAGGCGCAGGAACGCGTCGACCGGGCCAGCGCGCTGGCCGGGTATAGCAGCGCGGCGGCATGGGCTGGCTTTGCCGAGCAACGCTTCGGCCGCCTCGCGCCCGGGCAGCGCGCGGATTTCGTGTTCGTCGATACCGATCCGATGTTCGCCAGCCCGGCGGAAATCCGCGCCACCAAAGTCCTCGAGACGTGGGTCGGCGGCGGCAAGGTGTGGAGCGCCGAGCAGGCAGACGCCAACAGCGCAGCCGAGAAGCGCTGAGACTTCAAACTGTCAGAGCTGAAATCCCCGTAACGCCCGGCGCGGTGCAGTTTTCCCGCATCCTCTCCCATGCCACGCCGGGCGAACGGTGGATGAGGGTGTTCTAGGGCCATTTACGGGGCGCGCCAGCATCGAATGCACCCGGGTGCATTTTCGACAATCGCCTGATGCTTTGTTGCAACAAAAGGTCCGCTTCGGTTCGCGAAACGCAGACAAACAAAAAGCCCGCCGGGAAGGCAGGCTTTTGTCTGATCATCATGAATGGGTTTTTGATTGTGATAATCCGTCGGCTACAATGCCTGGCGGCGACCTACTCTTCCAACGCTTGAGCGTTAGTACCATTGGCGCGGACTGGTTTCACGGCCGAGTTCGAGAAGGGATCGGGTGGTTCACAGACGCTATGGCCACCAGGCAATGGAGCCGACGGATTGTATCGATGCATTGGGTCCATCCTTTGGGGATGGATTTTGCGATGTTGTTAAGTTGGCTGGTATCGTCCGACATCGTTGGACGGGACCTGCAAGGGCAGGCCTGTCATTGATGGCGGGATTCTCAAGCATGAACAGAGTTATTAGGACCGGTTAGCTTCATGCGTTACCGCACTTCCACACCCGGCCTATCAACGTGATGGTCTATCACGACTCGAAGATACCTTATCTTGAGGGAGGCTTCCCGCTTAGATGCTTTCAGCGGTTATCCCGTCCATGCATAGCTACCCTGCTGCACTCCTGGCGGAATGACAGGTACACCAGAGGCATGTTCACCCCGGTCCTCTCGTACTAGGGGCAACTCCTCTCAAGTATCGACGCCCACGGCAGATAGGGACCAAACTGTCTCGCGACGTTCTGAACCCAGCTCACGTACCACTTTAATTGGCGAACAGCCAAACCCTTGGGACCTGCTCCAGCCCCAGGATGTGATGAGCCGACATCGAGGTGCCAAACGATTCCGTCGATATGAGCTCTTGGGAATCATCAGCCTGTTATCCCCGGCGTACCTTTTATCCGTTGAGCGATGGCCCTTCCACGAGGGACCACCGGATCACTATGA